>DAOULF010000241.1:0-16953 GCA_034420555.1 Dehalococcoidia bacterium
GGCCAAGCCGCCCTGGTCACACGGGACGCGGGGGTTCTGGCCGGCGTTGATGTGGCGACCGCCGTGTTCGAGCGATTCGACCCGTCTCTTAGCGCGAAGGCGCTCATGCCGGACGGGTCGAGTGTTTCCCCTGGGGACCGTCTCGCGCAGGTGAGCGGCAGCGTCGCGTCCATACTCAAAGCGGAGCGGACTGCCGTCAACTTTCTGCAACACCTGAGCGGCATCGCATCCGAGACCCGCCGCTACGTTGACGCGATTTCAGGACTTCGGGCGAAGATTGTGGACACACGGAAGACTACTCCGGGCCTGCGCAAGTTGGAGAAGTACGCCGTAACGATGGGCGGAGGTCACAACCACCGCCAGAATCTCGCGGACGGTATCCTCATTAAAGACAATCACATCGAGGCGCTGTCCCTCCAGGGATTCAGCATCGGCGAGGTGGTGAAGCGGGCGCAAGCGGGCGCGTCCCACACTATCAAAGTCGAGATCGAAGTAGAAACCATTGCGCAGCTCGAAGAGGTCCTGGACGCGGGCGCCGACCTGGTGCTGCTGGACAATATGTCCAACGAGCAGATGCAGGAGGCGGTTAAGGTCACAGATGGCAGAGCGGCGCTCGAAGCGTCCGGCGGGATCACGCTAGAAACGGTGCGGGCCATCGCCGAGACGGGTGTTGACATAATATCGGTCGGCGCGCTCACGCACTCCGCGCCCTCGATGAATGTCGGCCTCGATATGGTAATAGATGGATGACTATCTCGCCCGGCAGGTATTCCTTCCTTGTCGTACTGGCTGCAATACTCATCGTTCTGGCGATCCTGGGGCAAATGGGGAGAGTAATCGGAGAGCCCGATTCATGGCCTCCCGAATATCTGGTCAACCGGATAGCGGTCGTAACTTCTGACGGACAGATACGCTCCTATCAGCCCGATGGTCAGGGTGAGCGACGCATTTCGACCGGACCGGGGTACTTCACATGGCCCACGTGGTCGCCCGACGGCCGCCAGATGGTCTATTCCGGTGTGGTTGAGAACGCCGACGGCAGGCCGGTCACCACCTTGTTCCTATACGAGGCCACTACCCGGGAGTCGCGTCCGCTGTATGAGAGCGCTCCAGGATTCGCCGGTCTGTTGGCGGACGGCGTGGTCCACTATCCGCTGTGGTCGCCGGACGGCGGCAGGCTGGCGTTCATAGCCGCCACACAGGAGCGCGGCCTCACGCTGTTCATGGACGATCCGTCGAGTGATGAAGATCCCCAATACGTTCTGGACCGAGGCCCACTTTGGATGTCGTGGTCGTCGGACTCCGCCAAGCTCGCCGTTCACAGGGATGAGGACCACTTCGTCGTCAGCACCCAGGATATTACCCAGCTCTCCAGGACATCATTCCAATCTAATGCGTACAGGGTTCCGGCCTGGATGCCGGGGCTGGACGAGTTCAACGCGGTCAGGGAAGTAGCGCGTCCTGTGTTCGGACTCTATTCGGCGCCCGCGTCGGGTGCCGGTTCGGAGAAGCTGCTTGCCGGGGTCGGGGTCAATGCCGCGTTTCTGTGGTCCGCGGACGGTTCGCGCCTGGCCGTCGCCGACGATGTCAGGCCCATTCTATATGGAAACACGGTCATGTTCGTGTACAGGCAGCTTCGAGCGTTGGATTCGGAGAACCTCGACGCGACAGCCCAGGTGAACGAGAACATATTGGCATACTTCTGGTCGCCGGACTCTTCCAGGATAGCGTATGTCACACTCGCGGATCCTTCGGGCGGGTTGAGATGGTCGGTCCTGGACGTGGCGTCGGGGGTAAGCAGTCCGCTGGTGGATTTCCTGCCTTCCCCTGACCAGTTGACGATGTTCCAGTTCTTCGACCAGTATGCCTACTCGCATCAACTCTGGTCACCCGACAGCCGCTATCTGCTGTTCGCTGGAACGCTGAATGAGGCCGCGGTAACCGCCGGATTCGGCGGGCAGGTCGGTCAGACCAGCCACGTGTTCATCCTGGACACCGGCCCCATGCGCTCGGCGCTGCCAATGACGGAAGGGACGCTGGGGTTCTGGTCGCCAGCTTAGTATTCCAACATTATCGAAATGAGGGCTTATCTACCCTCACCCCCGTATCGTTGTACAGGGGCAGGCTCTAGCCCTCTCTCAGAGGGTGAGGGGATAAAAGGGAAAACTGAGTGAAGTTCTCAGTCGTATGGTAGTCGTATGGTATTTGAGGCTTTGGACGCTGACGCTCCTCGAATACCAAGTAATTACCATATTCCCAGTGGCACTTTCAGGCAATCCAGATGCGCGCCATTTGCATTACTCCCTTTCGTGTGGCAAAGTGGGCTTTGGCGTCAGACGTTCGGTTCACAGGGCGTCCATGGAAGTAACAAGAAGTAATGAATAGTAGGAGAAAGACATGATGAACATCAAAGTCATTTCTGTATCGTTGGTTATGCTGGTAGCTGCGCTAATGACAACTGTGCTACCCGCGCAAGCTCAGACATCCGAGACTCCGACAGGGCTGACGGTTACACAAGCCCTGGGAGAGCCGGTAATGGTTGAGTGGGACGAAGTCCCTGGAACTACTTACTACCTGATCAAGTGGATATCTGTCTCAGACGAGGGTCAGCCCGGAATCGAGCAGACGCGTGACGGCAGTAGCGTAACTACCTCTCCCATCGAGGAGAACATTACGCCGGGCGCGACTATACAGAGCTCCTCAACCCGTGGGACGTCCATCGAACTGCCTGCCGACCTGGCTGATGGCGTGTGGTTCATCTTCGTGGCAGCCGCCACGAGCGCGATGGTGAGCGACTACTCCGAGCCTGTTTACTTCACAGTCAGGTCTTACGAGGACATACCCGATGTCCCCATGGCGATGCGCTGGTGGAATACGTTGAACGGCGAGCAGATGGTAGCGGCGCTGTTCGGGGACGAAGCGACTGAAGAGCAGATGACCGCCGCGAAGAAGATGTACGCCGACCTGGACGGCAAGACCAAAGCGCTTGTGAACGCCGCCGCCGCCGAGATCTACGGAGAGGGTGGCTATTACAGCGTAGGCCAGTGGTGGGAAACGCTGGACTGTCGTCTGATGCGGATCGCCGCGGGTGACGGGAACATGGCTGACCCTGAGAGCGCGTTCTGCGCTCACTATCCCGGATCGGGCGCAGCGAAGATACTGGACGCCGAGTCTAAGATGTTTGTTGACATGGTGGGCAAGGCGCTGCTGGGACGCTACGACATCGGAGTGTACCCGATGGACAGCGCGATGGCGATGCGCTGGTGGAACACGCTGAATGGTGAGCAGATGGTAGCGGCATTGTTCGGAGACGAAGCGACTGAAGAGCAGATGACCGCCGCGAAGAAGATGTACGCCGACCTGGATGGAACCACGAAGGGCCTGGTGAACGCCGCCGCCGCCTATATCTACGGAGAGGGCGGCTATTACAGCGTAGGCCAGTGGTGGGAGACTTTGGACTGTCGTCTGATGCGGATCGCCGCGGGCGACGGGAACATGGCTGATCCTGAGAGTCCGTTCTGCGCTCACTATCCCGGTTCCGGCGCGGCGAAGATCCTGGATGACGACTCCAAGATGTTCGTTGACATGGTGGGCAGGGCGTTGCTTGGTCGCTACGACATTGGGGTGTACCCGATGGACAGCGTGATGGCGATGCGCTGGTGGAACACGCTGAACGGCGAACAGATGGTAGCGGCTCTGTTTGGAGACGAAGCGACTGAAGATCAGATGACCGCCGCGAAGAAGATGTACGCTGACCTGGACAGCGCTACCAAGGGTCTGGTGAACGCTGCTGCCGCCGAGATCTACGGAGAGGGCGGCTATTACAGCGTGGGCCAGTGGTGGGAGACGCTGGACTGTCGCTTGATGCGGATCGCGGCGGGCGACGGGAATATGGCTGACCCTGAGAGCGCGTTCTGCGCTCACTATCCCGGTTCCGGCGCAGCGAAGATCCTGGATGACGACTCCAAGATGTTCGTTGACATGGTGGGCAAGGCGCTGCTGGGACGCTACGACATCGGGGTGTACCCGATGGACAGCGCGATGGCGATGCGCTGGTGGAACACCTTGAACGGCGAGCAGATGGTAGCGGCATTGTTCGGAGACGAAGCGACTGAAGATCAGATGACCGCCGCTAAGAAGATGTACGCCGACCTGGACGCAATCACGAAGGGTCTGGTGAATGACGCCGCCGCCGAGATCTACGGAGAGGGCGGTCACTACAGCGTTGGAGCGTGGTGGGAGACGCTGAACTGCACTCTGATGCGAGTGGCGGCCGGCGACGGCAACACACATGATCCATCGAGTCCGTTCTGCGCCCACTATCCCGGATCGGGCGCAGCGAAGATCCTGGATGACGAGTCTAAGATGTTCGTTGACATGGTGGGCAAGGCGCTGCTGGGTCGTTACGACATCGGGGTGTATCCGATGCCCAAGGACGACGACAGTGACGATGAGAAGATGGGCGATGGCTCCTAGTGGTTGTTGAAACCCCGTCTGAAGGGAGGCGGGCTGCCACGCAGACTGCCTCCCTCAGATAAGCCTGACTTTCTCATCTGTGTCCCAGACATAGTTGAAAGACCCCGGATGGGAATGACCGTCCGGGGTCTTTGTTTTGCGGCGCGTGGCGTTGCGAGATCGTTGACGCCGCGATCTTGCGGTTTTCCCTTGTCGTCTTATGTGGTAATCTCCGCATTGATCCGGGTTCACTTTGATAGTACGTGTATCTTGATGTTAGACTGCTTGATAATCTGACGGAGAAGTAAATTGGCAGAGAGTCCTGAAATTCTGAGCCTCTTGATTTCAGTGGCGATTGGCTATCTGCTCGGCGCGATTCCATTGGCGGATCGCGTGAGCAGGCGCAAGGGGATTGACATCTTCAGCATCGGCACCGGTCTCGCGGGCGCGACGAATGTGCGGCGAAACGTCGGTCCCAGGTCCGCGGCGGTTGTCGTCCTAGGCGACGCGCTAAAGGGCATGATAGCTATCCTGGCGGCCAAGCAGATGGGCATCGAGGGGCCGTGGCTCTTCGTGCCGGCCGCCGCGACCGTGGTCGGGCACTGGAACTCCATCTTCACACGCTTCAAGGGCGGGGACGGCCTGGTCGTACTGGGTGGAATCTGTCTGGTAGTCTTCTCGCCGTTCCCTATTGGAAACCTGATCGCTGTGCTGGCGGTGTTGGTAGGGATAGCAGTGGCGTTGGGCGGCCAGAAGTTGCCCTACACATCCCTCTTGTGCATTTTCTCAGGTTATGGAGTTGTCATCGCGCTCACTTATCTGTGGAATCCCGGTGAAATGAACACCGTGCTGGCGATAGGCACTCTGGCGTTGATAGTGTTCGGACACGCGGCCCTGGGACACGCGCGGCGCAACAGGGGAGAAGAGCCGGAAGAGGAAGATTTTCCAGCCGACGGACAGGCTATCGAGAACCGGGACGGGTTGGCCTAGGTCGCTAAACCAGGCGCGTTCCCTCTCCACTTCAGTTCTCAGGCTGCGGCTCGGCGATGTCGCTCATTCTCAGCAGCAGGGGAGCGACCCTCTGCGCTTCTACTATATAGACCGTCGAGGTGGTCGGTATCTTCAGGTAGAAGGAGCGGTCGTCCCTCTGGAGGAAGCGCAGTCTCGTTCCCGGAGTGGGCGCGTCCTCGCGGGTTATGACGCGAACCGTCGCGTCCGGCGTGGTGAAGTTCAGCGTGCCCGCCACTTCCTCGTCCTCGAACCCGGATGCGATAACGAGCTGGAGCGTTCCTATTATGCCGTTCAGGGCAACCGGCATTGCCGGACTCTCAGAGCCGTCCGCGCCGGTGACGAACCACTCTCCATCTTCGTTGGGCCTCAGTAGGAACTGCTCGTCGCGGTAAGTGTACTGAATCTCCGCTATCTCGTTGGGCGGGATCGAGGCTACCACCGGGTTCTTCCAGCGGTCGGGATCCGGGTCGAAGATGTTGCCTCCGGGACAAGGTATCCCGTATGTCTCGTCGTGTCCCGCTCTTCTCACGTAGCAGAGGCGGGCGGCTGGCTTCCACGCGCCGACGATGAACTTTTCCTGAAGCGAGCGTCTGTTCTGGAAGAACGACATCTCTATGGCGTCGCCCTGCACGACTCCCATGCGCTCGTGGTTTGCGGGATTGGTTGAGATAAGTTGTGCGTCATAAAGGTCGTCAACGCCTTGCCAGAACTGCTGGAGCCAGGGCTCGAACACGGGCTGATCGTCAACGAACCAAGCCCCCTGTTCGGCGTCTCCCAGACGCTGCAACTCGGTGGTGAACCCATTCCCCTCCACGAGAACCCGGTCGCTTGCCTGCGAATCGACCCGCACTAGCCCTTCGAGGATGACCTCGTCCGAGCCGGCCGCGAAGACGCGGAATAACAGACCGGCTATTCCGACCGCTATCAACGCCATGAGGACGAATCCGACCTGTTTGCTCTTCACTCTTCATCCTCCTGTTCGGACTCGGCGCGCCTCCTTGCGGCCCTGGCGCCGGCGGCTTGACCGTACAGAGTGAATCCGAATCTCCGCCTGCGGATCGAACGGACAGCGCCAAACAGAATGAAAATCAGGGGCACGCCGGCGATGTTCAGCCAGCGCGCCGCGTTCTTATGAGTTGGAGACGAGTAGAGCAGGTCGCGTGAGGAAACTACCTTGGAGCGGACCGAGGCGAGCCTGTCCTCCTGCGCGAGCCAGTCAACCAGGTTCAGCGCGAGAGCGATGTTTTCCTGAGATCGTGAGACCAGTGCGTCGGTGAGCCAGCCGGAATCTCCGACCACGACTATCCTGTAAGCCTCTCCACCGTCGGCAGCCTTTTCTGCCACGGCTACGGCCACAAGGCTCTGGACCAGGTTGTCCGGGGTAATTTCCTCGAACGTCTGCGAGTTCGGTCTGAGATCACGGTAGGTGAAGTCAATGGCGGAGAATTCGCTGGTTTCCAGTATGGGTATGACCTCGACGAGTTCGCGCTGGGACTCGGAGATTCCGAGGGAGCTTGCCCATGGAAGCACCGCCGATTCGACGTTGCCCGCCACCTTCTTGTCTATGACCGGAGCGCGAACCCAGAACGGGTAGGGCAGGAATACACTGCCCACCTGGGTCTGGAAGGACAGGGTCTCGTTCGCCTGAAGGTCGAAGACCAGGTCGCTCTCGACGATGACTCCGAACCTCTCCGGGAGATCCTTGAAGCTGTACCTGTTTTCGCCTGCCACGAGGCGAGACTGGTCCACCGCGATGGAGTCAATCATAAGCAGCGCTTTTCCGCCGTTGGCGATGTATTCGACGACGGCGTTGGCGGTCTCGTCGGGAATTGCCTGTGTGGGGCCGCCGATGATCAGTACGTCAACGCCGGACAGGTCTATCGCGGGATCCTCGGAAGCGTTCATCTCGCGGACTTCATACGCGTCGGTCAGAAGCGCGGCGAATGTCTGGTAACCGCCGGAGGGCCCTGCCTGGCCATGGCCGGTCAGAAACACGACGGACTTCTTCTGGTCCTCGACCATTCGGTTGATCAGTGAGGCCATTCGGTACTCGAAGCCGTCGAAGCTGTTGATGAAGGGTATGGTCTCCCTCTGGTCAACGTAGGTCATGGACAGGCCGAGGTAACTCGCCTTGATCTGGAGTTCGTCCTGGCTGCGGACGTTGAACTGTCGAGGCGGCACTCCTGCTATCTGTGCCTTGCGGAGTTCGTCTTCGTCGTCTTCCGGGAACCTTCTTACCAGCTTGACTTTGCCGTCCGATCCGGCTGCGAAGTCTTCCAGAAAGTCTCCGATGTCGCGGGTCGCCAGCGCGATTGGCACGGCGGGCTCCCGTGATTCATACAACTCCAGGGTCAGAATGTCGTCCAGGCCGTCAACTATGTCCGCTGTCGCGGGGCTCAGCGTGAACAGCTTGTCCTCGGTCAGGTCCAAGCGTCCCTGGATTGAGTTGCCCGACCAGCCTATGAGAATGCTGAATATGATGAGTCCCGCCGTCCCAAGCTGGAGATTGCGGTACTGGGTTGATCTGTGGCTCAGCGTGCGACCTCGGATTATCAGGAAGGTCGCGCTCAGGAATGTGGATATGAGGGCTATGAAGTAGAGTACGTCTCGCAGGTGTATGACTCCCCTGGCGACGCTGGAAAAGTGAGTAACGGGACTTAGGTCCTGGAGCAGAGAGGCGAGGCGCTGCGGAAGGGTGACCGCCACGATGTCCAGTCCCATTATCATCAGGAACATAGTCAGAGAAAGGCCGAGGATGAAGGCTACGACCTGGTTTCGCGTGAGACTGGATGTGAATAGTCCAATGGATACGAATGAGGCGGCCAGGAACAGGCTTCCGACGTACTGGCCTACGGCGGCACCGATGTCCAGCTTTCCCGCCGTCTGGACCGCGATGGGTATGCCAATCGTGGCCAGGATAGAGAACGCGACGAAGATGAAGCCAGCCAGGAACTTGGACAGCAGAACTATCCAGCCGCGTATCGGGTGGGTGAGCAGCAGTTCCAGGGTGCCGTCCCTGTTCTCTTCGGCGAGCAGTTTCATTGTGGCCGCGGGCACGAATATGGCGAGCAGCCAGGGCAGGGATGGGTTGTCTATCTGGAAGTCAACGGTGAACAGCGGGCGCAGGGACGCCTCCGCAGTCAGGAGCGCTTGTCTGAAGAATACGGATGAGAGGACCGCCACGAACGGCACAATAAGGATATACGCGGCGGGCTGGTCGAAGTAGCTCTTGATGTCCTTTCTGACAAGAGCCAGCAGTGGTGAACTCATATCCTAGTACCATTTCCATATATTTCTGGCGTATAGCAACCAGCCCCCCACCCCTGGATTCCCGCTTTCGCGAGAATGACAGTTAGTGGTTGGAGTATGTCATCTTCATATAGATGTAGCACTAGGAATCATCTCCCGTGGCGACAGATTCTGCGGTCAGATCGTGGAATACATCTTCCAGGCGCGGACGCTCCTCGTGGAGTTCCCAGAGAACCCAGTCATTCGCCTTGGCCATCTGGAATATCTCGGGGCGAGGCTCGGCTTCGGCGGTTACCGACAGGCGGTAGCGTTTTCGACCGTTGTCTATGCCCTCGCTCAGTATCTCCGTGATTCCGTCAATTTCGGCCAGGCCGGACTCGATTCCATTGCCCTGGACCTCCAGGTACACCCTTCTAAGCTCCAAAGCCTGTTGGAGAAGGTCTTGGACCGGACTGTTGGCGACCAACTTCCCGCGGCTGATTACCAGGATACGCTCGCAGGTATTCTCGACCTCCTGCATGACGTGGGTGCTGAGAAGCACTGTCCTCTCGCCGCCGAGGTGACGGATGAGATCGCGGATGGTAATGCGCTGGTTGGGGTCGAGTCCCTCGGTCGGTTCGTCCAATACCAGGACGTCTGGCCTGTGCAGGATGGCCTGCGCCAGACCGACACGCTGGTGGTAGCCCTTCGACAGTTCGTAGATAGGACGATAGAAGACTTCCTGGATGCCGGTCTCCTCGACGGTGAGATCGAGGTTCCTGCGGCGGTCCGCCCCGGACAGCCCTCGGAGTTCGGCTACGAATGCCAGGTACTCAGAGACCAGCATATCCTCGTAAAGCGGGTTGTTTTCGGGGAGGTAGCCGATGGCCTCGCGGGTGACTATGTCGTTTTCCTGGGTGTCCATGCCGTTGATGGCGATATTGCCGATGTCTGGCGTGTAGTATGACGTGAGCATCCTCATGGTCGTGGTCTTGCCGGACCCGTTCGGGCCGAGGAATCCCACGATCTCGCCCCTGTTCACGTCGAACGAAAGGTTGTCAACAGCGACGCGCGCACCAAAGCGCTTGGTCACGCCCTTGACCTGTATGGTGGCGTCCGAATCGGGGACTACGGTTTCCTGGTGCTGTTCCGACATTTCGGCGTACCTCACTATGGATACGCAATGCGCTGCGCGCACGGTTTTCTATCTACTATAAAATAGCAGACCCTAATCCGACTGAAAAAGGGCCTGCCGTTGAGTTTGACGTTGTATGATGACGGGTTTAGTCGTCGTAGGGAGCGGGCAGCGGCATGGGGTTGAGTTCGGTTATGAGGGACTCGGTGGTGAGCACCATGCCCGCGACGCTGGCGGCGTTTTCGAGGGCGGACCTGGTCACCTTGGCCGGGTCAACTATGCCAAGCTCGAACATATCGCCGTACCGCTCGGTCTCGGCGTCGAAGCCGAAGTCGTCTTCGCCCGTGGATATCTGGTGCAGGACGACCTCGCCGGTCAGCCCGGCGTTGTAGGAAATGACCCTGACGGGCTCTTCGGCGGCGCTCAGAACTATGTTCACTCCGGTGCGCTCGTCCCCTGCGGTCTCCAGCTTGGCGGCGGCCTTCTGGGCGGCCCTGAGCAGGGCGGTGCCTCCGCCCGGCACGATGCCTTCCTCCATTGCAGCCCTGGTGGCGGACAGCGCGTCCTCGAGACGCTGCTTCTTTTCGCGGAGTTCGATTTCGGTCGCCGCGCCTACCTTGAGGACGGAGACGCCTCCGGCGAGCTTGGCGGCGCGCTCTTCCAGCTTTTCTCTGTCGTAGTCGGAGGTGGTGTCCTCGGCCTGGTTGCGTATCTGGCCGATGCGCGCCTGGATGTCGAATTCCGAGCCGCCTCCGTGGACGAAGGTGGTGTTGTCCTTGTCCGCGATTACGCGGCCACAGGAGCCGAGATCGGCGACTGTAACCGAGTCCAGGCTTCGGCCCGACTCTGAGCTTATGACCTGGCAGCCGAACAGAACGGACATATCCTCCAGGATTGCCTTGCGGCGTTCACCGAAGGCGGGGGCCTTGATGGCCACGCAGTTGAGCGTTCCGCGCAAGTTGTTGACGACCAGCGTAGCGAGCGCTTCTCCATCGACGTCTTCGGCGATTATGACGAGGTTTCTGGATACCTGCGACGCCTGTTCCAGGAGCGGAAGCAGGTCGCTGACAGCGGAAATCTTCTCGTCGGTAACGAGGATGCGCGGATTCTCTATCTCGGCAATCATCCTCTCTGGGTTGGTCACGAAGTGGGGGGAGAGGTAACCGCGGTCAACCTGCATACCTTCCACGAAGTCTATCTCGTAGTTGAGACCCTTGGACTCCTCCACGGTGATGATGCCTTGAGGCCCGACCTTGTCCATCACGTCGGCAATGAGTTCACCCATTTCCGGGTCGTGGGCTGAGAGGACGGCCACCTGCCCGATCTGCTCCCTGCCATTTACCGGGCGCGCCATGCCCCGGATCTCTTCCCTGATTCCGACGACCGCCTTTTCGATGCCGCGCTTCACGGCCATGGGGTTCGCGCCAGCGGCGAGATTCTTGAAGCCGTCGCGGATCATGGCCTGCGCCACTACCGTCGAAGTAGTCGTGCCGTCGCCGACGTCATCGTTAGTCTTGCTCGCGGCTTCCTTCAGAAGCTGGGCGCCCATGTTGGGGAAGGGCTCTTCGAGCTCAATCTCCTTGGCTATGGTCACGCCGTCGCTGCATACGTGGGGAGGCCCGAACTCCTTGTCCAGAACAACATTTCTTCCGCCAGGCCCGAGAGTGGCGCCCACGGCCGCGGCCATAGTGTCAATGCCGTTCATGAGTTGGCGGCGGGCGTCCACGTCGAACTGAAACTGTTTCGCCATTTCTGCTACACCTCGCTATGTTTGATTTGGTTGTCTCATAAATCCCCTCTCCCTTGATGGGAGAGGGCTAGGGTGAGGGTGATTCCCTCCGATTATTCGCTTTCCTTATTGCTGAGCGCGCGGACTATGTAGGCCGGGTTCATCGGCAGCTCATCTACGCGGACGCCGGTGGCGTCGTGTATCGCGTTGGCGATGGCCGCCAGAGGTGGGACTATGTTGGCCTCGCCGACTCCGCGCACGCCGAACGGGTGGCCGGGGTTCGGAACTTCCACTATCACCGCGTCTATCATCGGGACGTCGAGGCTGGTGGGCATACGGTAGTCGAGCAAGGTGGCGTTGAGCATCTCGCCATCGTCGCTCATGTAGTATTCTTCGTTGAGCGCCCAGCCGATGCCCTGAACCGCGCCGCCCTGGATCTGTCCCTCGACGTAGGAGGGATGCACGGCGGTCCCGACGTCCTGGAAGGCGGTGAACCTGAGAATGTCCACCTTGCCGGTTTCAGGGTCCACTTCGAGGTCAACCAGATTGGCAGCGTATGATCCGCCGACTCCCCTCATCGGGTTGACACTTCCGCGTCCGACTACCGGGCCTCCGGTCGCATTGAGGTTCGGGGCCAGTTCCTTGAAGGTCACACTGAGCTCGGGGTCGGACTTGTGCCTGAGAACGGCGTCATCGTACTCGACGTTTTCGCTGTCGGTTTCCCAGATAATCGCGGCGCGCTCTATTAGCTGCCTCTTGATGTCCTGTGCGGCCTCGTAAGCGGCCCATCCGGTCTTGTAGGCGACGCCGCTGCCGCCGGTGTTGGATGTATAGCCGATTGAATCGGTGTCCATCACCTGCGGATTGACGTCGGTGACCGGTATGCCGAGGACTTCGGCAAGCTGCTGCGCGACGGCGGGTCGTGAGCCGCCGATGTCCACAGAGCCTTCGTTCAGGGAGACCTTGCCGTCCGGCATGACTCCGGCGACGACGTTTGATGGGCCTGCGTTGTTGCGCCAGAAGCCGAAGGCCAGGCCGCGTCCCCTGAGCTTGCCGTCGGACTCGCCGAGCGGGGCGGAGTAGTGGGGGTGGTTACGGACAGTCTCGACAGTCTCAACCATGCCAATCCTGCCGTTCACTACGCCGTCAACGCGGCGCGTGCCTTCCCTGGCGGCGTTGAGCATCCTGAACTCGGTAAGTTCGATGCCCAGCTTATCGCAGATTTCGTCAACGACCGTCTCTACTCCGAGGGCGCCAAGCGGCGCGCCCGGAGCGCGGTAGGCGGTGGTCTTGGGCTTGTTGGTTACGACGTCGTAGCCGTCAATATGCACGTTTTCTATATCATAAGGGGAGAACATGCAGGCCGTCGCGCCGCCTATCGGCGAGCCAGGATACGCCCCGGCCTCGAAAGCCAGGTATCCCTCGGCGGCTGTGATCTTCCCTTCGTTGGTTACGCCTATCTTGACCCTGACGTGTGAGCCGGAGGTGGGGCCGGAGGCCTCCAATACCTCGGCCCGCGTCATGTACATCTTCACCGGCGCGCCGGACTTGCGGGATAGAACGGCGGCCACAGGCTGCAAGTAGCTGGCGAGCTTTCCGCCGAATCCGCCGCCAATCTCCAGCGGAACGATCTTGATTTGAGACACGGGCAATCCGAGAACGGTCGAGGTCGTGTCTCGCACACCAAAGTGTCCCTGGCTGGAGCACCAGATGGTCACCTTGCCGTCGGAGTTCCAGTCCGCGGTGGCGTTCTGGGGTTCGATGTATCCCTGGTGGACGGACTTGGTCCTGAATTCACGCTCGACAACCAGGTCAGCCTGCTCGAATCCACTGGCGATGTCACCGAGGACAAACTGCTGGTGGCTGGCGATGTTGGTGCCAGTGGGCGTGTCGTCGCCAAGGCTGGCGGTGGTCATGTGGTCATGCAGAATCGCGGCGTCGGATGCGAGCGCGGACTCCACGTCGGTCACCGGCGGCAGGGGTTCGTACTCCACATCTATCAGATCGAGCGCTTCCTCGGCGGCGTGGGGCGAGGCCGCGGCGACTGCGGCTATCGCGTGTCCCTTGTAGAGCGCCTTGTCCGAGGCGAGAATGTTGTCCCGGATGTACTTCATGCTCGTGTAAACGTCTTCGCCGACTTCTTCGATTCGGTCTTCGACGTTGGCGAGGTCTTTGTAAGTCGCTACTGCCTTGACATCCGGGTGGGCCTCCGCTTTGGAGGTGTCCATTAACTTGATCCGCGCATGGGCGTGAGGGCTGCGGAGCACCTTTCCCCATAGCATACCGGGAAGATTGAGGTCGGTCCCGTAAACGGCTTTTCCGGTCACCTTGTCGGCGCCGTCGTGACGGATCGGTCGCGTTCCAACAACTTTGTATTCCGGCTTTGCCGGGGCTGTTTCAGTAGTCATCGAGGCTCTATCCCACCTTCTCTCAGTGTACATCCGAATGTATCCGGGCGTTTACGGCTCACGACAGGCATTTTACCATCTTTCGCGCGCCTACTGCACCAGCAGATTGCCGATGGCCGGGGGCCTATGCGTTCATTCGGAACTCACGGAAGCAGGTCATCAGTCTTGCGAGGTTGAACATCGCCGTCGGCGTGTTCTCCCGGAAGTCTGTCATCGCATCCTCGTCGGCGAGGTCGCTGACGCAGCGGACTTCTAT
This sequence comes from Dehalococcoidia bacterium, assembly GCA_034420555.1. Lineage (GTDB taxonomy): Bacteria > Chloroflexota > Dehalococcoidia > Lucifugimonadales > UBA1123 > VXRN01. Next base: position 14,223 of record DAOULF010000241.1, read on the forward strand.
GTATGGGACACCGGCGAAATCGCACGCCTTCGCTCCGCCCGCGCCTTCCCAGGCGGCGACTAACCCTCCGGTCTTGTCAGTCAGTTCCCGTGCCCTGGCGGAGGAGTCAATCCCCTCGTCGCCGGATGCTATGGGGCCGTAACCGACAGAGATGTCATGGGGGAGGGAAGTCTGGGCCGACTTGAACGCGGACAGAAGCGTCTGGTCGCTCTCGAACCTGGGAATCGGGCCCTCGGTGAGCTTGCGGTTGAAGTCGTGCTCTATGGTTTCAGTGGCGACGACTATATCGCCGATGGCGAGATCGGGGGTGAGCGCGCCGCAGGTCCCGAGGCAGATCAGCCCGTCCAGCGGCGGGCCGCGCTCTATCAGGTGAAGCGTCCTCACCGCGAAGTCCACCTTGCCGAGACCGCCCTGGGCTACGAGCAGTTGCCCGTCCCAGTATGAGAGACAGGGGATTCTTCCAATGTTCGTGGGCGCGCCGCGATGTCCGAGCGATTCCATTGCGCCTAGGAACGACTCGTGTTCGCCTGTGGTCGGAATGAGGGCCGCGATGGTCAAGAGCCTTCTCCGTCGGAAGCGCTTGCGGCCCACTGTCGCGCCACGTCAACGGCGCGGGCGAATTCGACTCCCGGAAATTCGTTGATGTACCGGATGAGGCGTTCCAACATTCTCAGCCGTCCAGGGCGGCCTATGACGTATGGGTGCATGGTGAGGATGAACGCGCGCCCGTAGTGGTACGCGCCCTCGAAGCCGGAGGACCACACGTCGTAAACGTGGCTCGGACCCATCATCGGGAAGCGGGGGCCGAGCGAGGGGGCGTAGGTGAAGTAGGGCGCGTCGTCCAGTTCCCAGTGGACGGGTATCTCGACGATGGTTCGGGCGTCCACGTTCACGATGTACGGGATGTCGTCCCCCATGAGGCTGGAATCATAGACAAAATCGCGGTCGGCGAGCAGTTCCAGCGAATGTTCGCTGAGTTCCCAGCTTGGCGAGCGATACCCTGCGGGCGCCTCGCCTGTGAGTCCGGCCAGAATTTCTATGCCTTTGTCCAGAACGTCGGCTTCCTGGTCGCGGGTGAGAGTGGCGGGCGGCTCGTGCATATAGCCGTGGTGGGCTATTTCGTGTCCGCGCGCGTTGATGTCTCTGACCAGATCGGTATGTGTCTCAGCGACGTAGCCGGGGATGTAGAAGCTGGCGGGTATGTCGTACAGCTCCAGCAGGTCGAGTATGCGGGGCGCGGCGACGGAGGGGCCGTACTCTCGCGCGGACATGAGGCTGGGCAGGTTTGCGGAGGCCGGATCGCGGTTGATCGCGCCCGACACGCCGTCTATGTCGAATCCGAGCATCACTACGCACCTGGTGTCGCCGGGCCATATTCCACTCATGTCGTACCTCTGCCAGTTGTTGGATTTCAGCTTTCAGTATTCAGCCGCCAGTTATTCTAGCGCAATCGCGGCATGGATTTCAGAAACGCTGCCACACCGCTGAGAATAGTGGAGGAGCGGGCGTATGTCGGGTGGCTTCTGTATAATCGGGCGGGATTCGGTCCCCCGATACGAAAGCCCATTCAGTCTCTTATGGAAAATTCCGGCCCCGACTTTGATTGTACTCATCGCCATCGCAGCAACTCTTATTGCCATTGCAGCCTTGTACCTGCTTGTCTCGTACCTGTTAGCGTCGGGCATGACGAGGGTGGGGGAGGCGGAGTTCCAGGACAGCCCGTCGGACTACGGCGCGGCGTTCGAGAGCGTCCGGTTCGTGTCGCGGCGTGGGGACGTGACGCTGGACGGCTGGTATCTGCGCGGACGCGAGAGAATGCCGACCCTCATCTTCTGCCACGGAATCGAGGTGGGCAGAACGGGGGACGGTCTGACGGAGTTGGCGGCAACGCTCAACCGGCGGGGATTCGGGATTCTCCAGTTCGACTTTCGCGGTCACGGGCTGTCGGACGGGAAGAGGGTGTCGTCGGGCTGGCACGAGCGCATGGACGCGCTGGGGGCTTGCGACTACCTGGTTTCTCGGGGCGTATCGTCGGACGAAATTGGTCTTCACGGCGTCTCGATGGGAGCTGGGGCCGCGTGTCTGGCCGCCGCCGAGGAGCCGCGCATTCGCGCACTGTCGCTGGACACCCCCTACGCGAGCGCTTCGGAGATGATCCTGCGAGAGACTTCTTTCAGGACTCGACTTCCATCATGGTTCGCGATGGTATTCATCCCATGCGCAGTGTTCATGGGCAGGAGGCTCTACGACATTGACGTCGAGGGGATGGCCCCTGAGAAGGCAGTTTCCCAACTGGACTACCCGGTCTCGGTGATATACGGAACGGAGGACAGCCGGATACCGCCCGAACACAGCCAGAGGGTGTTCGACGCTTCAGCCGAGGGCAGTCGCCTGTGGGTGGTGGGGGGCGTAGGCCACGCCGGGTCGTTCGTAGAGAACAAGGTAGAGTACGCGGAGAGGGTTGCCGAGTATTTCCTATCCAGACTGCGACCCAAGGAAGGCTGAGCCTTCATCCTCATTGGGCATAGCCGCGTACCAACCAGGACCGCGCTTGCCTGACGCGGTTCTCAGGAGTCCAGGCAGTTCCGCACCGTCCGGACGGCTTCATCCATCGGGATGATTTCGGCCTCCGGCGAATTTCGCTTCTTAATCTCCACGACGCCCTGCCCGATGTTTCGCCTGCTGACGACGACCCGCACCGGCAAGCCGATGAGGTCGGCGTCGTTGAACT
>DAOULF010000242.1:0-9907 GCA_034420555.1 Dehalococcoidia bacterium
CCCCTCCCCCCCCCCCCCCCCCGACATTTGTTCTTAATTCGATCCTCTTGAGCGCAGTGGCACTCATCGCTGTGGCTACCATAGCTATCAGATGGGATTCTCCGGTGACTTCATCGGGAACTATAAAGGCCCTAGAATTCAGCGCCAAGCGCGATATCCAAGAGACAACTTTTCTGGTCTCGGACTGGCCCGGATACCTTGCATACCTCAGACCGTCTAACAGGATAGTCGCCGCGGATATGCTCACTGGAAACGTATCCGTCATCGAAGAGATGCAGGATTCGGGGAACGCTATTCGCTACCTGTTCGACAGGGCATCCGAACTCGATAAGCCAATCGAATACATAATCTTCATGGGGAACGCATGGTTAACTCCGACTCCCAACCTCCAGTGCATCATCTACAACGATCCACTCCGCTATCCGTATCTGAGCCAAATCGGTCAAGTCCACCTGGGCCACCTCATCGAGACCGATCTGGACAACGGATTTATCGTGTGGGACGCTTCAAACCCGCGATTCGATATTCTGGACTACAATCAGGTATGTCGGCAGAACGCCAGAGACTGACGATGAGACTTTGGCTACTCGGTTATCTATGGTCCTTAGCTGTTAGTTATGAGTATGTATGTTCGTTACGGATAATATACAGTATCTTTCGAGTTGTGTAAAGGGCAATGCCGGGAGTTTGCAAGGCGTAGATTCACGCGAGCTATTGCGGATTTAGGCCGAAAGGCGCAGAATCTCCAGAAGAACATAGCAGAGGACAGACAATGCCAATTATTGATCACAACAACGCTACGGAAGTCCCGTGGAGGCCGAACTATCGGAAGTGGCTGATTACTGAGGAAGGTGACGGGACGACTGCCGTTGACGCCTCGGTGAGTGAGGTTGGGATTGGGACGGGAGCGCCGCTGCATACCCACGAGGATGACGAGCTCATCGTCATCCTGGAAGGAACGCTCAGGGTGCGCATCGGCGACGATACCGTGGACGTGGGCGCCGACCACACGGTTGTCGTTCCTCCGGGGCAGCCGCATGGGTTCGAGGCGATTGGTGACTTTCCGGCGCGAATAGTGGGCGTCTTTCCGGCCAAGGATCCCTTCCTGCGTACCAAGTTTTTGGAAGGCGGCCCGCCAGCAGCTCACTCGTAGCGCGCCGCTCGACTACTCCAATACCTTCAGCATTTGTTCACGGGCGGGAGTAAGTGATTCCACTGGAATCGGGGTCATGCTCCCGCCAGGCGGCTGCCAAAGTATCTTGAACATGGTTGATCTGCCTTTGGTCTGAGCCGCATATTCAACCCGTATTGGGTAGGAGCCCGATCCGACGAGAACTTCCCCTTCCCGGTCAACCTCCTCAGACGGAGGGTCCTGCGCCAACAGGTCGCCCTCAAAGTAGAATTTTACCGGACCGGACACCCTTTCGACAGCGAATCTATGGTCGCCCAACTGTTCGACGCTCAGCATACCCTCCCATACCACCCTGTGAGGTTCATTCACCACGGGGAAGTAGCTGAATACGTCCAGAGATGGAGCTATTTCCATGGCATCGGGCAAGCCTGACTCCTGGCCGTTCTCGAAGAAACGCCCTACGGCTCCCGTCGGTCGCACTGTCCCTCTGTACAAGTTGCTGAACGGGACCTGTTCGAGTTCGCCTCCCGGGGGCCTCCATAGTATGCGAATAAACCCGTCCGGCTCGGTCACCCTTCCATGGACCGACAGTGTGTGCAGACCTACGGCGGGCACAACCCTGGACCTCGGTTTCTCGGGACTCAGAATACGCAGACCATCCAGTTCGACATATACGTCAAGGTCGCTGTCCAGTTGGAGTTCATACTCACCTGCGGCATCCACCTTAAGCGCGCCCGATATGTTCAGGTCGTATGGATACTCTACGGGGCCGGCGCTCGTGTGCCAGAAGAGATCGCGGATAGGCTGTGGATCGTCCATAACAGGCTCATTCCAGAGGGTGTAAGCTACGTCCAAGCCCTGCCGCGCCTCTAATTGCTCGCGGCTGACAAAGGCGGTGTAGAACATGGGCTCCCCGCCTGCTGGCGGAGTCACGGCATGGAACTCGCCGTCGGGGTAGTAAGCGCGCGCGAGTTCCCAGAATCCCCTCTCCCTCGGCTCGAAATAGACCGCCGCGCCGTGCCAGACCCGGGTAGAGTCAAGCGGCAGTGTTATAGGTGGTTTGACAACATCCACCTTCGGACGAATGCCGAGCAGTTCTCCGGTCAGACCAAACTGGAACTGGCGCGACACCCAAATCGAGTACCCTCGACTCTGCTGTTCCTCGTGGCTTTCGGCCATGAGAAACTCATCGGTCGAAAATTCGGCATACACCCTCGGATCGTTCGCCTGGTCGTCGAAGTAGAATTCCACGTTGATGTAAGCGATGAAGACCAGCGCTCCCAGCGCGCCGGGCAGGGCAAACCGACGCACGGCAGACCAGGGCGCATTCCTGCTGACCCGCCATAGACGTTCCAGTGGATAGGCGGCGAGCGCGGCTACGGCTGGAATCACCAGTATGGAGCGCAGAGACTGGGGCGACTCCCAAGGGACTGTCAGCACTCCGGGAAGCACCATGAGCAGCACCCAGAACGGCAGGGTGAACATGCCCGTACTTCGCCACTGTGTGAGAGCGAAGAAGAAGCCAAGCACGAACAGCGCGGCCATGAGGAAATCGAGCATGGGTTCGTCGGGCAGGTTGTGACGAGGATTGGGGTCGCCCTGACGGTTGAACATGAGGAGGTGTTCTTGCAGGCTTTCGTCTATCTGGTCAACCCACTGGTCGCGCGGGGTTATGGTGAATACCGAGGTGGTCCGGGAGCGGTCGAAAAATTCCTGCGGGTTGTCCATGGCGAACTGCACCAGTGGAGCGGCGGTGAACAGGGCTGTCAGCGCCATGAGAAAGATACTGAGAGCGAATCTGCGGAGTGGTGGTCGGCTGACTGCCAGGTGGTGAATCAGCATGAAGCCTACCACGAGCGGAAACATACGGAACGAGGCGTAGAACCACATTCCCAGCCCAAGTGACGCTCCGGCAAAAGCATAGTCCGAATACCTGCCGCTTCGGAGAGCGCGCAGCGTCAGCCAGCCGGTCAGAGCGGCGAAGAACACCCCCGTAACGCCGTGCATTCCGATGCGGCTCCAGATGATGTCCCAGCGCATGAAGGCGACGAAGAACGCCGCTATCAGCCCGGCGAATGCGCCAAACAGATGCCGGACGAACAGGAACGCGGCTACGACACCGGCGACTCCGAACGCAACCGCCACGAGCCTGGGCGCCGTGACAGACGTACCGACGAGTTTGACCAGGGCCGATATGGGCAACAGGAACAGAGAGGGCAGATTGGTCGAAGGCTCATATACCGGGATCCGTCCCGGGTCGCTCGCGTATCTCTGGGCGTGCTGAAGGTTGTCGGCCTCGTCGTACCACATCCCGGGCGGCACATCTTCGAGGTTGTAGAGCCTTACGGCGGTCGCCAATATCAGGATGACGCCGAGTATCAGCCAGGGCGCGAGGGAGTGGAGTTCAATCCTGAATCCGCCGTTTGCCCTCACTCGGCCCAGGACTCTGGTCAGTCGCCCGTCAATGACGGCTATCCCGACCAGCAGCAGGACTACCGCCGCGCCGAAGCTGTACCATGCCAGAGACAGGCTTTCCACACTCTCGTTTCCGAAGTTCCACAACGAGACGGACATGATCAGACAGGCGGCGATTACGGAGGACCGGCCTAGGTCGGCGCGCGTGAATTCGATGTTCCAGAGCCTGAATCCCCACTCGGCAGGTCGTGTGTGGAGGTCGAAGGGCAATTGGCGCTGGGACGCGGCGCCGGAATTGCCGATGCGAGCGCGAATGGAGTCCAGGGCCAGGCAGGCGACGGCAACGAGCAGAGGCGCGATGGCCCACTGAAGTACGCCGTCCCGTATGAATACCTGCGCCAGTATCGACAGGAGCACGGCAGAAGCCACAAGGGTGAATCTGATGGATGCCGCACGTTGGTTTTTCATGCGACTGATTCTGTCCTTACGACACCGGAGTCGTAGAGTTCACGGGTCTGCCCCTGATCATAGCCGAGTTCGGCGAGAATCTGGGCGGTGTTCTGGCCGAGCAGCGGCGTGGGCCGTTTGGGGAGGGTATCGAGGTCTCCAAAAGATACCAGGTTGCCGCTGAAGTGGATGTCACCCAGAGAGGGGTGCGCGAGAGTGACGGCCATCGTGTTGGCCTGTGCCTGCGGGTCTGAGAAGAATCCTGTGTTGTAGCCGTCCGCAACGGGGGCGCATGGCACATCGTGAGAGCGCAGGGTTTGGATAACGTCGTCAGAGGAGAGACTTGCGATCAGCGATTCGAGGCGAGACTCATCTATGTCGCCCCGGCGCTCATATTCATGTTGCGGGGACAGGGCCGCAAGTATCTTCTGGGCGTAGCCGTGTCCCTCAGCGGCCAGATGTATCCATCCGTCAGCCGTCCTGTACAGGCGTCGGAGCGGTCCGACACCCATCTGATCGCTGTCGGGCAGTCGTCGAGGGGGTTTGCCGTCGTAGTCAAGAAAGTCGTCCGCGCACATCACAGATCCGCTTGCGAGCAGGTTGGTGTCCACCTTCTGGGCTATTCCAAAGCGCTCTCTCGCAACCAGCGCCAGAACGGTCCCGAGCGCGCCCAGCGCGCCGCCAGTGTAGTCACACGGGGCGAGGGCTGACAGATAGACGGGGGGCGAGTCGTACCCGCCCTGGGCGCGCTGTAGGCCGGTGATGGCCTGCGCGATTGGATCAACGCCCGGACGCTGGGCATACGGACCGTCCCAGCCATACGCGGTGATGTGGGACTGTACCAGGCGCGGATTCAGTGTATGCAGAGTGTCGGCGTCCAGTCCCATGCGGTCGGTTGCGCCGGGTCTCATGTTAGCGAGGATAGCGTCGGAGACGGACGCGAGCCTACGAGCTATCTCCTTGCCTTCGTCGGTGCGGGTGTTGACCGACATAGCGCGCTTGCCTGCATTGAAGGCGATGAATCCGGCGCCTCCGGCGGGCCTGGATATGTCGCCGTCCGGGGACTCGAACTTGATCACGTCCGCTCCAAGGTCGGCCAGAAGGCGGCCCGCTACGGGCCCGGCTATGACGTTGGTCATCTCCATGATGCGGACCCCGGAGAGGGGGAGGGCGGCCGTGTCGGGAGAGTGTGTGGGTTCCCGCTTTCGCGGGAACGACGGAAGGGGGTGCGGGAATGACGGTTGTGAGCCCGGGGGTGCCGGCGGCTGTTCTGGCGAGTCGGCATGATTGGTCGCGGCGTCCGGTCTCGGGCCACGGACACGGGCGGGTGTCTCAGAGAACTTTATCGGCAGGCCGGTCATGCGCGCCGGGCCCAGAACGGGGTCATCCAGTTCGTGTACCAGACCGTTGTGCAGGATTTGGGGATCGCGCATTGCATCTTGAGCGGAGCGAACGACGTCGCAGGGGACATCGGCGGCGCGCAGGTCTTCTATCCATTCGCCAGCGGGCCTGGTCTTGAGCGCCGCGGCAACAAGGTCGAACAATCGCTTACGCGCGGCCTCGTCCCTGGGCCAGCGTCCGTCGCCGTACTCATCGGGGTTGGAGTAGATGGTGTCGGCGACGCCTATGACCGCGGCGGCCAAGTCAACGAAGCCGGAGTGTATGCAGCCAAGCTGAATCCACTGTCCGTCGGCGCACTCGAAGACGCTGTAAAATGGGCCACCGCCCTGCGGGGTCATGTTGAACGGACGCACGGGTATCGAATCGCCGACGGCCTTGGGAGCGTACAGGAGCGCTCCGGCCATCAGGGAGGTCCGGACTCGTCCTCCTCGGCCTGTCGTCTCACGCTGATAGAGCGCGGCGGCTATTCCCAGGCTGGCAAGCAGGGCAGCCCCGACATAGGCGACGGGATGCACAACGTGAATCGGGCCTCCACGATAAGATGGCTGGCTGGCGAGAATCCCTGTTCGCGCTGCCACGAGATCGTGGTCGGCAGGCTCGTCTTTCAGCGGGCCTTCAGGCCCGTACCCGGTAATGGAGCAGTGAACGAGATGTGGATTGCTGTCAGTCAGCGCGTCAAGCGCCAACTCTTCGCGTATTGAGGACGTGTCGTCAATCAAGACATCGGCCTGGTCGCACATCTCACGCAGACGCTGTGAGGAGCTATCCGTATTGAGACGCACGACCTCCTTGCCCCTGTCGTAGATGGCGAATATGTCGGGCTTGCGCACGACTTCGGACTCATCGGAGACGACGCGAATTACGCGGGCGCCGTTGTCTGCCATGAACATGGAGGCCAGCGCCGCGGCCAGTCCGTCGGACAGGTCAATAACCGTTATACCGCTCAGAACAGATTGTGTGTCAGACATCGGGGCACCGCATTCGTCGAAAAGCAACGGCTATTGTGCTGACATACGGCGAAGGGTGTCAAGTATTCGGGCGGTCAGGGATCGTGTTCGGACTTGAAGCAGATGGGGCAGAGACAGTTGCCCATCTCGTCCCGGTCGTGGTCGTCGTCGCAGTCGTCGCACTCGCAGTCGGGATCCTCCCACTGCTCGTCCTTGTCGAGATCGTACATCCAGAAGTCGTAGTTCTTCTCCACCAGCTTCGGATTGTAGCCGTCAGGGTAGTGAGGGTCGTCTTCCAGAAGGTTGTGGAACCAGCCTGGAAGCGCGGCGATGGCGGATTCGGGGCATAGACGCCTGATGAAGGCCATGTACTGGTTCCATACCAGAGTGGCCTCGGACAGTCGCTGTATGGGGTTCCTGGTGGCGGTCATGGCGCGTCGGACTATGTACTGGTGAATTTCTTCGTTCTGCTCGCAGTGTGTGAGCCTGAACCTGGACATGGCAGAACGCTCACAGGTACGGCATGAGCAGCGTTCGGGGTGTCCGTTGAGGGACTGGACGCTGGGTTCGGAGGCCGTCTGGGTATCCGTCTGAGACGCGGGTTGTGGTATGGACGCTGTGGCCCTGGGTCGTCGGACATGTGTGAGCAGCGGGAAGCCGCAGCCTATGAGTTCCTTGGCGGCTGCAATCCTCAGCGAGGGGCTGAAGCTCTTGATGAGTCCGTTCATCGCGTCGAGGAAGAAGCGGACCATCTTTCGACCGTTGCGTGTGGTCTTCCTGGCATAGCCTGCCAGTTCGCGTTCTGCTGCGCTGAGACTGGCGTCGAGTTCGTCCTCTACGATCCTGCGCTGGGGTGTGTTCCTGGGCAGGGATGGCTGTCTGTTGGCCTCGACGAACTGGACTCCCTGTTCGACGCCGATGATGGCGAGCGCACGTCCGGCCATGAGTTGGTGCTGCGGGGTGAAGTTGTCGAACTCGCCCCACATGGCCTTGAAGAGGAACTGGACGATGCCGCGTCCGTTGTCTGTTTCCTCTTTGATTATCTGTTGTAGTTCGGGATATGGGTTCAATTTTCAATTCACAGTCAGGAATTATCAATTGGAGGTATTATAGCAAATATGTTCTGTAAAGAAGTATAGGGGATGGTGGCGCGGTGGGTCAAGGGGTGGTTGTTTTATTGAGACGATTTCAGAAGTAGCGTTACGGAGTTGTTCAAAGTCGGGTAGTGGCAGAAACACCAGCCAGTTTACCCTCACCCTAGCCCTCTCCCTGAGGGAGAGGGGACTTTTGAAAGTCTCTCGTTTTATTCGAGCGGGGGGATCTTGCCGAACGGTTCTGAACGCTGAGCGCAGTCCCAGGCGATCATGAGTTGATCGCGGTGGATGGAGGCCCACTCTTCCACGAGACGGCGCGCCCGTGGGGGAAGACGGCCTTGCATGATTGAAAGGCTATCTATCTCTATCAGGGCATCGTTGCCACCGTAAAGCGCGTGAAAATGGGGTGGGGGATGGTCTGAATTATGAATGCGGATGATGATGCCGCGGAAGCGGCAGAGTTCAGGCATCGCCTACGACGACCTCGGCCTCATCCGGCAGTTCTTCCCAAGTTTTGCCAGTGAGTTCCATGTATAGAGCGTAGCGGCACATGTCTATATTCTCGTCCCACGCAATCGCTCCGTAAGTATCTATATGGACCTTATCGAAGTGGCCGGGTTCGTCCCATGCTTTGAAGACGCCCTTTCCTGCGAGGTGGGAGAGATCAATCTCGCCCGATTCGCCGTCTTCGTACTCTATCCAGATTTTGTAGCCGGGCAGGGGCTTGACCTTTGTGGGCTGGAGCAATGCGCCGTTTCCTTTCTCATTCAAAAGTCTTAGAAGACTAAAAGGCCCTCCACGATATTATATCCGAAGTTACGCGGGGTTCGTAGATATAGTAGAATGGCGCAGCAGAATGCCATAGACATCCCCCAAATCGCTCGCGGAGTAGATGATGCTGAATAAACTTGGAAGAATGACGCGGATCAGACAGGAACGGGAAGGCGTGCCCGCACCGCCGGGCCAGTTCGTAACGGAGAAGTTCCCGGTGCTGACGTTCGGCCCGACGCCCAGGATAGACCTTTCCACTTGGCAGTTCAGGGTGTTCGGACTGGTGGAGGAGGAGATCAGCCTTGACTGGGAGCAGTTCAATGCGCTGCCGCAGGTCACTCTCGATGCGGAGTTCCACTGCGTAACACAGTGGAGCAAGCTCCAGAATACCTGGGAAGGCATCCTCTTCAACGACCTTATGAAGCTGGTGAAGCCCAAGCCGGAAGCGAAGTATGTGATGGCCCACTGCTACGGCGGGTACACGACGAACGTTTCGCTGGACGTGCTGGAGGACGATGACGTTTTGTTCGCGCACTCGCATGACGGCGCGCCGCTGACAGCGGAGCACGGCGGCCCGATGAGGCTGGTCGTTCCGAAGCGGTACGGCTGGAAGAGCGCGAAGTGGGTGAACGGGATCGAGTTCATGGCTGAAGACGCCCCCGGATTCTGGGAGGTGCGCGGATACCATATGGAGGGCGACCCCTGGAAGGAAGAGCGGTTCTGGAGCAGCCTGGGTTATTACTAATACAGCGTCCATTCAGTTTTGCCAGTTGTAAACCTGCCCAACCCCTGGATTGCCGAGCGGCGAGCCCTTCGGGGTTCCCGCTTTCGCGGGAATGACGGTTAGTTGCCGGAGTACGACATATTCATATGGTTCTGGTACTAGAGACTGTAGCCAGCCAGACGGCTCGCTGACAGGTGCCTACGCTCTTCGAGTCCGTCGTGTCCGCCGTGACCCTGTTCGTGGGCGCGACGGTGCTCTCGACGATTGGGTTCGGAATCGGGATGACCACCATCCCGGTTCTCTTGTTCGTGTTGGAGCCGCAGACGGTCATAGTGGTGGTGAACAGCATTTCCCTCGTCCTGTTCGTGATGATCGTCTATCAGAACAGGGAAGAGTTGCCAGTCAGAAGCGTGGGACCCTGGGCTCTCGCGGGACTGGTGGGCGTTCCGGTTGGGGTGTTGATTCTCAAGGATTCTGACGCCGGGCTGCTGAAGATCGCCATCACTGCGCTCACAATCATCCTCACGCTGGTCGTGGCGTTCAACGTTAGGGCCAGGATTCCGAGCGGTCTGCTGGCCGGGCTGGTGGTGGCGTTCGTGGTGTCGGTCACGCTGAACGCGCTGGGAATCGGCGGCCCGATCATGGCGCTGTATATGCTGACGCAGAACTGGTCCAGGAACGCGGTGCGTGGCGCGCTATCGCTGTATTTCCTGTTCGTGGAGGCGGCGGGTGTGGTTGGGTACGGGATAGCCGGGCTTCTAACGACGGAGCGGATCGCGCTGATTCTCATAGCCGTCGTACCTGTTACGCTCGGGTTCCTGCTCGCTACTTACCTAGTCAGGAGGATGAACGACGTGGTGTTCAAGAGGGCGACGGTGGTGGCGATCATCGGTATGAGCGGGCTGGTGCTGGCACGGGAGATAGCGGCGCTTTAGAAATTGATGCAGTGATGCAGGTATGTTATTCTGGCGCATCA
>DAOULF010000243.1:0-5500 GCA_034420555.1 Dehalococcoidia bacterium
GGGAACGGCATGAAGCGCTCGAAGTTCTCCATGAAGCGCTGGCGGCTGGGCCTGCGGTCGTAGGGGAACTTGTGGTTGTCTTCCGGCTCCGGCTCCACGTCCACCAGTTCGTAGTTGCGGCTGCCGAGTCCGATCTCGTGGCCGGTGTTGATGGAGGTGACCTCGCTCTGGGAGTGGAAGGTCGCGGCTGCGGCCTCGAACTTGCGGTCGCCCGGATGGTGGGCTTCCATCAGTTCGGCGGCGGAGCCGGGCATACCGGCTGAGCGCTTGGCGGCGTCCACACAGGCCATGTCTATCGCAACCGCGTCGGTGGAGGCGAATACGCCCAGGTGCGGCACGATGGGGATGTCGGCGTGGTTGGCGCAGTCGCAGCGAGGCGAAACGTCTATCGCCATGTTGATGTAGCCGACCTTGCCTTTCAACGCCTTCTCGACACCCAGGCAGGCGTCCGCAATGGCAATATCCACGGCGTCGAAGTTGATGGGAGGAATCTCGAGGATGCCCCTGCTGCCCATGACGCCGAAGCAGCCCAGGCAGGTGGCGCACTTCTCGCGCTCCCACTCTATCTCGTCGTCCTCGTTGATGTGCCACAGGTTGTATGGGCAGCAGTCTTCCAGGATCTCCCAGTCGGGCGTGTTGGCCTTGCCCTTGAAGGCTTCGGGATGGAAGACGGCGGCGGCTCCGAGTCCGTACTTGGGATGTCCGCCCATGTGGACGTTGAGCTTGCCGCGCTTGGACTGGGCGCCGATGCCCAGGTTCTTGAGCGCGCCGCCGATGACGCCCATCGAGTGGCCCTTGAAGTGGGTCAGCGCTATCAGGACGTCGGCTGCCGCGATTGCCTCTGCCACATACGCCTCTTTGAGCAGGTATCCTTCGGGGATGTCCACCCTGAAGTCGGCGGTGCCGAGCCAGCCGTCGGCGCACACGAACGGGCAGCCGAGGGTGGCGGAGCTGTAGCCATTGCGCTCGGCGGTCAGCAGGATGTCGAGCTGGCTGGAGCGAGAGCCGTATGGCGAGTAGGTCGAGGTGGTGGTGTCGCAGACGAACGGCCTGCCGCCGAGTTCCTTGATGCGGTCGGCCAGCGCGCGCGCATAGACGGGGCGAAGGTACGCCGAATTGTTCCACTCGCCGCAGTGTATCTTGATAGCCACGACATCGTTGGGTTTGATCATTTCGTCCAGCTTGGCGGCGTTGAAGACGGTTACCATCTTCGCTATCAGGCTGGTCTCTGTGGATTCCGAATGAGCGTCCATCCAATAGACTTTGGAATCGGCCATTTTTCTCCCTCCCTGAGTATATTTTGCCCTTGCTTTATATAAAGTGTGGTCTGTCAGGTGAGATTAACGCAAGGCTGGTAGCTTGTCAATGTAGTCACGCTGCTTGCAACGGCTCTGATAGACTGGGGGGGAGGGCGGTCTTGACCAGATGGCTAATAGAGGAGTGCCAACTATGCTGATAACCACCACGGACAACGTACCCGGCAGGAATATAACTGAAACGAAGGGCATGGTGCGGGGCAGCACTGTGCGGGCGCGCAACATCGGAAGGGACATAACCGCCGGATTCCGCAACATAGTGGGCGGCGAACTGCCGGAGTACACGAATCTGCTGGACGAGTCTCGCGCGCTCGCTATCGAGCGAATGGTGGAGCAGGCGGAGTCTCTGGGGGCGAACGCCGTGGTGGGAGCGCGGTTCACTACGTCGGGGATAACGCAGGGGGCGTCGGAGATACTGGCGTTTGGTACGGCAGTCGTGGTGGACTGACGTACCGGGAGCGCAGACGGCTAGTCGGCCATGGACTCGTGGGTGTGAGTCTGGTTCATCAGGACGCTGTTCACGCCATTGAGCCTGGCCTGCTCCAGTTCGGAGGCGCTGACTCTTCTACCCTGAATCTCTATCCCATCCTTGAGTTCTTCTATCTCGTCTCTGAGTTCTTTGCCTTGTGTCTCCATCTCGGCCCTGAGTTCTTTGCCCAAGTCGTCTATCTTGGTTTCAAGCCGACTGCCCTGAGAGTTTACCTGCGAGATGAATAAGACGGTTGCGGCGAATATGCCTGCCAGTATCGCGCCTACCGACAGAATTTCAGGATCCATATCTTCACTCCAAACGCGATTATCCGGGCACGGCGGCTGTGAGATGGCAGTCAGCCGAGGGTTCCTGTCTGGATGCTGTACCAATTTAGTCGGTGTTGCCTGTGGCAAGAAAATTCCCTTCCCCCTTAATGGGGGAAGGTTAGGATGGGGGTGACTTCCCTACCGACCAAACTGATACAGGTTCTCCTGTCTGAGTCGTATTGTAGCACAAGGGGATTTTGATGTAAGTTCGAGTCGAACGAAGTTAGGTAGAAGATCTTCCAAACCTATGCCACTGCCTCACAAACCTGAATACGCCCGCGACCTGCGACACTGGCTCATCGTGATGATAGTGTTCGGCATCACGGGGTTCAGCGCGCTCGTGTTCAGCCGTCTGCTCCTCAACGAGATCCTGGGTATGGAAGGCAGCCTGTGGTCGGGCCCCTGGTCTTACCGCGCCATTTACCTGGCCGTAATCCCGCCGTTCTATTACGTCATGCTCATCCTGGTCGGTTCTATATTCGGCAAGCGCGAGTATTTCATGCAGAGAATGGTGAAGGTGTGGAGCCGTTTCATACCACGCAGGATTCGGCGGTAGGGTAGCTCAGAAGACGTACTCCGGCCCTGGGACGTATGCGAACCGTTCGAACACGTCATCCCTGAGTGTGAATCCAAGTCCGGGCGTCTGCGGAGCATACACCGTCCCGTCCCGGATGTCGTAAGGCTCCTCGAACAGTTCGTTCATCATCGGCATATAGCCCTGGCTGACCTCCAGGATGTGGCAGTTGGGAGACGCCATAGCCATGTGGACGCTCGCCGCGAACAACACCCCGGAACCCCATGCGTGCGGCGCGAGCCTGATTCCGCGCGCCGAGGCCATCGCGCCGATGCGCCGTATCTCCGTGAAGCCGCCCGCCCGCGCAATATCCGGCTGCGCGATGTCCACCGCGCGGTGCATAAACAGGTCCTCAAAGTCGAATCGGGTGAACTCCCGTTCCCCGGTCGCGATTGGGATGATCGTCGAACGCCGGACCTCAGCGAGTCCGGGATGGTCGTCCGGCGAAATCGGCTCCTCAAACCACGCCAGATCGTACTCCTCCAGTGTGTGCGCAAGCCTTATAGCGGTCGAGACATCCAGCGAGCCGTGAGCGTCTATCATAAGCTCCACGTTGTCCCCGATGCCGCGCCGCGCAGCCCTGACTCTGCGCACGGTGTTCTCCACCGAGAAGCCGTCTCTGCCGACCACCCGCATCTTGACCGCGCTGAACCCCTTGGCGGCGTATCCGCCCATCTCCTCCTCCGCCTCGTCTCCGGGCGCCCAGCCGCCCGATCCGTAGCCGCGTATCGAGTCGCGCACCGCGCCCAGAGCCTTGTAAACCGGCAGACCGAGCGCTTGCGACTTCACGTCCCAGATGGCGATGTCAACACCCGCCACCGCCTCCATGGTGACGCCCCGCCGACCATCCATCGGCTGCGAGTGTCCGCGTTCCAGCGCTGGCTTCCAGCGCGAGCCGTTGTACATCTTCTCCCACAGGAACTCCGAGTACATTGGGTCCTCGCCCACCAGCGCGGGAGCGAGGTCGTACTTGACGATGGCGGACACCGTCTCCGGGCTTCCGAGCGAAGCGCCCATGCCGGTCAGGCCCTCGTCCGTATCCACAAGTATGAGGACCGCGTCGCTCTTCACCTTGGTTCCGAGGTCCGTGCGATGCTGACGCTCGGCAGGAATAGGGTCGGACATCGGAATTGCGCGCACGTCGGTTATCTTCAAGTTTCTCGCTCCACAGTGAATAGAAGTTCCGTTTTTGGGAACTCGAAAAGTTTAAGGGTCTGAGAGTGGCGGCAAAGGATTGGGGGTGTAGTTACGTGGCGGCCTCTGACTGTTCCCGGGCGGCCCTGTAAGCCTGGGCCATTTTCACGCCCTGGCGCACGATCTCCTGCTCCTCGTCTGTGAAGTCCCCCCACTCGTACTGGCGGAAGAACAGGCGGAGTTCGGGGTCATGCACCTCGAAGACCTCTTCGCGGCCCTCTATGAGCCACTGGACAGAACGGCCGAGAATCTCGGCGGCATTGGGTATCTGCTCCGCCGACAGGCCAATCTGTCCCGCCTCCACCTTCCAGGCCCAGTGTCGGCCCGACTTGCCCATGAGCTTGGAGAACTCTTCTTGGCTCATGGAGATGTCCTGTCTGGCTTCTTTGACCCTGAGTCCGATCTCCAGCTTTCGACCACTAACAGTTTGGGGTTGCGGCATTATTACCAGCCTCATATATAGTATGGCTTACATGATACCGCGTTTCCCGTGAAAATTCATTGACACGTTTGTGCTATTAGGTGCATAGAGAGAATGGGTGGTGGGATTCCCGCCCTCCCGCCACCCCGATACCTCACGCGCCCTTTATGACCACCTGTGCCACCACGCTTATCACCGCCGTCACCACCGCGCCTATTCCGGTCAGCAGTATCCCCTGCAAAATCCTGATTATCCTGTCGAGCTTGCCTTCCAGGATGTCGGTGTCGTTCTCCAGCATCGCCAAACGGTTCTCCATCTCCATGTGCCTCCTCTGTTCGAACCTGCTTGGTAGTTGTCTCATTTCCTCTCCTCATCCCCTTTGTATGCTTGCCGCTTCGCGCTACGCGCCGCCCGCGAGCGGCGTCAGCGACATCGCGACTCCGAACTTCACCCCGGACGGGTCGGAAGCGTCGTCCCTGACCACGTATATGCGCGTGCCCTCCGGCCCTATCGTGAACGGCGCGCCCTCGAAGTCCGCCGGGCCGAGTACCAGGTCCGATTCGTCCAGCTTATATACTCCGGGTCCCGGCTCGCTTAGCGTGTCGAGTAGAATCCGCTCCGACGGACCTACCCCGTTCACAGCCACCTCGCCTTCGTCAATCGGCAGGAGCGTCACGCAGTCCACCGACCACCTGAATTGGTGAGAGCCGGCGTCATTCCTCGCACCACCGCCGCTGAGTATCCCGTGGATGTCCAGGTTGAACTCCGGCGCGGCGTAACCCTCCGGTACGGGGGTCGTCGGCAGCGCCAGTTCGCCCAGGTCGAGCGTCCTGAACTCCGACGCTGACTCTGGAAAGACGGCCTCGCTTTCGTCCGGGGTCTTCGATGTATTCCCGGAAGACCAGCCCAGCGCGAATCCCAGATGTCCGGTTTTCAGCGCGGCGTTGTCCGTGTCCGTTCGCGCCCTCGCGAGGACCCTGAACCGTCCGCGTGGCAGCGCAGACGCCGCTATCCTGATGCGGACGTACCCGCAAAGCGTGAACTCCGAACGGGTCGTGTATGTTCCGGCTCTCGACCACTCCATCCGAGCGCACTCCCCGGCGCTCGCCTCCGGCGACGGCTGTGCGCTGCCCGACCATATCGCTGCCCCTTCCTCGAATATCGCGCTGCCCCGTACTATGAAGCCGCTCTCCGCCT
>DAOULF010000244.1:0-4740 GCA_034420555.1 Dehalococcoidia bacterium
CGGCTACTCGCTCGTGAGATATATTTACGGCTTGGACACCGATCCCGCGCCCCTCGAAGAGTTCCGCCCCGAACTGGGCGAGACCCTCGGTGACGCGCTCCTCAGGCCGCACCCGCCCTACTACAACCAGCTCACCCCCGTATTCGGCATGGTGAAGGGAATAGCCCACATAACCGGCGGTGGACTGATAGAGAACGTCCCGAGAATGCTGCCCGACGGCATTTCCGCCAGGTTCGATACCTCTTCCTGGCCCGTGCCTCGCATATTCACCGAGATACAGGAGGACGGCGGCATATCCCGAGACGAGATGTACCGCGTCTTCAACATGGGTCTTGGCATGGTCCTGGTCTGCGACCGCGAGCGCGTCCCCGAAGTCCTCTCCGCCCTCCCCGACGCGCTAGTGGTGGGCGACATAGCTGGAGAAGAGGGCGACAGGGTCGTTTTGTAGCGTCCGCTGCATTGACCCCGCCCGACCCCTGAGCGTAAGATTATCTAATCCTGTCACCGGAGGCGACTCATGGCGGATAACGGACTCAAGATACGTCTGGAGTATTGCCAGCATTGAGGCCATGCCCTGCGCGCCGCCTGGATGGCGGGCGAGGCCCTGAGCCGCACCGGCGAGCACATCTCCGAATTCAATCTCATTCCCAGCGTACACGGCATGTTCCACATCTATGTAGATGATGAACTTATCGCGTCCCATCAGCACTTGCCCGACGCCCACATCTTCCCTGATCTTGAAGATATGATGGCAGCTATCCTGTCCCGGATCTGATCGTCTCCCCGAACGGCTATCCCTATTCAGCTTGAAGCCCCAGACTCAACTCCAGTACATTCATCCATATCCCGCAGGCGGAGGTTTTGCAGCTATGGCGCTTACACATCTTAGAGAACTTCGACGAGTATATGGCTTCGACGAGGTCGCAATCGCGCCCGGCTCGATCACGATCAACCCCGAACTCACCAAGACCGATTTCTCCGTGGACGGCATAACTATCTCTACCCCCGTCCTGGGTGGAGCTATGGACGCGGTATCCTCTCCAAGTTTCGTGGGCGAGATGGACAGGCTTGGCGGAATGGCCGTAACCAACATGGAGGGCGTCCACAGCCGCTACGAAGACTCCCAGGGCGTGATACAGGAAATAGTCGAAACCCCGCAGACTAAGGTGACCTCCGTACTCCAGAAGGTTTACTCTGCCCCACTCCGCGAGGAGCTCATCGGGAAGCGGGTCGAGGAGATAAAGGAAAGCGGCGCGAAATGCGCCGTTTCGTTTACCCCCGCCAATACCAAGAACCTCGCCCCCCTCGCCGCCGAAGCCGGGGCCGATGTCATAGTTGTCCAGTCCACCGTCACCACCGCTCGCCACATCTCCAAGAGCCAGCGCGGACTGCGCTTCCCCGAACTGCTCGAACTGGTCAACGTCCCAGTCATCGTCGGCAACTGCGTCAGCTACGACGTCGCCCTCGAACTCATGACCACCGGCATACACGGTGTCCTTGTCGGCGTCGGACCCGGGGCCGCCTGCACCACCCGCGAGGTAACCGGCGTCGGCATACCGCAGGTAACCGCTACCATGGATACCGCCGCCGCCAGGGATGAATACTTCGACCGCACCGGCCGCTACGTCCCCATCATCACTGACGGAGGCATACGCACCGGCGGAGACCTGTGCAAGGCCATCGCCTCCGGCGCCGATGCCGTAATGATCGGCACTCCGCTCGCTCAGTCCGAAGAGGCACCGGGCGGAGGATACAACTGGGGCATGGCGAGCCCCGATCCCAACCTGCCGCGCGGCACCCGCGTCAACGTCGGAGTCAAGGGAACTCTCGAACAGATACTCTTTGGCCCCAGCTCCGTAACCGACGGAACCCAGAACCTCGTCGGCGCGCTCAACATCTGCCTCGGCATGGTCGGCGCCGAGAACATCCGCGAAATGCACCAGGTCGCCGAAGTCGTCGTCGCCCCCTCCATCAAGACCGAGGGCAAGCACTACCAACTGGGGCTCGAATAGGCAATACAGCCAGAGGTCGCCCGAAATGACCACTACATCAATCATAGCGAATAAACCGCTGACAGCCGATGATCTTCTAAAGCTGTACAGCGAAGGTATTCGCGGTGAACTGATACAAGGGGAGTTCCACCCAACTATGTCTGCGGGAGTGACGCACGGCAAAGTCGTGATAAATGTGGCAGGAGAGTTGAGAAGTTTCATCAGGCCGCGCCGATTGGGGTCTCTCATGGGCTCGGACACCGGCATCCTTCTCGAACGAGAGCCCGACACCGTGCGAGAGCCCGACATCGCGTACATATCAGCCGAGAGAATGCCTATCGGCGCGGAAATACCTGGATACTCAGAGATTGTCCCGGATCTGGTGGTAGAGGTCGTGTCTCCAAGCGACACCTCTCAGCAGGTCGAAGAAAAAGCATTCATGTGGCTGAGCTACGGCGTTCGCCTCGTATGGACGATGCACCCCTCCACGCGAACCGTGAATGTCTATCCCGCCAGCGGCGCGAGATTCACGCTCACAGAAGGCTACACCCTGGACGGCGGCGATGTTCTTCCCGGATTCTCTTGGGAAGTCAGTGACATTTTCGACGTTTAGGCGGCAAAGAAAAAATCTGTGACCAAAAACGCCCCCTCCGATCCTGGAGGGGGCGTCCTGATTAGACTAAGCCGGTTTCCCCGCTATGCTGCCTGCTTCTTCGTCGCATACTCCAGCAGCGACGACAGCCGACTCGGGTCCGCCACATCCTGCATGTGGCCGCACTGGAGACACTCCTTGTAGGAGCCGTACATGTCGCGGTTGGTGTGCATATCACCCTTGCACCTGGGGCAGGCTTTCAATTCCAGCATCTCTACCCTCCTTACTTGGCTCCCCGTCACCCTCTACGAGTTTCCCTCTCGTTTCATCCCTTAGGATGTGGGTAAAATAGACAGGGCCTAGCGCCGATAAAAGATTTTGAATTATCTAATGTGATTCATATATATTATATCTATTGACATGACTTGTGTCAATTATTATCATTATCTTGTAGTGATTCGATGGCTGAGGCCATTCGGATCCCGCTATCACCTTATATAACGAACCGAATGCATAAATAGTTAGCGCGATTTGGCGACTTTCGCGCCGGAGATACCGGGAGTTCCTATGGCTATGCAAGAAGGTGTTTACGTTATTAGCGTGGCCGCGCGTATTCTGGACATGCACCCCCAGACTTTACGAAAATATGAGAGAGTGGGCCTGATCATGCCGTCCCGCACCAGGGGCATGTCCAGACTCTACTCCGACGAGGACATCGCCCGGCTCAAGCTGATAAAGCACCTTGTGGAGAACCTCGGCCTGAACCACGCTGGCGTCCACCTGGCGATGGAGCTATTTGGCCGGATGGTACGCATGAGACGACAGTTGGCTGAATTGGAAGGCCAGCCTCTCAGAGAGGCGCTCAACGAGAGCCTGGACGAAATGTTCAAGATGCTCGCCGGATGACACGAAACCTGTAAAGGACATAAGGTTTAATGACCGAAGACAGACAACCCGATATTCAGGACATGGCAGACCAGATCGCGGAGGAAGCCGACGAGGCTACCGACCTGCAACAGCGGCTGGAAGAGGCGGAGCGTGAGCGCGACCAGTTCAGGACCCTCGCCCTCCGATACAAGGCCGACCTCGAAAACTACAAGAAGCGCGCCGCGAGCGAGTTGGACGAGACCAGGGAGCGCGCCAATGCACAGTTGCTTCTCAAGCTGATTGGCGTCTCCGACGACTTCAACCGCGCCCTCGACTACATCCCCGAAGGCGCTTCCGACGACGGCTGGCTCGAAGGTCTGCGCCTCACTCAGCGCAGCATCGAGAACGTGATGCAGACCGAGGGCCTCGCGCGCATCGAGGCCGCCATTGGACAGCCCTTCGACGTCAGCCAGCACGAGGCGGTGTTCTTCGAGCCAACCAACGAGGTTGACGAAGGAACCGTCGTCCGCGTAGTGCGAAACGGCTACAAACTCAGAAATCGCGTGCTTCGCGCGGCGCAGGTCAGCGTCGCGCAGGCCGTACAGACGGAAGAAAACACAGAATCCGAAATACAAGACCAGGAGGCTCAATAGATGCCCAGCATACTTGGAATAGACCTCGGCACGACCAACTCGTGCATGGCCGTCATCGAGGGCGGCGAACCCCGGGTTATCGAAAACTCGGAAGGCGGACGCACCACGCCCTCCATGGTCGCCATAAATCCACGCTCCAGTGAACGTTACGTCGGGACCACCGCCAAGCGGCAGGCCGTCACAAACCCCGAAAACACCGTATTCTCCATCAAGCGGTTCATGGGACGCCGCTACGACGATACTAGCGTCAGAAAAGACCTGGACCTGATCCCCTACAAGCTGGTGAGAAACTCCAACGGCGACGCCTACGTCGAGATGGCGGGCCAGTCTCACGCGCCTCCCGAAGTGTCCGCGATGGTCCTGCAGAAGATGAAGCAGGACGCCGAGTCCAAGCTGGGCGAACCCATCACCCAGGCGGTCATCACCGTCCCCGCATACTTCGACGACAGCCAGCGCAACGCCACCAAGGACGCAGGTCGAATCGCCGGACTCGAGGTGCTCCGCATCATCAACGAGCCAACCGCCGCGTCACTCGCCTACGGCCTGGACAAGAAGACCGACGAGACCATCGCCGTTTACGACCTCTGCGGCGGCACCTTCGACATAACCGTCCTCCAGATTGGCGACGGTGTGTTCG
>DAOULF010000245.1:0-4328 GCA_034420555.1 Dehalococcoidia bacterium
GCCTCCATCTCCGATTGGACCGATCCCAGCAGGATCAGTCCCCCGACCGGGTTCCGGTCCTGGAGACGGTCGACCCGGGTCTTCAGGAGCGAGGGGAAGCCCGCCAGGGGACCACGGCGGCAGACCTGGAACTCGTCGAGCACCACGGTGACGCCGGCTTCGCACAACGCACCGACCCAGGCGGCCACTCCCGGGAGTCCCGAAGTCCCTCCTGGCACCTCCACGAACCTCTGCAACCCCGCCATGCGGACAGCGTCGCGGAACACGGTCGCGAAGTCGTGCGGGTTGCTGTCGGGCACCTCCACCAGCAGGCAAGGGCCGCGGCCCGACGTGTCGGTGCTCATGGTTTCCAGCGCCCGCTGGATCAGCGGAGCACGTGTGGCGCGAATCACGGCAGGGAATCGTCTAACTACATACAGGGCTGCACGATCTGCGTTTCCTGCCGTTTTGGCGAATCTGGTGCGAGCGTCCCGAAAAGCGGGGATTACAGGATTAGACAGCGGGACTTCCGAATCCAGAGATATAGGGGTCTCACGCGATGACCGATGGGGTGGTTGGACATGCAGAAGCGGTCCGCCCTCACCAGCGACTCAGGGCTCCCGCCGGGTCGACGTAATCAGTTGACACCTGCCTCACCAAGGTTCGTCCCGAGCATCCGGTCGAGCACGTCCTCGACGACCCCGGTGGCGGGGCCGCTTCGTCCCGAATCGTTGACGGGGCCTACCCCTCGTCGTTCTGATCGTTGGCTCCCCGGCCCAACTAGCCCCCCGTTTCACGAGCCTTCGTTTTCTCTGTGGTTGGAACCCCGGTTGACACCGCCGGTACATTGGTTTCCCGAACGGGACCGTAGCGGAATCGTCACAGGAGGACACGACGAGAATGTCGGCCGAAGTCAACCAGCTTCTCGCCTCAACCCAAGAATCCTTGGAGCTGGTCCTGGATTCGATGTCCAGAGTCCGCGCGGTTGAGGCGACCTCGGGGTGGAGGAGTTCGCGCTGTGTGGGTTCTTGGGGGATGGGGAGTGTGGAGGTCGAGCGGTGTCCGCTTGGTGACAGGAAGCTGCGGTGTGGTGGGAGTGACCGTGCCTGAACAAACGCCCGCCTATTCAGATCTTCCGAGTGACGACACTTGGATCGCGTACCTCAGACGACGATTACCGTATTCGTTTCTTGAAATCCGCGAAGAAGGGCGCCACAGAAACAGGCGTTACATACTTTCCCAGCCGCAGTTGACAACGGGGTTGGCTGAGTATCACAATTTTTGGAAGCGAGGCTATGTCTACTACGCAGCTGGTAGGCTGATCGACTTTTATAGACTGCCCATGTATTGGCGAGAGTACCGAATGTCCCACACCGACGAACTTCGGGGCAGGTATGCTGGACAGCTGGTAAACGCGGAGAGATTCCCTCGTGACGTGTTCAATGCTCTCCAACTGGAGAAGTTATGGCAAGTTGTCGTGGGCGACGCCCTAGACCGTGAGCGAGCCGTGATGACCAACCTTACTCAGGCGATAGAGTTCTGCCTGAAGGCGGTGAATGCTCACGCGGAGTACCGGGAGAGCGGAGCGTTCACATTTGGTGAGGGACATGACATCAGCGTGATTTATCAGTCGCTGCCAACGGAGCTGAGACTGGAGATACAGACGGAGTCTGTGACTTTTGCCAACGAGTACGAAGACTACCGAGAGGCCGTTGACGACAGAGTGTCGAAATTGGAGGATCGTGCGTTCGTATCAGACCCAAGAGCACGGCCGGACGTGGGAGCCTGGAAGACTATCGCCGATGACATCGACCGAACCAACTATACGGCCTTCTTTAGTGCTAATGACCCCAGGTCTGCAAGTTCCGTAGGATGTGATGCGGACGAGTGGCTTGATACCGCCTTGAAGGATATCGGAAGGATTACTTACCACAGGTACTCACCATTTCAAGATCGAGATCCATACCCAACTAAACCGATACACCTCGGGCTAATGCTTGGTAGGTTCCTGTACGAGCACCTCTTTCCGGTACCGGTCGAGGTGAAGCATCCGTCTTAGGCCAGTCTGGACAAGTGGGGATGTATGTACGAACGGTGTGTACAAGTACAGTAAAGCGGATCACCGGAAGGCCAAATCACGGCAAGGAATCACGTAAGTCCAATCAGGACTGCACGATCTGCCACTCTTGCCGTTCGGCGGCATCTGACTCTTCCGTGGGCTGATTGCGGGAGAACCGAAATCGATTGGCGCGAATCACCGATGCCTCGGATTGGCCGCGAGCTTCGAGCGTGGAAGCTGGGCCGCGATCTCGGCGTGACGCAGACGACGGCGTGGTTTATGCAGCATCGCCTCCGAGAGGCGTTCGCTGACGTGGCGATGACGGCATCCGTAGCCCTGGACTGCCCCCTCATCCTCCCCCCGGTCTTTGTGCCTACGGCATATTACTCGTACTCCTCAAACGGCAACCGAATACCCAAGTTCAGGTCATCAACAGCCTTGGCAAGCACTTGAGCAGGGACACCTGCATAGTGTGGAGAAAACGCACCTTCGTTGTCGTACTGACCGACGGCATCCACAACGGACAGGCCCACGAGATAACCGTCCTCAGACATCACCGGACCACCGCTGTTCCCCGGTCTGGCAATGGCAGAATACAGGAATAGGGTCTCCCCTGCCAGCGATGTGACAGATTCGTTCGTCACGGCTCCCTGCTGTATGATGACGGACGCTTCCCGAAGGCCGGGAAGTTTGGGATATCCGAGCGTGTACACAACTTGCGTCACTGTCGGAGGCATTAAGGTGATACCCGATACAACAGACAACGGCGGTCCATCGACACGCACCACGGCCACGTCAATCTCGGGATGGCGATGGATCGACTCAGCGGTAATCGCATATGGCTTATCTTGAAACACCTGAGTTTCGTCGAGCTCCATGTCCGAAACCACATGCCGACAAGTGAGGACATGATGCTCGTCAACAACGAGTCCGGTTCCGGCGACTGGAGCATCATCCTTCGTTCCCGAGATGTGGACCAAGATTGGCGCACAAAGCCTGTGAAGCCACTCTGGACCAAGCACTGATGCGAGATGGAACGGGTCTCGGAGGATCTTGTCGCGCGTTGGCAAGTACACGTAGCAGCGACTAAACACCCCCCCATACGAGAGTATGGTCTGCCCGGTCGCCACAGGTGAGAGTAATCCTGCGGACACCATCTTCCTCAACATTATCTCGACCTGTAACGCATTGGGCGGCACGGGAAAGATCTTCTTCTCTTCTAGATACTTGATGAAGGCTGCGCCACTGGGCGGCTCTACCGGATTCCTGCCGGAGGCTACACGTCTCTTTGCGAGGTGGTCGAGGCCGAAGAAAACGAGAGCCGACACGACGAGCTTGAATCTGGAATCCAAGCTCCAAGGAGCGGTCATCGTGTCGAGTCTGAGGCTGAAGTTATCCGCCATGGCAGCTATAGGTGTCTGTCATCTGATACGGACGGCTCTTCGTGCTTCCCCCAGCGTTCCCTTAGCCGCGCCAGTACCTCCGGGTCCGTGATGAGCGCACGCGCTGTTTCAAGGCGTTGCCGGATGCGCCTTCCCCCGGGCCGGCCTGCGGTCACGACGCGGGCGTGCGGTAAAAGACGAGCCTCATGGAGCGAGGTTCCGGCGGCGGTCATTCCGATTCGAACCGGCGCTCCCACAGCGCGACCATGAGCAGGCCGCCCATGATCGCGAGGTTCTTGAGGAAGTCGATCAGCGTGCCGAAATCCCCCGGCGCGGCGAGCGGATTCTCAAGCAGCACCGTCACGGGGAGCAGGAACAGCAACAGCCCGCCCGCCGCCCAGGCTGCCTTCCAGCCCACGGCGAGCAGCACCCCGCACACCAGTTCGACGACGCCGGCCGCGACGGCGAGCAGATACGGGGCGGGCAGGCCCACCTCGGCGATGTCGGCCGCCGCGTCCCGCGGGTCGGCGAGCTTGTCCCAGCCCGTGAGCAGGAAGATCGCGGCCAGCATCACCCGCGCGGCAAGATAGCCGTAGCGCCGCTGCGCGTCGCTCGTGATCATCGTTCCTCCTCATGCCCATCGGGTTGGCTGCGGCACCGCGCGCCCGCGTCGCAAGCTGACGGCGATGGCGTAACCTTTTATCATAACGGCTCGCAGTCCGATGCGCGGGCGAGGATTCCGGCCCGTTCGTCGAGATTTCGGCGATGATGTTTCCCCGTGCCCCAGGGAGGGACAGCGTGACGGACGATTCGGCGGTGCTGCGGGACCGGGTCGAGGTGCTGGAGCGTCGCGTCTCGGAGCTGAGCCGCGCCGCCGTGCGCATCGGCGCGAGCCTCGATCCGGACGC
>DAOULF010000246.1:0-2993 GCA_034420555.1 Dehalococcoidia bacterium
CTTGGTGGCGAGGTGTTCGTAAGCGCCCTCCATGGAGCTTACACGTTCTTCAAGCATGGTCATGGTTTTGGCGCTCCACTATTTGTTCGCTGCATGGTGGGTCTTCCGGGGTCAGTTTATCACACTCCCCAAACGGCGCGGGTGACAGTCAGGAATCTACTGCTACACTGGTAACAACATTCGTGCTGCTGAGTCTTGCGCTGGACGGCGGGGGGAAGACGGAGGACGTAGGGGCTGCCGTGCGGTCGGGGGAGACGGCGGTCGCTGTGGGATCCAGGGGATTTCTACTACGAAGGGACGCTCACTGCAACATCAGCCATGTCTTGAGTCTGGGCCAGAATATCGGCGACTCGGGTTCTGAATAGTGGTTCGTCGGAGAGGCCATCCTTGATGTACACTAGCTCGACGGCTATCTCGGCAATGAGGTCTCGTTCCGCTTCTAGTTGGGCGCTCCATAGAAGCGGGATGATCCGATCTTCGAGCGAATCAATGTCTATGTCGCCAGCCAAGTAGAGTTCCAGCGTCTCAAGGATCTTTTCTGTCATGGCAGTATCCTCCGATCAACCAGTGTCCATACCTGTACGCGACAGTGAGTTGTACGAACTGTACCGTGTGCTGGATATTAGAAGAAAGCTGAATACGGGTCAAGCCTACACTAAAGTCTATAGGACTATGGCAGGCCCTCGCAGAGGGAATTTCCCGCCCGGTACCCGCAGCCAAATGGTAGAAATCAGGTTAACGGTCAACGACTGGGTTCTATGCTACGCTCACCAGTATGTGAATTCGGACGGCTCGGACTACACCGGGCCTGATCCCAAGTGGATACGGGTTGACGATGTACTCTTCAAGCAGGGTGGGCCAGCCTGAGCCGACGCGGGGAAGGGTGAAGGACGTAGGGGCTGTCGTGCAGTCGTGGGGGACGGCGGCCGCTGTGGGATCCAGGGGATTTCGACTACGAGGGGACGCTTACTGCGACATCGGCCATGTCTTGGGTCTGGGCCAGAATATCGGCGACTCGGGTTCTGAATAGTGGTTCGTCGGATACGCCGTCCATGATGTACACTAGCTCGACTGCGATACGGTCAACGAGATCTTGGTCTATGGATTTGTCGTCCCAAGTGAGCGTGATGACCCGGTACTCGAGCGAATCGAGGTCTATGTCCCCGTTCAGGTAAAGTCTGAGCGTTTCAAGGATTATGTCGGTCATATCGGCTTCTCCCAAATACTCAAGGTCCGCTTGAGGCGCATCATGGCTCTACTCTCTGGATTCCCGCCACCCGGTCGAAGTCCATAGCTTCATCGTCCCTTGTCAGGTATCTGAGAATCACATTGGTGTCCAGGAACCTCATTATGAACTAAGTTCTCTCAAGGTATCCTGGACCTTGGCGTCCTTCGCGTTTCTGGAGATCGCATCGAAATCTTCCGGGGTTGCGGAAGGCTTCACCGAGCCATAAGCCGACTCCAAGTTGAACGACGCCGCGCTGAGCCGGACCTCGCCTCCGTCTTCAATAGTGAAGGCAACTTTATCCCTGGGTTTCAAGCCCAAGATGCGGCGTACCTCGGCAGGAATGGTCACCTGGTTACGCTGGGTTGTAGTTGCGGTAAATTCTCTCATGGTGATAGCTTTCGCAATCCTCTACGCGGTGGCGGAGGTCGGGCGATTTTGGCCTGCTACTAGACGCTCACCGCGACGGCGGCCACATCTTGGGTCTGGGCCAGAATCTCGGCCATGCGCGTCCTGAAGATTGGTTCGTCGGAGAGGCCGTCCTTGATATAGATTAGCTCAACCAGAATCTCATTCAAGAGGTCTTGATCTTTGAAGTCATCGTCCCATATGAGGGGAATGATGCGATCTTCAAGCGTGTCGAGGTCTATGTCGCCGTTCAGGTAGAGTCTTATTGTCTCAGGGATTATTTTGGTCATAGCAGACTTTCCTCCGTCGTCTCGGTGAACGGGTTTATGACTCTCAGACCGCCGTAGTCCTGCTGATCGCTCATGTCTTCTGAGTACACGGTATCGCATCCCATGGCGCGGGCGGCGGCGAGAATGGCGCCGTCCCAGTATGACAGTTGGAAACGTTGGCTGATTTCAACCGCCTGGGTGAAGAGTTCAGTTGTATAGCTCTTCTCGGGATAGGTTGTCAGACGCCTTGAAGCCTCTACGTGTGGCGCGGATGTTCTCGGACACTTCGTTCAGCAGCCTGCTTCGACGTTCTCGCTCCGTCTCCGCGACTACCCTATCCGGGGTAGGTTCGCTTGCCAGACTCCTCAGGTACTCTCGTACCAGCGCGGAGACCGAGGTGTCCAGCTCCGCCGCGCGGATGCGCGCGAGGCGGTGGGTCTCTTCGTCAACAGATACGGTGATGTTCCTCATGCTATCAGCCTCACAGTTTATGTGTATCACAGTATAGGAGGCAGTCCACGAAGACGCAACAAGCTCCCGAGGCGTGTGGTAGAATCGGCGGAATCTTCCATAATGATACGGACGCGATTGGAGGCGAGCGATGTTCGAGAATGGCGCAAACGGAGTTACCGGACCGCTCAAGGGAATCAGAGTGCTGGACTGGACGATGTGGCAGTTCGGGCCGATGTCGGCGGTGATGATGGGCGACATGGGGGCCGACGTAATCAAGATAGAGGCGCTGGACGGGGACGCGGGGCGCGCGGTGGCCAGGGCCTCGACGCTGGCGCCTACGCTGCCCGGAGGCCGGAACGCCTATTTCGAGGCGAATAACCGCAACAAGCGTGGCATCGCTGTGAATCTGAAGACGCCGGAGGGCAAGGCGATTGTCCACAAGTTGGTGGAGACGGCGGACGTGTTCGTAGAGAACTACCGGCAGGGCGTAGCGGAGCGGCTGGACGTGGGCTACGAGACGCTGCGCGAGATAAACCCGATGATCGTATATGGGTCGGCGACGGGCTACGGTCCGAACGGGCCGGACTCGGCGCTGCCGTCGTTCGACGGCTGCGGACAGGCGCGCGGCGGGCTGATGG
>DAOULF010000247.1:0-11369 GCA_034420555.1 Dehalococcoidia bacterium
TGAGCAGGGGCAGACTGTGGCGAAGAGTATGGCTCCTCCCTGAACCCTGGCCCGAAACTCCGCCTGACATGAAGCTCATATACCATGAATATACCTGAAATACTCAATGCCTATCCCTCTCAGCTCCCTCAGGGAGAGGGTTGGGGTGAGGGTGATTACGCTGCCTTGAATATACGAACATTGGATAATGAAAAGACCCTGGTGAAGCCTCAGCCTTCTTGGTACGCCCGACATTATACGCCAACAGAGGCCATTCTCCACTAAAGTAAGTTCAGGCATACCGCGCCATCACTCGCTCCGTGTTGTACAATCTCCACCCAGATGTACCCGGACAACGACCATCCCTTTAGGACGAGACGAATTGATAAACCTCTATAACACCCTGAAACCCTATATCATCGTATTCACCGCCAGCGCGTGTACGCTCATAATCGAGATTGTCGCGGGCAGGATACTCGCCCCGACGATAGGCGTCTCGCTCTACACCTGGACGAGCATCATCGGCATTGTGCTCGCCGGAATCAGCCTCGGCAACTACCTGGGAGGGCGCATAGCGGACAGGTACCCGCACCCCAAGACCCTCGGCATCATACTGCTCGCGAGCGGGGTCTCCAGCATCGCCATTCTGCCCATTGACACCTTCGCCTCCGACGCCTTCCTCGGACTCCCCATCATCCCCCGCATAGTCCTGCTCACCACCACGCTTTTCATCGTACCCGCCGTCATACTCGGAATGGTCTCCCCCATCGTCATCAAACTCCGCCTCTCCGACCTGAATCAGACCGGCAACATCGTCGGTAAGATTTACGCTGTCTCCACCGCCGGCAGTATTCTCGGGACGTTCCTGACCGGCTTCGTTCTGGTACAGTTGCTCGGCACTCGACTCGTAATCCTCATAGTGTCGCTGATACTCGTCGCGATGGCCGTCATATTCGGAAACCTTACCCGAGCCTGGAAGATCAACGCGGCGCTCGGCATCCTGGCCCTGGCCGTACTCGCCGCCAGCGTATGGACGGACAGCCTGGAAACCGATTGTGTGCGCGAGAGCAATTACTACTGCATAAAGGTGAGGGCGCGCGACATAGGCGACCGCGAGGTGCGGATACTCTACCTAGACGCGCTGCTGCACAGCTATGTTGACATCAAAGACCCGCTATTCCTTCACTACTCATACGAAAAGGTATTCGGCGACGTCGCCTCCGAGGTCGCTCACAGGAATCCCAACATGGACTCTCTGTTCATCGGCGGAGGAGGATACACGATGCCGAGATTTCTGGAGGTCATGTTCCCCGACGTAAGCGTCGAGGTGGTTGAGATAGACCCCGAAGTTACGGAAGTCGCGACCGAATACCTCGCGCTTCCGCTGAACACAAGCATCATCACCTACACGGAGGACGCGCGCACCAAACTCCAGGAGCTACCCAAGGGCAAGTACGAGTTCATCGTCGGCGACGCCTTCAACGACGTGTCGGTGCCGTACCACCTCACGACGCTTGAATTCAACGAAATGGTGTACGGGCTTCTTTCGGAGGACGGCGTTTACGCGATCAATATAGTGGACAAGATGCACAGCGGACGCTTCCTGCGCTCAGTGGTCGCAACGCTCCAGCAGACGTTCCCACACGTCTATGTAATGCGGGACAACACATCATGGGACAGCGACGACCGCTACACCTTCGTCGTAACCGCATCGCGACAGCCGATCACCGCGCTTCAGGTCGCCGACGCCAACCGCAAACTGGACAGGGGAGCCATCGTAACCCACTTCATGCCGGAAGCCGAGTTCGCCCGCTGGATGGACGACGGTCGCTTCTCCATTCTCACCGACGACTTCGTTCCCGTGGACGGAATGCTCGCGCCGCTATACCTCGAAAGCCGATAGCTAACCCTTGAAAATCACAGCCAGTAGCACGCCAACCACAGTTGCCCACACCCCGAACGTGAGCCCGATCTGAACGTTCATCCGCGTTTCTAGAGATCCCATTCGCGTCTCGATTGAGTTCATTCGCGCGTTCAGATTGCGATCCAGTGATTCAATCTGTGGGTTAATCTGGTCTACCGAGCCTTCAAGGCGACTCACTCTGCTTTCCAAGCCTCGCTCACTTTCTTCAACGACCATAATATATGCCCTCACCTATATACTACACGATCTCAGGGTTTGCTGTGCGGCGCAACAGATTATTACTCTAATACTACATTGTCTATCAACCTGACCTTCCCGATGCGTACCGCCATCGAGACAAGCGCGGGCCCCTCAGCCGAGTCGAGTTCGATCAGCGTCTCCGCGTCCGACACCGACACATACTCCACTGACGCCGCAGGCTCGGATTCCAGCAGAGCCAGCATCTCACGACGCATCAAGCCTGCGTCCCGAACACCGTCCGCGTAAAGCGATTCGGCCAGCGACAGCGCGCGATACAGCGACAGCGCAGCCTCCCGGTCTTCATTGGACAGGTAAGCGTTGCGGCTCGACATCGCCAGCCCATCCGGGTCGCGCACAGTAGGTAGCACAACCACCTCAGCGCCGAGGTCCAGGTCTGCGTTGAGCCGCTTGATGACCAGGCACTGCTGCGCGTCCTTCTGCCCGAAGTACACGTTGTCCGGCCTGACGATGGTCAGCAGCTTGCACACCACCGTCGCCACCCCCTGGAAGTGCCCCGGGCGATGCTCCCCCTCCAGCCGCCTGGCTATGTCCCCGACGTCAATCGTCGTATCGAATCCCTCCGGGTACATCTCCGACGCATCCGGCGCGAAAACCATGTCCACGCCCTCCGCCTCCAGCTTCGCCAGGTCGCCCTCCATGTCGCGCGGGTAGGTGGACAAGTCTTCCGACGGCCCGAACTGCGTTGGATTTACGAATATGCTGGCGACCGCCATCGCGTTATCCCCCCGGCACCGCCGCACAAGCGACAGATGCCCCTCGTGCAGATACCCCATAGTGGGCACCAGCCCAAGCGGCCTGGAGTACTCATGCTGGGCCGCCCGAAATTCGGCGACGGTGTGAAGGACTTTCATGGAAACTGAGGACTTAGCTGCAGCCTGCGGATTGTCGTCAATTTTAGGTGCCAGGTTAGCTACACCTGATGGGCGTACCTAGGCTTACCTGATAAATTCCTATAGTTTAAGGTCCCTATATTGGTCTGATAATTGTCCGCGCATATTCAGAAAGCGCACAAACGGTCGCGGCTCAGTGCGATCAAGTAGGTCAAGAGCACCCCATTTCCGAAGAAGCAACTGCAACACTTTCACGATGCGTTCCTCCCCGCTGGTGAGAAAGATCGCGCCCAGGTTGTTGTCCACAATTGCGTCGCGTTCGTGTGGAACCTGAAGCATCTTCTTATTGGAGCTGAGGAACACCCAACCATTTCGACCCGCAATTTCTAACAGTTCGATATCTGGCCTACCAATCCATCCTCTCTGCGCTACGGAGATAGTAGAGTATCCAACATCACTTAAAGCGTGGGGAACTCCACGGCCAATATCCTCATCGCACATGAGAATCATGCTGCCATCTGCCCCGCATAGCGTAGAATTTCCTCAACTGTATGATTTTCAAGCACGAGGTCCTTAGAGATAAAGGCAATGTCTTGACCAGCCATCCAGCGGCTGTGAATGTTCTGGATGGTAACTCTGCGCTCAGGAACTGTAGGTAGTCCAGCGCTAAAGCGTGGATCAATGACAATGGGCTTGTCTCTACCCGCAGGCCACCACTTAGCCGCTAAGTCCGTTTCATATTCGATGTTCTTGAGTACTTCTATGGTAAGACCCGGGATCGTAGTCAATCCTGGTGAGTCAATGGCGGGAATGCCCTCGATATCCTTCGCCTCACGAAGTCTAACGATGATATGTCCGGCAAGCGGCTCTAGTTTCAGAGAGGCGAATGGATACTCAGTGTGAAAGTGGTCTTTCGCGTTAATGTACGCTCGTCGCACCACATCCAAGCTGACGCGGCCCTCCTTTCGGAAGTTGCTGGCTACGACAATCTCGACAAGTTGAATAAATGATACGACAGTCGTACCTCGAGCAATGTCGTATGACGGTGCATCGAAGACAGGACTAGCCGATTCCGTGCCGGATATCCAGCGCCTGATAGTATTCGGTGCAACTTTAGCGAGGCGCGCGGCCTCTGGAATCGTGTACAGTGGGGAGGTTCGCCACTTCTCGTCTTGAGGCATTTATTTGTCTCCACTCCACCACAATCAAGAGTTCTGCGTTCAACGGACGCCAATAGTACAGACCAAACTGAGATGTAGCAAATGGCTTCTGAGGCCCGCCGGCATGGTTATGATACCAGCGGGCCTGGCTCCTCTATTCTACTTCCCCTCCATCGCCCTCACCACCGCCTGCGGATTCATCGGCAACTCCGTCATTCGCACTCCCGCTGCGTCGTGGATTGCGTTCGCGAGCGCGGCCAGCGGCGGAGCGATGTTCGCCTCGCCCACTCCGCGCACACCAAACGGGTGCCCCGGATTGTTCACCTCGACTATCACCGCGTCAATCATCGGCAGATCGAGACTCGTGGGCATACGGTAGTCGAGCAGGCTCGTGTTCTGCATACCGCCGTCCTCGCCCATGAAATACTCCTCGTTCAGCGCCCATCCGATGCCCTGCGCCGCGCCGCCCTGTATCTGGCCCTCCACGTAGGACGGATGAATAGCGAATCCCGCGTCCTGGAAGGCCGTGTAGCGTAGGATGTCCACCTTCCCGGTGTCCGGGTCCAGCTCGATGTCCACCAGGTTCGCCGCGTATGAACCGCCCGATCCGCCTGGGTTCAGGTTGGCGCGCCCAACAACCGGCCCGCCCGTCTCCGGCAGTCTTGCCGCCATCTCCTCGAACGTGAGCCGCAGTTCGGAGTCCGACTTGTGCTGAAGAACCCCGTCCACGTACTCCACGTTCTCCGGGTCGGTATCCCAGATCAGCGACGCGCGCACGATTAGCTGCTGCATCACGTCCATCGCCGCCTCATGCGCCGCCCAGCCCGACTTGAACGCGACGCCGCTGCCGCCCGTGACCGACGTGTAACCAATGGTGTCCGTGTCGCCGACCATCGGGTTCACGTTCTCAACCGGGATGCCGAGCACCTCCGCGAACTGCTGCGCGATGGCCGTGCGCGACCCTCCGATGTCCACCGAGCCTTCCACCAGGCTCACATTGCCGTTGTCCAGCACGTTCGCTACCACGCAGGCCATTCCCGTGTTGTTGCGACAGAAGCCCATGCTCCAGCCGCGCCCCCTGAGCCTGCCCTCCACCTGCTCCAGCGGAGCGGAGAAGTGGGGATGCTCCCTGACCGCGTGCATGACCTCTTCAGCGCCGATGCGCCCGTTCATCACGCCATCCGCGCGACGGTCGCCCTGCCGCGCGACGTTCAGCAGCCTGAACTCCACCGAGTCTATGTTCAGGGCTTCAGCTATCTCGTCAACGAGCGATTCGGTGCAGTACATCACGATTGGAGCGCCAGGAGCGCGGTAAGCCTGCGTCCTGGGCTTGTTCGACACCACGTCGTAACCGTCAATCCGCACGTTCTCTATCAGGTACGGCGAGAAGACCGCCGACGCCGCGCCCGCGAGCGGAGCGCCAGGGAACGCGCCCGCCTCCAGCGCCATCCAGCAGTGCGCCGCCGTTATCTTGCCCTCATTCGTTACGCCCATCTTCAGCCGAACCAGGCTGCCCGACGTGGGGCCGGTTGCCTCGAGAACCTCGGTGCGGTCCATGACCATCTTCACCGGGTGGCCGCTCTTCTTCGACAGAATGGCCGCCGTAGGCTCCAGATACGGCGGAATCTTGCCCCCGAAGCCGCCGCCGATCTCCAGAGGCACTACCTTGACCTGCGACACCGGCAGACCCAGGATGCGCGCGGTGTTGTCCCGCACGCCGAAGTGTCCCTGGCTGGAGCACCAAACGGTCAGCCGACCGTCCGGCGACCACCACGCCGTCGCGTTCTGTGGCTCTATGTAGCCCTGGTGGACAGTCTTGGTGCGATACTCGCGCTCGAAGACACGGTCCGCCTCAGCAAAGCCCGCGTCCAGGTCGCCGAAGAGGTACTGCTCCTGCGCCGCGACGTTCACCCCGCCGGGCAGGTCCGGGTTGTTCGTCCAGGTGTCGTGGATAGCCACCGCGTCCTCGGCCATCGAGGACTCGATATTCGTGTACGCGGGCAATACCTCGTACTCCACCTCGATGAGCGACAGTATCTCCTCGGCGGCGTGCGCGCTGGTCGCGGCGACCGCGGCGATGGCGTGGCCCTTGTACATAGCCTTGTCGCGCACAAGCACATTGTCCCGCGGCATCTGACCCAGCACCGCGACAGGGCCAACCGGCTCGCTAGGAGCGAAGTCCGCCGACGTCACCACACCCCGACACTCGGGATGCGCCTCCGCCTTCGACGTGTCCAGTCTCGTGATCCGCGCGTGAGCGTGCGGAGAGCGCAGCACCTTGCCGTACAACATTCCGGGCAGATTCATGTCCGCGCCATACACGGCGCGCCCCGTAACCTTGTCCGCGCCATCGTGCCTGATTGGTCTTGTGCCTACAACCTTATACTCGCGTGTAGCCGTCGTCATACTCTCTTCACCTCTTTGGGTAGTGGTTTAGCTGCTTGGAAATGGTTGGGGTCATATTATCACATAGCATCTTGGACTGGCGGGCCAAGGTGTTTTCAAAGTTGGGTATTAGTGGCTCGGATCCAAGGATCATATATTATTCTTTATGGTTTTATAGCTGGGGTTCCAAATGATTTTCCAAGTGCGACAGGCATTCAGAACACCTGGAAGCGACCTGTCAACACTTGTTGTTAGCTTTAGGCCGGAAATTTTTCGGACGGCGAAGTCGTTGTTGATAATCTCCTGTTTATATAATAGGCCACACGATTGTGGGTCGTTGAGTGGACATATGATAGTATGTCTGTTCTGTTGAATTCAATTAGGATGAGAACAGGGAGGGGTACAAAGGTTGGATGGCAGACGGCTCAAGGGAGAGTTGGCAGGCGGGATCCGTCAGTACATCAGGAATATCTCAGACAACTCTGAAACTTGACGATACCACCGAACATATGCACATAACCAGAGCAAGGTACTTCTTTGGCCTGCACATGGATGGTTTAACCGCGCTAATGAGACGGCTTAAATATCGCGTTGTACAGAACCATGATCATATCGGTTACAGAGCATTCAATTTCCCTGAATATGCCCTCAATCGAACGATGTCCCGGGTAACGCGAAATCTCAGCCATGACCTGTCCCATAACTACCACACCGACATCGTTTCGACTTAACACCCAGCCAGTTTCATGCAATCTTAAGAGCTGAGCTTCAGCTCGGTCGAAGGCTGAGGTGATCTCCAAGACTTCAATCGTCTCACTTGAACCTGGACAGTCCCGTTCCTTTCGACACACTACAACAATGTCGAAGTTGATCGGAGACTTTGCCTGATGTTTCGGAGTCGCGACTGACAACTCCGACTTGACAGGGTGACAGGCGACTATTCTGAAACCTGCATCTGACATGGCGCTTAGAACGCTTCTCCAGCCTTCCCATCTTGAGTGGTGGTAAGTCATAACGAGCATACCACTGTCCTTCAGAACACGTTCAGCCTCCCTAAGCACACCCGCTAAACGTTCAGTGAATTCATCAACATCTGAATTCTGGACTTCTGCCGTCGATCTGGTCGTACCCAACTGAAAATGAGGAGAATCATCAAACATCTGCTTTTGCCAAGTATAGAAGAAGTCGGCCAATTGAGAGTAGTGAACGTTGTCGAAAAATGGAGGATCTGTGACAATCAAGTCCACACATTTGTCTGGTATATCCGTAGATGCAGAGTCTCCACAAGAAACATATAGCCTAGATCCTTTAGCGAATTCACAATAGGAATCGCTGTTGCGGTGGCCTGTCAGTGATTCCCCGATGCCTTTCACCTTGAAAGACTGTCTACGAGAATCAACGGGAGAGATAGCCAGTTCAAAAGGCTCTCTCGCATACTCGACTGCTCGCTTCAATCGGCTCCTGAACAGAGTAGAAAACGCTCCTGAGCTCTTGGGCGTCCCCCAGATATTTGCCTCCAGAGGGGTGCGTTCTGGCTTTAGAATATGGTGATAGAACATAGGTCTCACTGCGCCCGTGCCTTCTCCCTTATATGAGGCGAACATATTATTAAACTCCAAGACCCCTGAAAACAGGCATGTGAAAGCATCCCGGAGTTGAACGTCATCAATCTCCCTTATGCGGTTCATCAGCTTAGAGATGCAGAGAAGCTGACGAGCGTTAAAGAGTTGGTTCCACGCCGTAAACCCATAATTCAATATCTGGTTGGTGTTGTACCCAGGGTCTATCGTTT
This sequence comes from Dehalococcoidia bacterium, assembly GCA_034420555.1. Taxonomy (GTDB): domain Bacteria; phylum Chloroflexota; class Dehalococcoidia; order Lucifugimonadales; family UBA1123; genus VXRN01. The sequence goes on from DAOULF010000247.1 coordinate 8,332, forward strand.
CCTCGGGGATGTGGTAGGAAGAGTCTTGCAACTCGGCTACGGCCTCTTGGTACAGACCCTCGTCAAAGCGTGTGATAGGTTGGTATTCCTTTTTGCCGTCATTGGTTAACACAAGTTTCGCATACATTCGGTATGACGGAGGCGATCCGGTCTCAAGTACCGTGCGACCAATCGCAAATTCACATAAGCAGTTTGAACACCTAGCTCTCTTACCCGCGACATGACCCTTGGTAGCATCGAAACAGTGGTTGCACTCGGTACACTCCATCTGGCGTACTCTGTAGTGCTGAGGCGAGATTGCGCCACATGCTGGACATACAACGTGTACGGTGGGGTTGCGTCGCGTGTAGGCATGTCTCGCAAAAATGTACTTGGAGAATAAATCGACCTGTATATCGCAATTCGGGCATGGCACGGTCATAACCCAAAAGTAGTACAGAACACGGCAGTATGTCCCATCCTGCAAACTAGACCTATAGTATTTGGAGATGTCGTCAGCGACATCCTCCTCAATAGCGTGAAATGTCTCTTCCAGTTCCTCCGAGCCTTTCAGGGTGAGAGATGTTCGGACCTGAAGATACGAAACCGGGTTGATGTCCCGTCCAATTGCATCGGCGCCAAGTTTCAGTGTCTCCCCAAGCGTCGTTCCACTTCCCATGAACGGGTCGAAGACAGTGATACCAGAAAATCGCACATCCGAGTAAAACACATCAAGCAGGTCGGTTGTATCCGCTGGTGTCAACGAGCCGATCAAAATACCCCTAAATACTGATCCGAGACGTTGAGCCCACCACTTGTGCATGTGATAGATCGGTCGATTGACTTCCTTCCGCCAGCTTTCCGACTCCGCTATCCGGCTGAGGTGCTCAAAAGGAAAGGCTTCGCTCTCGATGGCGCGTGGTGAGGTTGGGTTCTCCCCAGGAGAGACTCCATTTACTCGCATTGTGTCCAGACGTAGTTGCATCAGAGGTTTTCACATGTCGGTATTAGTTGACCATAGATGATTCTGACTATTGAGAAATACTGGCTTTCATGGCGACGGTTGGTCCTAATGACCCTGAAGGGCGGTAGGCGACAAAATGATGCTCCCTGCCAGCGTGTGGATTATCAACGAATCTAGGAGATAACGTATTCTCCCTTAGGTCGGCGTCGTATCCGACTAGAAGGCTGTCCGTCTCCACACGTATCAACTCTCCGCATGGTTCAAGCCGACCATCCACTTCTTCATCGCTCGGCAAAATCAGCGTTTGCTGACCGGTTGTACCATCCGTCAGCGCGAAGGGTGTCGGAGCTACGTACATTTTCCTATCTCTTATCATAATGTCTCCATAGCTTCCAAATCCCCTGATGTGCTTATTCTCATGTAAATATTCATGATCGGCGTTTAGAAAGTCGCCATGAAACAATACGAGATCGATTACAGGGTATTCCTCATCGTCCGGGGCACTCGGGTACCTGCCGAATACATAATAAACCGTCCTGTCATTGTGAAATCCAGTAGGTACTTGGCTATTCGCATCGTAAGTAGTTGTGCGACCTGGGTACGCTAGGCCCTTCACTTCATATCCAGCGGCATGGTGGACAAGGCGAAAGTCCGGGTACGAATTTCGTGAAGGTTCATCGTACCGCAGGGGCACTTCGCTTAATCTAGCCTGAAACCAATTCTGGAAATGGAATTCTTTGTCTCTCCTACTGACTTGGTGAATAAGTTGACCTCTATCAATCGCCTCGACACATTGGAGGAATATGTCAGAAACATGAGTAGTCATATCAGATACTCCTAACGCTGTCTGGGGAGATTAGTCCTATATGCTCACCTCTCTCCAATGTTCAGATGCCCAAGAGATCCCAGTATCCACTCGGCGTGAGCACCCATTCGACGATCAGGCATGAAGGCCAACAGAGGGTGACCCAATCTTATCACGAACGAACTACCTAAGCCTCTCCATATTGGGTGTGATTCATATCATCTATTTTTGCCTGCAACGGAAAGTTGGTGTTTGCATCAAGGAACGACCAGGTAGCGGACACCGTCAGAGGTATAGATCTGCCACTCGGAGCAATTATCGCCATCGCCAAGTGGGAGACGATTAAGGAAGAGGGTGATCCTCCCTGCCTGCTAAACTGATACAGGATCTCCGGCGCAACCACCCTCGATTTACCGCCTGCGCCAGACTATACTTGCGAAAACCAAATAGACGAAATCCTGGAGACACCCCCCATGAAAATCACCGACCTCAAACTGCGCGAACTGAACGGCGTGATGGAGCACCCCGACCCGTTCTGGGAGGAGCGGCTCGTCAGGCCGCAGGACATCTACCCAGAGTACCGGAAGGAGGGCGCTGACTACTCCACCAGCCTGGGCGATGGACGCTACGCAATTCGCGCCGTGTTCCTGGAGATACACACAGACGATGGCGTGGTCGGACTGTCCGGGCCCTGCTCCCGCAGCGAGGCGTTCGTCATAGACACCGCGCTGAGACCGCTGCTCGTCGGCAAAGACCCGCTGGCCATCGAGCGACTGTGGGACGTCATGTATCGCTCCATGATCCACGGTCGCAAGGGCGAGACGATGATGGCGATAAGTGTCGTGGACTGCGGACTCTGGGACCTCAAGGGAAAGGCCCTGGACGCGCCTGTTTATACTCTGCTTGGCGGACCCACACGCACCCAATTCCCGGCATACGCCAGCGCGCTTGGTTTCTCGATAGACCCGGAGAACGCCGCGGACCGCGCGAAGTGGATAGCCGAACAGGGATTCACGGCCACCAAGTGGTTCTTCAGGGACGGCCCCACCGACGGGCGGGACGGCGAACGCCGGAACCTGGAACTAGCTGGCACGCTCAGGGAGGCGGTCGGAGACGACGTGGACATCATGCTCGACGCCTGGAGTTCCTGGAATGTGCCATACGCCATCAAGATGGCCAACAAGCTCGCCGAGTACAACATACGGTGGCTGGAGGAGCCTGTCATGGCCGACAAGCTCGACAGCTACGCCGAGATCCGCCGCAACTCGCCCATAGACATATCCGGCGGCG
>DAOULF010000248.1:0-12321 GCA_034420555.1 Dehalococcoidia bacterium
GTGGACATGGAGCGTGTGGCGAGACAGACCGTTGGATTCAGCGGCGCCGATCTTGCGAACCTGGTGAACGAGTCGGCGATACTTGCCGCTCGGAGAGCTAAGAAGCTGATAGGCAGTTCCGAGTTCGCCGAGGCGATAGACCGGATCATAGCCGGTCCTGCGCGTCGGAGCCGTGTGGTGAGCGACCGTGAGAAGGAGATGACCGCCTACCATGAGGCAGGCCATGCCCTCGTGGCCCATGTCCTACCCAACGCCGACAAGCCCTTCAAGGTAACGATAGTCGCGCGTGGGCAGAGCGGTGGACACACCCGTTACCTGCCTGAAGAGGACCGCAACCTGTGGACTCGTGACCAGTTCAAGGATATGCTCGCCGCCGCTATGGGCGGGCGGGTCGCAGAGGAACTGGTCTTTGAGGAGATAACCACGGGCGCGGGAAGCGACATCGAGCAGGCGACCAACATCGCCCGGCAGATGGTAACCCGCTACGGAATGAGCAAGAAGCTCGGCCCACGCACCTTCGGCAAGCGCGAGGAGATGGTATTCCTTGGCCGCGAGATCTCCGAGCAACGAGACTACTCCGACAAGGTGGCGGAGACCATTGACCAGGAAGTCCACGGAATCATTGACGACGCTTACCAGTCCGCGAACAAGGTCATAACCGAGTACATGCCCAAGCTGAAACAGCTTTCGGAGTATCTGATCGAGAACGAGACCATCGAAGTGGACGAACTGGACAAACTCTGGGAGACCCCACCCGACGGCGACGACATTCAGCCGGACAGCGACGGCGGTGTCGTGGACCCTGTTCCGCCCGAACCGACCACTCCACCCGTGTCTTCAGCCCCACCCGCTCCGTCGCCCGCCGGAGACTGACCGCGCAGCGCTTATACCGCGTGAATCTCCAGGTTCTCCGACATTCTATGCCTCAGCTTCGGACTGTAGGCGTGACAGTTCATCGCGGAGTCGCCTGACTTCGGCTTCGGCGGCGAGGCGTCCGTCGGCCTCTTCGTCGAAGGTCATCAGGTAGCGCCCTTCGGCGGGATCGTAGAAGCGTAGCTGTCCATGCTCCCAGCAGACGTCCAGACCCAGGACGTCGCTGTGCCCGCGGAACATATCGGCGTTTATCGTCTCTATCTCGATTGAGTCATAGCTGCCAATGCCCATGCGGTCCCCGGCCAGCGCTGTGTCGTGATACTCCCCACCGCTGGGGTCGAAACGCCAGTATTCGGGTATGCCGAATTCGGCGTAGCGGGTTCGCTTAATGGTGTAGTCTCTGACGCCCGTAGTCGGGGAAGCGACTTCGAGCGCGAAGTCGGGCGGCTTGCCAACCGTGTCAATGGAGTATCCATTTGCTTGGATGATGGCGGCAGGGTCAACATCAAATGCCACGATCAAGTCGGGAATCAGTACCAGGCGCCGGTCGCCGGTGGGTAGCCACCCAACTGGAACCTCACCCAGTACCAGAGTAGTCTCAGGAAAACCGAGGCGTCGCGCGAGTGATGCCATGTGAGCCGGGATGTGCAGGTACAGCGGGTTGTTCATATCATCTCTGGGCGGAAATTCCGCGAACATCTTGTCCCGAAGGATATGAGACGGCGTTTTGTGTCTTGTGGTCATGTATCACCTCGCAGGGTGAAAGCGCCTGTGGTTCTATGCACATTGTACATGATGCGATTATCGCGCAAGAGACATTTATCAACCTGGAGGCAAGTTGAGCGTACTTACGACTGTCGAACAGTCTATAATCTACTGGGCGCGCCATAGAAGTGTGGTCGCGCAGGGCGAGGACGGGGCGGTATGACGGGCGATTCAAGAGGCTAGTGAGGAATTATGGTACAGATGCGCAACGGCGCGGCGCGGATCCAGGAGATGGCTTCCGGGCTGCGGGAGAGTATTCAGAAAGTAGTGGTGGGCAAGTCGGAGGTGATAGACCTCGCGATTATCGCGCTCATCTGCAAGGGGCACGTTCTGGTGGAGGATGTGCCGGGCACGGGCAAGACGACGATGTCCAAGGCACTGGCGCAGTCGCTGGGATGCACGTTCAACCGCATCCAGTTCACGCCGGACCTGATGCCGACGGACGTGCTGGGCGTGAATTTCTACAACCAGAAGTCGGGCGACTTCGAGTTCCGGTCGGGGCCGATATTCAGCCAGGTGCTGCTGGCGGACGAGATAAACCGGGCGACGCCGCGCACACAGTCGGCGCTGCTGGAGGCCATGCAGGAACGGCAGACTACCGTTGACGGGGTGACGCGTCACCTCCGCGAGCCGTTCCTGGTGATGGCGACCCAGAACCCGGTGGAACTGGAGGGAACGTTTCCACTGCCGGAAGCCCAGCTAGACAGGTTTATCGTGCGCATAAAGCTGGGATATCCGAGCGCGGAAGAGGAGTCCGACATATTGCTCAGGTTCGAACGGGACACGATTCTGCCCGATCTGGACGCCGTTACGAGCGAGGATGAGCTGGTCGAGATGCAGGAATTAGTAACCCGCGTCAGGGTGGACGACGTAGTGCGCGACTATATAGTGGCGGTCGCGCAGAGCACGCGGGCCAACGACTCTCTAGCCCTTGGCGGGAGTCCCAGGGCCACACTCGGCCTGTACAAGACCTCACAGGCGCGCGCCGCGCTGGACGGAAGGGATTTCGTCACGCCGGACGACGTAAAGGCAATGGCGGAGCCGGTATTGGCCCATCGCCTGATACTGACGTCGGGCGCGAGGCTTCGAGGCATTCTTCCCGAACAGGTGATTTCGGGAATACTGAACACCCTTCCCGTGCCAATCGAAAGGTAGCCCCAATTGTTCAACAAAGTCTGGCACGATATATGGATAGTGATGTTCGTCGTGCTCATAATCGTCGGCATCGTCGCCGGGCAGGGTCTCGTCATTGGCCTTGGAGTAATGGGCCTCATAGTGGCGGGGGTGTCCTGGGTCTGGAACAAGCTCTCGCTGGAAGAGGTGCATTACGAGCGGAAGATAGAGCAGCCGAGGGTGTTCATAGACGAGGATACCCGCATGACGATATCAGTGCTGAACCGAAAGCCGCTGCCCTTGGGCAAGCTGAGCGTGGTGGACGAGATCCCGGACGAGGTAGAGGTCGAGGATGCCAGGATGGCCGTCAGTTCCAGCCCGAACGCCAAGATAATCATGCACAATACCTCGCTGGCTTGGTACGAGCGCATCCGCTGGGAGTACAAGATCAGGGGGAACAGGCGAGGATTCTTCAAGATAGGGCCGGCCAGGATGGAGAGCGGGGACCTGTTCGGTTTCTTCGAGAGCCACAAGCCGGTCGAGAGGAACGACTATCTCCTGGTGTATCCCAGGATAGTGCCTCTGCCGGAGCTTGGGATTCCGGCGATGAGGCCGCTGGGCGAGACGCGGGGCGGGGTCAGGATATTTCAGGACGAATCTCGCCCGTCGGGGCTGCGCGAGTACGAGGTGGGCGACCCGCTGAAGATAGTGGACTGGAAGGCGACGGCGCGGATGCAGGGCCTCCAGGTACGCACGTTCGAGCCAAGTTCAGCGTTCACGGTGATACTGGTCGTGCTGGTGGAGACCGCCGAACGCACCTGGGAGGGCTATTCGCCTGTCAACCTGGAGCGTGTGATAACGAGCGCGGCATCGGTCGCCAGCTACGCCACCGAGCAGCAGTACAGCGTGGGTCTGTTCTCGAACGGAACTCCGATTCTGGCCGACCGTCCGATGCGGCTGAATCCATCGAGCAATCCTGATCAGTTGACGATAATCCTGGAGGCGCTGGCTACTATCAGGCCGCTTGCTATCGGCCCCATGGCCCCGCAGTTGGAGCAGAACTCAAGACAGTTTCCGCTGGGTTCGACGCTGGTGGTAATCGCGGCGATACTGACCCAGGATATGATGTCGGTCATAGCCGACCTGCGGACGAAAGGGCATCGGATGGTGGTAATCTTCGTCGGAGACACCGACCCGCCCGATATGCCGGAGGGCGTCTTGCTGCACGATCTGAGAGGGTACTTCGAGAACATGGAGTTGGCGAGTGAGTTCGGCCCAAGATAGGCTCATACTGATAGCCTGCATAATAGTAGAGAGCGTATGGTTCTACGTTCTCATCGCCGTGCTCAGCCTGGCGCTGCTTCAGGGGATCAGCGCGGTTCCTTGGATAGCGGCGGTCGCCATGATGGGCGGCTCTTTCGTGGTGGCGCGCACGACCCTGATGATCATCATGCCGCTGTGGATGCAGTACGCGATACAGATGGGGACAGGCGTAATCGTCATATACTTGCTGCTCGGCACATACATACTGGTATCAGCCACGCCGGGTGTGGACCTGGGCTGGCTGAGCGTGATCATGTCGGACGATTCGACCTCGAACGACCGGACCAGGGCCATCGTATCCGCGCTGTGCGCCGCCTTTCTATGGTGGAGGGGCGGCAGGATAGCGTCAATCGAGTTTCCGACCGACCACCTTTCGATGACGTTCAGGGTGGGCCTGATAGCGCTGTCCGTTGGCGCGGTGGTGGATATATTCCATCCCGCCAACCTGCGCATATTCCCGCTGATGTTCACCTTCTTCGCGGTAGGACTGGCAGGTCTGAGCATAGGACACATCCTGCCCACGTCGAGCAGCAGAAGGGGACAGCAGAGGTGGACGCGCATCATAGGCGGGGTGGTGGGCGGTATCGTACTGGTCGGGTTGGTATTCAGCGTCCTTCAGAAGTCGTTCATAGATTTCATAACCGCACCGCTGGACTGGCTGTTCGACATACTGGTCACGGTGTTCATGTACGTCGTGGTACTGCCTATCGCGTATGTCGTGGGCTATCTCGTGCTCTGGATCTTCGGGATGCTGCAAAGGCTGATTGGCGAGCCGCCGGAGCGACCGGCGCAGGAGTTCGACCCGGGCGGCTTCATCAACGAAATGAGAGAGCGCGCGGAGTCCGCCGAGCCGTCTATATGGGGCGACGTGATCGAATGGACGATAGTCGCGATACTGCTGATAGTCGCTCTCGCGCTGCTGGCATGGGGATTCAGGCGCATAGTGCGCTGGCGCAGGATTGACGACGACGGCGAACGTGAATCAATAGCTGAAGACGTTGACGCGGGCCTGGATATGGCGCGCCTCCTGTTCAACCTGCTGCCCGAACGATTCAGGCGACGGAGGAGGATGGGCGGATTGAGGCTGCCGGACGACGAACAGAATATAGTGGATGTGTTCAGAATATACTTCGGTATGTTGACCGTCGCGGAGACGAAAGGCTTCAGGCGTCCGAGCAACCAGACGCCGAACGAGTATCGCTCCGCGCTTGCGAGGGTGTTTCCCGGCCGTATTGCGCAAATGGCTACCGAGGCATTCAACCGTGCCTGCTATGGGCGGCGTCCGGCGTCGAGGGGCCAGATCGAGGAGATGCAAGAAGTTCTGGAAAGGGTGTCTTCTTCTAAATGAGTACCGATCTCGCACTGTGGCAACTGCTGATCCTGACCGTCATATCGTTCGGGGTGGGAATACTCGGCGGATTCGTGGGCCTCGCGCTGGGGACGATACGGCTGCCTGCCATGCTGCTGATCGGTATGCCGGCCCCGATAGCGGGCGGCACGAACATCCTCGTATCCGCTCTGTCGGCTATCAGCGGCGCTATACGTCACTATCGCGAGGGCCGGGTGGACAATCGCATCCTGCTGGTCATGGGTGTCCCTGCCTGCGTAGGCGCGTTCCTGGGTGGGTTCGCGAGTGAGTGGACACCGGAGTGGATTCTGCTGATAGGCGCCGGGGCGCTGGTCTTCTGGCAAGGCGTCGAGTTTCTGATACTGATCAGGAATCAGCGACGCTCCGGCGGGTCGCATATGTTCGGCGCCGACCTGGAAGGCGCGGAGGGCGAGTTCACGCCCAAGCGCGTATCGCTGGAAGCGGGTATAGGCTTCGGAGTGGGCGTGCTGGGCGGCGCCGTGGGGCTGATACTCGGCAGCATCCGTCTGCCCGCGATGATCCGTATCTTGCGAGTGGATCCGCGCATTGCGGCTGGGACGAACTTGTTCATCGGCTTCTTCATGGGGGCGCTCGGCTGGGTCGGACACGTGGCAGTCGGAGAGGTGGACTACGTCACCCTGATAGCGATGGGCGCAGCCGCGATGATCGGCAGCAATATCGGCGCACGGCTGACAGGGCGCGTTCGACTCGACACGCTGATACTGAGTATGGGCGTGGTGCTGATGGTGGTCGGCGTTCTGCTGGTATGGCGCGGTGTCGAGGCTCTGGTAGGATAGACCGCGTTCATAGGGCGCGTCCGACGAGTATTCCGGCTAAGGCCGCCACCAGCCCAACGACTATGCTGCCTAGGATATTGAGCGCGGCGCGCGCCATGTCGCCGCCCTGTACGAGTTGTACGGAGGCCACGGTCAGCGTCGAGAAGGTGGTGTAAGACCCGAAGAAGCCCACCGCAATGAGAAGCCGGGTGGACATGGGCCAATCGTGCGCGTCGTATGCGGTGACGAAGATTCCCAGCAGGAATGACCCGATTATATTGATGAGGAATATACCGAGGACGTTGGGGCCTATGTAGGCGGTGACGGCACGGTCAATCGCGTACCTGGACAGGGCGCCAAGCGCGCCGCCTACCGCTACTAGAAGCCAGTGCAAATTAAATCAGACCTATGCCCCGGATTTCGTCGAAGGCATTCTCGTAGGCGCCGATGGTGTGCGCTATGTCGTCCTCAGTGTGCGCCGCCGTCAGGATGAAGCGGTTGCCGCTCTGAACGCCATGATTGAGGAGAGAGAGCGTAAGCTGGCGTATGCGCTCCGGCTTCATAGTCTCCGCCATCTGCGCGGGAGAGAGAATGCAGTATTCTCTGTCGTTTTCGGGGACATCCACGCCGAGTCTCAGGAACATAAGCGACGCGATTCCGGTCACGCAGCCCGGAATCTCCATGCGTCCCATAAGGTCGTTCAGTCCATCCTTGAGCTGTGCGGCGCGCGCGTTCGCAATGTCGTTGATAGGCTCGTTCGCCACGATTTCGAGCGCGGCTATTCCGGCGGCTGCAGATATCGGGTTGGCGTTGAAGGTGCCGTTGTGCGCGATTCGCCTGTTGCGATTGTACTCGGCGTCGCCGGGCCTGTCCTCTATCATGTTGATGATGTCCGCCTTGCCGGTCACGGCTCCACCGGGAAGGCCGCCGCCGAGTATCTTGGCAAGCGTCGTGAGGTCGGGACGTATCCCGAAATACTCCTGCGCGCCGCCCCTCGCGGTCCGGAATCCTGTCACCACCTCGTCGAATATAAGGACGACTCCATATCGCTCCGTAACCTCGCGCAACTGGTGGAGGAACTCGGGAAGTATCGGCTCCAGGCCCATGTGCGCGCCCGTAGGCTCCAGGATGACTGCGGCGATGTCGTCGTCGTTCTGGAGCGTCTTCTCGAACGTCTCTATGTCGTTGGGGGGCAGCACTATCATGGTGCTGAGCGTCTCAGCAGGTATGCCGCCGATACCCTCTGACCCTGCCACCAGGTAGTCGCTCCAGCCGTGGAAGTGGTCTTCGAACTTGATTACCTTCGTCTTGCCCGTGTAGGCGCGCGCCATGCGTATGGCCATCATGTCGGCCTCGGTGCCGGAACTGTGGAAGCGCACCTTCTCCGCGCTCGGAATAAGCTCCTTGACCCAGTTGCCCCACTGCATCTCCAGTTCCGTCGAGCCTGAGAAGTGAGTGCCCCTGGCCATCTGCTCCTGGACCGCGCTGACGACCTCCGGGCGCGAGTGACCCAGTATAAGCGCGCCGTGCCCCGGGAAGTAGTCCAGGATGCGGTTGCCGTCCACGTCGTACTTGGCCGCGCCCTCGGCGTGGGTGTAGTAGAGCTGGAACGGGTTCTGACGGCGCGCGTCGTGCGTAACGCCGTCCGGGAAGAGGGTGCGGGCCGATTCGTGCATTTCGGCGGACTTGGAGTGAAGTTCGTAGAAGCGTTGTTCGATTGACGTGGACATTGAAGGCACCTTCTGCTTTATGGATTTGGTTCTTTGCGTGTATGTATTATAGCCCGCAGCAGGTCTTGGGATGCAATCATCTCGGTCGGCGGCCTGAGTCTCATGGCGGGCTGGGGTTCTCTGGCCGTCGGCACGATACGGTACATTATCGGCGGGAAGGCGTTTATCGCGCCTTCCCGCGCTGATTTTCACCGATTAGCGGGTGTCTATGACTTTGGTCGGAGCGGCGATCAGGCCTTCGAGCGACGACTCAGTCGTGAGCTGCCCCATATCCGCGGACTCCGTTTCCGATTCGCAGAACGGCAGAGGCGGATCGAGTTCATCGAAGTCATTATAGCGAACATCCTCCAGGGCTGCGGGTATGCATCCGGTCAGGTCGTTGCCGCTGACGTGAAGCCTGTTCAGGTTCGCCAGGTTACCCAGTTCAGCCGGAATCATCCCGGTCAACCGGTTGTTGCTGACGGTAATTCCCTCCAGATTGGCGAGATAGCCTAACTCGTATGGTATGGAGCCCGTTAACTGGTTGTCCCTGAGAGACAGCACTTCCAGGTTGGCGAGGTTACCCAGTTCCGGGGGTATTTCGCCGCTGAGCTGGTTGTTTCTGAGGAACAACAATCTCAGGTTCGCAAGATTTCCCAGCTCGTATGGTATGGGGCCGGTCAGATCGTTCTCATGGAGCATCAGTAGTTCCAGATTGGCGAGTTGGCTGAGCTCGTGCGGAATTTCGCCGCTCAACTGATTACCTGAAAGATGGAGTATCTTCAGGTTGGTCAAATTGCCCAGTTCCGCCGGAATGGAGCCAGTCAACTGATTTTCCCAAGCGTAGAGTATCTTCAGGTTGGTCAAATTGCCCAGTTCTGGTGGTATGGAGCCGCTCAGTTTGTTCTCAAAGAGATATAGCCTCTCCAGTTGGGCGAGGTTGCCCAATTCAGGCGGAATGGGGCCACTCAGATCGTTCTCATGGAGATACAGCACCTCCATCCGGTCGAGGTCTCCCAATTCAGGTGGAATTGGGCCGGTCAGGCTGCTGTCGTGGAGCGCCAGTAATTTCAACTCCCTGAGATTGCCCAGTTCGACGGGTATGGAACCTTCCAGCTTGTTTCCGGCTAACCATAGAACTTCCAGTTCGGTGAGATTGCCCAGTTCGGTGGGTATGGGACCGGTAAAGTTGTTGTAATCGAGGTCCAATCTTCTCAAGTTGGTCAACTCACCCAGCCAGGCAGGTATCGTGCCACTCAAGTCATTCGCCCAGAGTACAAGCGTTTCCAGATTGGTCAGGTTGGCAAGTTCTCTCGGTATCTCTCCGCTCAAATCGGTCCCGTATAGGTACAGCGTCCTCAAGTTGGTGAGGTCGCCCAGTTCGGGGGGAATCTGGCCGTTCAGTGGGTTGCCATTAAGTTTCAGATTCGTCAGACTGGCGAGGTTGCCCAGTTCGGCGGGCAGCGGCCCCCCCAAATCATTGTCGTCCAACTCCAACTCCGAGACACGGCCCGATAAGTTGGTGGTTACGCCATACCATTCCGAGATCGGTTCGTCGCTCAGCCAGTTTTCGCTATTATCCCAGTTTGGGCCGTCCGTGGCGTTGTACAGCGCGACCAGCGCGGCCCTGTCCGTCGCCGGCCCTGCGACCGCGACCCTATATACGACCTCTTCTCTGGTCTCGCCCGTATTCTGCGTTATAAAGCTGTCAATGAACAGGTTGACCAGCAGGCCGCTCAACGTGTCGGAAAGGAAGCCGCTGCCGTATGCGTCATTGAGAATCGCGACCAGCAGGCCGAACGGATTTTCCGCTATCACTTCGTCCACGTTGATGGGCTCAGGCGTAGGGGTGGGCGTTGGGACGCTGGTGGGCGTGGGCGTAGGTGTAGGCGTTGGCAGCGCTATTACGCCGCTGAAGTAGCCCGATGCGAACACAAGACCGTCGTACCGGACCGCCCACACGTTTATCCTGGTGAAGCCCGCTTCCGTGCCCCTCGGGAACGCCATCTGGAACCAATAGCCGTCTTCCGGCGCGTCTAACAGCGCCTGTCCGACGTTGAACCCTTCCGGATCAATCAGGTCTGTGACATTCGTGCCCAGCAGGTTCGGAGACAGCCCATGAGCCAGCACCGTCTCATTGTCCACGCTTGCCAGCATCAGATACCACTGATTGTCCAGGCTCTCGCGGCTGTTGTAGTGGGTGGCCGTCGCGTCCAGGCCGTCGCTGTCATACCTGTCTATCGCCTTCTGCACGTAGCCCTGGGTGTATGTCGCGGGGTCGCCGGGGACGGGATAGTAGCCCGACGCGAACACGTACCCGTCGTGCCGCTTGGCGTACGCCACCTTCGGGACCTCGATACGGGTCACCGGATGCGGCCACAGGTACTCTATTCTGCGACCTTCCTCCGTCGCCAGGGCGATATCCTTGCCCAGTTCATATCCGGTCGAATCAACCACTTCCTTGATGTCGGTGCCGATGAGGCGGGGGAATATAGGATGGACGACGTATATGTCGTTCTCGTCTATCGCGAACAGATACCACTCGCCCTCAAAACTAGCATCGCTGTTGTAGTAGTCTCTCATCGCCTCCAGGCCGCGCTGGTCGTAGAGGTCTATCGCGCGGTCCACGTAGTCCACAGTGTAGTCCCACCAGTCCGTATATGCGGGGGTGGAAGTTGACGTGCCTGCCTGCCCATTCGGGGCCGCGAGGATAACTCTATCCGTACCTGCCACCGCTATAACACCAATCATCAGCAGGCTGAAAGCCGTGGCTAACAGAAAACACTTCTTGAACATCGTGGAACATCCTCCATCCATCATTATGGGAAATCAAGGGATATTAGCGAGTAAATCGCAGAGGAAATAATATATCAAGCGCGTGCGCTGCCGCAATTCACCTATTTCGGTTATTCCCTGCACACGCTTTGTCGTGCATGGGTAAATCGCTCTGTTCAGATCAAATCCGAAGCGTGACCACACTCATGATTACATAAGCTCCCAGAATCGGGCAGGTTATTCCGACAAGCGCGGACACTATAGCTGGGGCGCCGTAGGCGGGCGCGCTGCGGTTGACGCACAGTATCTTGTCGAAGCGTTCCGACATTCTCCACCCAATAGTCGTCACTACCTTTTGTGGTATTGTATTATCCGCTCACACAGATTCCGGGGTAGATTCATTGACACAATCCGCGCTGTCAGACATTAGGGTTCTCGACTTCACCCAATACATCGCCGGCCCGTACTGCGCAAAGCTGCTGGCAGACTACGGGGCCGAAGTCGTCAAGGTGGAACGTCCGGGTACGGGAGACGGCGCGCGTCGCATCGGGCCTTTCCCGAACGATACGCCGCACCCTGAGAAGAGCGGAACGTTCCTGCATCTCAATACAAACAAGCGCTCCATCACGCTGGATTTGAAGACCGACGAGGGACGACAGATCGCGCTCGATCTCGCCGCCCGCTCGGATGCCGTTGTGGAGAGTTTTCGTCCCGGAACTATGGAGGGTTTCGGGCTGAGCTATGAAGCGCTCTCTGCGGTCAATCCGTCGCTGGTAATGACCTCCATATCCAACTTCGGACAGACGGGGCCGTACCGCGACTGGCGCGGCTCGGAGCTGATCTTCTACGGCATGGGCGGCGAACTCTACTCCACCGGCGTCAGCGAAAAGGAACCGCTCAAGCTGGGCGGAACGGTCGGCCTCTACCAGGCCGGGACCATCGCCGCCTACGCGACGCTCGGGGCTATATTCACGGCGAGAGACAACGGTGCCGGACAGCACGTTGACGTTTCCATCATGGAGACGCAGACGGGCTCGATAGACCGTCGCATGAGTATGCTTCTCGCCTACCAGTACAACGGCGAGATAACCGAGCGAGCGCCGCTCGGTTCGGCCACTGGCTCCGGCGGCTACCCTTCCGGCGTCTATCCATGCGCGGACGGCTTCTTCCAGTTCACAGGCGGTGGAAACTACTTTCCCCGCGTCCTGGAGATGCTCGAATACCCGGATGAGCTTTCGGGCGACGAGTGGCTGACCCCCGAAGCGCAGGCCGACGAGGATATGCAGGGACTGTTCGATGCGGTGTTCTACCCCTGGCTTCTGGAGCGGACTAAGGCCGAAATCTGGGAGGTGGCTCAGAAGTCTCGTGTCCTAAGCGGCCCGCTCAATACGATGGAAGACCTTCACCACGACCCAATCTTCCACGAACGGGGCGCGTTCGCGGAGGCGGAACATCCCGAAGCGGAAACTCTCAGATACCCGGGCAGGCCGTTCATCATGGGAGCTACGCCCTGGGCTATCAGGCGGCCCGCGCCGCTGCTCGGACAGCATACCGACGAGATTCTGGCCGAACTGGACCTTTCGGACTCTCAAATCGGCTCGTTCAGGAAGGGAGGAAT
>DAOULF010000249.1:0-17791 GCA_034420555.1 Dehalococcoidia bacterium
GGGAGCTGAGAGGGGTAGGCATTGAAGTTGGATTGGCGGAGTCACCCCCATCCTAACCTTCCCCCATCAAGGGGGAAGGGACTTTTACCTACCCTTGTGAGCCCTGAGGGAGAGGGGACTTTTACAATCGTTTTGACCAGAACTATTGCATCTTGACCACGGAGCGGGGTTATGATGTAGTAAATGCACGGGTTCTTCCCAGATTGAGAGGGAGGTCTGATATGTCAACTGAGCAGTACAGCATTTACGTAGCGCAAGATCGCGTCAACGCGATATTCACTGACGCGATGGCTCGGATGTACGGTCTGGTGGCGCTGGGTATCGTGACGACCGGGGCCGCTATTTGGGTCGGGGATATGCTGGGTGTGGGCAACGTGATCTTCAGCTTCGGCTGGATTGGGATGCTCCTCATGCTCGGTATCATGTTCGGGACGCTGATGGGTGCGAACGCAGTAGTCGCCAGAGGCAATACCGGACTTGGGACCGTGCTCTACCTGGCGTTTACCGCAATTGCAGGATTCTTCCTGTCGCCTATCCTGACGACTTTTACAACTGGCACAATCGGCATGGCGTTCGTCCTGACCGCCGGTATGTTCGTGGCGATGAGCGTTGTGGGAATGACCACGAAGAGAGACCTGTCCAAGCTGGGGCCGATGCTTATTTTCGGTCTCATCGGAGTCGTGATCGTTAGCCTGATCAATATACTGCTGCTGGGGTCAGGGCTACTATTCCTGCTCATCAATATCGTTCTGCTGCCGATCTTCCTGGGGTTGACGGTGTGGGAGACGAAGCAGATGAAGGAACTGGCCCAGGAAGCGGCGATGCAGGGCGACGTCCAGGTTGCCAACCAGGTGGCGGTGATAGGCAGTATCGGGCTGTACCTGAACGCGCTGAACATATTCATAATCCTGCTGAACCTGCTGGGATTCGCCTCGGACGACTAGGGTCTGCTCAAGGGACTGCGAGCTTATAATTGAGACTGTTAGCAATTCTGGTCTTTGCAGCGGCCATCGTTGTCGCGTGCTCAGACACACCTGAACCGACGCCAATTCCCACACAGGTTCCTCCTACGGCTACGGCTGTACCGACAGTTACGCCGACCCCGGCGCCGCCAACTCCAGCTCCGGTCCCAACACTGACTCCAACCCCGCGTCCTACAAACACGCCTGCGCCTGCGCCGACCTTCGCGCCTGATCCGATCATTCTGCCGACGGCGGAGGTAATCTACGAGACGCCGACGCCTACCAGCGTGTTCCCGACAGACCTGGACCAACGGCTGGACGCCATAACATACAAGACATCGGTTGTGAGAGACCTGCCCACCACCGAACTTGTGCCCTACGAGTTGATAGACCAGGACGAGTTTCGACGCAAGTTCATCGAGGACCTGAAAGAAGACGCGAGGGAATTGGCTCTGGATACCAGGCTCTATCAACGGCTGGGAATTCTGGGGCCGAACGAGGACCTGGCGCGACTCTTGACAGACGTATTCGCGGACATCGTGCTGGGGTTCTACGATACAGACGACAACAAGATGTACATTATCTCCGATAAAGACACGTTCAGTCTGAACGACCGCCTTGCGGTGGCGCACGAGGCCACTCACGCGCTTCAGCAGTACGAGTTCGATATCGGCGGACTGCTGGACGAACTTGAGGACTATGACGACAGGCGGATGGCGCTGCGGTCGCTCATCGAGGGCGACGCGCTGATCTCGGAACTGCTGTATATGCTGACCTACTTCGATGAGGATGAGCAGGCAGAAGTCGAGAGCAATCGAGGCAACCAGGACCTGGCTGCCTTCCGCGCGGCCCCGGTGTTTATCCAGAACACGATAACGTTCCCGTACACCGGGGGATACCAGTTCGCAGTGTACCTGTACCTGAAGAATAACAACTTCAGTTCAATTAACCTCGCTTATGAGGCTCTACCGGCTTCTACGGAGCAGATCATTCACCCGGAAAAGTATGACGCAAAGGAAGATCCGGTCGAAGTATCCATTCCGGATTTCACCGAATTGCTGGGGACAGGCTGGGCCGAGATAGACAGGAACGTGATGGGGGAACTGTTCCTGAGATCGTATCTGGAGGGTGGTCTGGACCGCGAGACGGCGGCGATGGCGGCGGCGGGATGGGGAGGGGACGAGTTTCTGCTGCTGGAAACGCCCACCTGGGATGCGCTGGTGATCTACAGCGTTTGGGACACGGAAGGGGATGCAGTTGAATTTGCCGAGACGTTCAGGGCGTATGGACAGGCTGTGAGCGGACAGGAGTGGTCAGAGGCTGCATACTCCGACACACCGGGGCATATACTGGTGACGAGCAGCAGGGGAACCACGGGAATATGGACAAGCGGTGATGAAGTCCGGGTGATCGTGGCGCCGGATCTTCGGTCGGCGCAGGCGCTGTATGCCGCGCTCGACTTTCTGGATCCGATGGCGAGGGTGAACATTCCGGGCGGGAACTGATCTGGACTACGGGGCTAACGTTAGCCGCCCAGCATCTTCATCATCTGGTCTCGACCGCGCCCGGTGGACATCTGCTTCATCATCTTCTGCATTTGGCGGAACTGGTTGAGGAGTTGGTTTACCTCGCGCGGAGAGGTACCGCTGCCCCTGGCGATTCGCCTGCGCCTGCTGCCGCTGATTATCTCGGGCCTCTTTCGCTCCTGGGGGGTCATGGAGTAGATGATTGCCTCGACGCGCTTGAGATTGTCGCCGTTTAGCTGGTCGGAGTTCAGTCTTCCCTTTACGGCTGAGAAGCCAGGCACCATTTCGAGTATCTGGCTCATCGGGCCCATCTTCTTGAGCTGCTGCAACTGCTCGAGGAAGTCTTCGAGATCGAATCTGGCCTGCCGGAGCTTTCGGTCGAGTTCCAGGGCGCGTTCTTCGTCGAGGTCGAGTTGGGCTTTTTCTATCAGGCTCTCCACGTCGCCCATTCCGAGTATTCTGGAAGCGAGCCTGTCGGGGTGCATCTGCTCCAGCGCTTCGATTCGCTCGCCGGTGCCGATGAACTTTATGGGTATGCCGGTGACCTTGGTGATGGAGAGCGCAGCGCCGCCACGGGCGTCGCCATCCATCTTGGTAAGCACGAGTCCGGTCACGTTGAGGCGCTCGTGAAACTCTTCCGCCACACGGACCGCTTCCTGGCCTGTCATGGCGTCCAGGACGAGCAGCGTCTCTGTGGGAGAGACGGCCTTGTGGACGGATTCGAGTTCGTCCATCAACTCGGCGTCCACCTGGAATCTTCCGGCGGTGTCAACAATGACCCAGTTGACGCCACTTTCGCGGCCCCTGGCGATACCATCCTTCGCGACTCGGATGGTATTGCGTGCCTTTCTGTCCGTGAAGACCTGGATGTCAATCTGGCCTGCGAGCGTTTCCAACTGGTCAATAGCCGCGGGCCTGTGCAGGTCCGCAGCGACCAACATGGAGGACTGTCCGGCTTGTTGGAGATGGCGGGCGAGCTTGGCGGATAGGGTAGTCTTGCCCGCGCCGTTCAGTCCGGCGACCAGGATGACGCCGGGTTGCCTGGCGGGGCTCTCGAGCCTGTGACTGCCGCCCGTAAGGACGTTGGTCAGCTCTTCCTGGGTTATCTTGACGACTTGCTGGCCGGGCGTGAGCTTGGTGAGCAGGTCCTCGGCCAGCGCGCGATCCTTGATGGTGGACGCGAGTTGTCGGGCGACCCGGAAGTTGACATCGGCCTCGAGCAGGGCCATGCGCACTTCTCTGAGGGAGGCATCAATGTCCTTTTCGGTGAGCCTACCCTTGTTGCCGAGCTTGTAGAATATGCCGTTGAGTTTCTCTGAGAGGGCCTCGAACATGATCAACTCCGTAAGTCGAGTCCAGGATAAGGGCTAGTGTTCCAACATCTTTGGATTGATAGCTTATCTACCCTCACCCTAACCCTCTCCCAGAGGGAGAGGGGATAAATCGGAATCTGAATATCCATCACAACTAAGTTGTCACACTACTAGGTTCTGTTGACATTTGATGTTTCAACCATATAGACGGTCGTCGTAGCAATAAAATTGGCTACCCTCCCTACCCCTAGATTCCCGCTTTCTCGGGAATGACGATAAATGTCAACACGGCCTAGTACCGCGTCCATATTTTTCTGACGCATAGAAACCAGCCCCTCACCCCTGGATTCCCGCTTTCGCGGGAATGACGGTTAGCACCTGGAGTATGGCAAAATCAGATGGTTCTGGCACTAGGCTGCACCGTAAACGGTCTCGACCATGCCTTTCATTATCGAGGAGATGAACCTTACGCCCGAGATGGCGCGGTAGTACTCCATCCTCGTGGGGCCGACTACGCCTATGGCTCCAAGCGCGCGACCAGGGACGCCGTAGCGACAGATGACCACGCTGAGGGGGCGGAGCTCCTCGCCTCTGTGCTCGCCTCCGATGACGACGCGAACGACCTGCCCAACCGGGGCTTCTTCCAGGGCGGCGCGTATCAGGCTTCCATCCTCGACGCCACGGATTATGGGACGAACCTTTTCGTAGTCGTCGAATTCGGGCTGGTCGAGAAGGTTGCGGAGGCCGTCAACGTAGGGATCGTCGTGGTCGGCCCTGTCTTCCTCTTCGAGCATGTCTATCGCGGCGTCTATCGCTCGGCGTTCGTGTTCGGACAGCGGGAAGGGGCTGTGCATGATTTCCTCGTGGGACAGTCCTGTGACGTGACCGCGCAGCCTTACGCCCATAGACTCAAGCTCGGAAGTCTCAACGGGTTTGTCGAAGCGGATCAACTGCTTGCGGAGCTTGGCCTGTTCCAGGACGACTACCAGAAGGGCGAGAACGTCCTGAACGGGCACAAGTTCGAGGTGCCTGATTCTGGACACGCTGGTCTTGGGGAACGTGGCAATGCCCAGGTTGTCCATCAACTGGGCCATGAGCGTGGCGGCTACGTTTCCCCACTTGTCCACGTCATGCTGAACGCGGTCGAAGTGGTCCTGGATCGTTGACCTTGCCTGCGGCGGGATCCGGGGGTCCGAATTGGCGAGCAGGGACTCGACGTAGAGCCGGTACGCACTGTCCTGCGGAACGCTGCCCGCCGAGGTATGCGGACGGGATATATAACCCTGCTCTTCCAGGGCCGCGACTTCGTTACGCACGGTAGCGGAACTTACGCCCAGGCTGTGATTTCTGGTCAGACTCTCGGAAGCTATGGGCGCGGCATTATGCACATAGTCGTTGACTATGTGTTTGAGTATCAACTGTTGGCGATCCGTCAGCATATTCGTATCGTGTTTTCGTGAAGACTCACCGACGCCCTCTGCTGTCTTGTGAGCAGTCAGGAGTCCTTACCTTAGGATAGCATATCAAGATGGGTTGTAAATGTTGAGTCGTGCAAAACGTCGGAACCTGTATCAGTTTGGTCGGTAGGGAAGTCACCCCCCATCCTAACCTTCCCCCATCAAGGGGGAAGGGAATTTTCTTGCCACAGGCAACACCGACTAAATTAGTACAGCATCAAAACGTCGGCTTGTTTTATTGGAATGAGTCTAAGTTATACTTTCCTGAACACGACTACACCTTAGCCCCGCAATCGGAGGGCCACGAGATGGAGATAACTTGGCACGGACACTCGTCCGTAAGGCTGTTGAGCAGAGATGTATCACTGCTAACGGATCCCAACCCGGATATTCAAGGCGACCTGGAAGCGGATATCGTCGCAGTCAGTTGCGACTATCCATCCCACTCGGCCCACAAGTCGGTGGGTGGCCAGCCCAGGGTGCTGGAAGGCCCCGGCCAGTACGAGGTGAGCGGGTACAATGTCACCGCAATCGGAACTGCGTTGAACGACGCTGAGGAAAGCCGCCGTATCAATACGGTTTACGTCATACGCTCGGAAGGCGTGTCGGTGTGCCACCTCGGAAATCTCAATGCTACACTGACATCCCGGCAACTGGAGTCGCTGGGCTCTGTGGATGTACTGGTCGCGCCCGCAAGCACAGAGGGCACACTGGACGCCAAGGCAATTTCCAGGATTGTGAGCGTGCTCAGCCCGGGCATCGTAATTCCAGTCCACTACGACGCCGAACAAGGTGAGGATGGCTTTGCGCCGGCCCAGGCGCTACTGACGGAGATGAATGTGGAGCCGCCGGAAACCCAGATACGGCTGAACGTTACTCAGAACAATGTGCCGAGGGAGACACGTGTGGCGCTGCTGAGGGATCTGTCGGGGGGTTAGGGGTGAAGATGCCCTCACTCCAGCGTTCGGTGGGAGCGTAATTGCCCTCACCCTAACCCTCTCCCAAGGGGAGAGGGGATATTTCTTGGGCTGAGACGGGTCCGAGGGACCAGTGTTACATGTCTTTGCCGAGGTTGGCGAGGAACTCGTTGTTGTTTCTTGACCGGCGTATGTGTCCGAGCAGCTTTTCGGTGGACTCTCCAGGATACTTCTCGTCGGAGGAGATCATGGCGACCATGCGGCGCAGCAACCACACCTGCTTGAGAGTGGCTTCATCGAGCAGCAGTTCCTCACGGCGCGTGCCGCTGCGGGCGACGTCTATGGCGGGGAATATCCTGCGCTCAGCCAGCCTGCGGTCGAGGTGTACTTCCATGTTTCCGGTGCCCTTGAACTCTTCGTAGATGACGTCGTCCATGCGGCTGCCGGTTTCGACGAGACAGGCGGCGAGAATGGTCATGCTGCCACCCTCTTCGGTGTTTCGGGCCGCGCCGAAGAAACGCTTGGGCGGGTAGAGCGCGATGGGATCTATGCCGCCGGACAGTGTACGGCCACTGGTCGGAACAGCGAGGTTGTATGCCCTGGTGAGCCTGGTGATGCTGTCGAGGAGAATCACGACATCACTTCCAGCTTCGACAAGACGCTTCGCGCGCTCCAGCACCATTTCGGCGACGCGACAGTGGTCTTCGACCGGTTCGTCGAAGGTTGAGCTGTACACCTCGCCTTTGATCGAGCGGCGCATGTCCGTCACTTCTTCGGGACGCTCGCCGATGAGCGCGACCATTATGTGTATGTCGGGATGATTGACAGAAATACCGTTGGCGACCTCTTTGAGCAGGGAGGTCTTGCCTGCCTTGGGCGGGGAAACTATGAGGCCGCGCTGTCCACGTCCAATAGGGGCCAATAGGTCTATGAGCCTGGTGGACGGATTTCTAGGACTGGTCTCGAGCTGGATGCGCTCGATGGGGAAGATGGGGGTGAGTTTCTCGAATCTGGGGCGATTTCGTGAGGCTTCAGGACGGACATCGTTGACATCTTCCACCCGAACCAGCCCGAAATATCGCTCTCCGTCCTTGGGAGGTCTCACCTGTCCTCTAACCTGGTCGCCGGTCCTGAGACCGAAGCGCCTGATCTGTGACTGGGAGACGTAAACGTCGCTCGCCCCGGTGTTGGCGCCGTCCTGCCGGAGGAATCCGTAGCCGTCGTTGACTATGGACAGTATTCCGCCAGCCCTGATGGGCCCTTCCTTTTCGGCTACGGCCTTGGCAACGCGGTTGACAAGGTCATGGCGCTTGTTGGATCCGTTTAAGTTCGCGCCAAGTTCCGCAGCGAGCTGGTTCAGCTCATCATTGGTCTTGGTCATCAGTTCTCCGAGGTTCATTGTATGCTCCGGGACTTCGATTTTTCGGAATAAGTATCTGGCGCTTCCGAACTTGCAAGGGGGCTGTCGAGAACAAGATTCCAGCAAGTCATGTCGTTACATTCCGGTTATTGGAATCATTCGACGGATATTCTTGACGCATATACCTCAGACTGTCGCTGTTGCATTTTCCAGTAGGGATTGGAATATGAAATTGCAGAATGTAGGTTTAGCAAAGTGGGGCAGCAGATGACTGTGAATTAGGGCAATCCGCTTTGCAGGGAAGCCAAGATTTCATACTGCGCTACCGAAGGAACGTGTAGGAAACTTGCTCTTGCCGTTAAAGGCAACTCCTGTTGTGCATTAGCTCGACGGGGTTGCCTGAAAGATGATAAGGAATGATGCTTGATTGATAATAACATACGCTCAAGGCTGAGTCCAACCCTTTGAAATCGTCTTTACAGGTACTGCTTGACCGCTTTCTGGATGGGTAATAGAATGCGGGCTGTCATGGAATCCATATTCACGAAGAACTGTTCATAACCGTTTCTTGTATTCGCCCTCCACCCGGATACCGGGGGGATAAATCTCCGTAGATGGCATTCTGCCCCGACTAATTTCACATTTGGTACATATTCACTCAAGCTCACTCAAGCTAAGCAGGGAGGATCAGTTGATACGAATATCTTCTTTCAGCGCGCCAAGACAATGGTTGTTTGCGTTTCTGGTACCAGTAATCCTGATTGCGATGCTGGCGTGCAGTTCCTCGGATGAGGAACCGAGCCAACCCCAAGCGCCCGCCGCGGCCGCTCCGGCCGCGACCGTAGCGCCGGCTCCTGTGCAGCCTGCCCCGGCCCAGGCTCAGCCTGCTCCGGCTGCAACTGCCGCGCCCGCGCAACCGGCCGCAAAGCCCAAGCCGACCGAAGCGATGATGGAATCCGCCTTCTCCGACGGCAGACGCGGTGGCCACTTACGCCTCGCCACCGGGGTGTGGTTCGACCGTTGGGACATGACCACGAGGTCTCACTGGTCTTCGACGCAGGGACTCAACCGAATGTACAGCGGCGTTCTCCAGTTCTCCCCGAGGGACGGTCTTACCGTAACTCCTGACCTGGCGAATTCCTGGAAACTGGCGGACGACCTGAGCAGCGTGACCCTCAACTTCCACGAGAATGTCACATGGCATGACGGAGAGCCGTTCACTGTTGACGACGTGGTTTACACGATAAACAGATGGGTTGACCCGCCGGAAGGCATTCCGCAGCCGCGCGTCGCCGGATTCCTGCTGGTTGACGAGATGAACAAAATTGACGACCACACGATGACGATATCAACCAAAAATCCCACGAGCCGAATTCTCTCGGCGCTGGCCGACTCCTGGCACATCATGCTGCCGGAGCACGTACTGTCGGCGAGCGGGGGCAATCTGAGCGAACCGGAGCAGGTCATCGGCACCGGCGCTTTCAAGATGGAAAGCTGGGAAGTGGGCAACAACGTTGTCTCCATCGCCAACCCGGACTACTTCGTTGACGCGCCGGACGGCAGCCCCTATCCGCTGCTTGACAAGATAACGGGCATTGCCTTCGCCAACAACGAGGCGGCCGGAGCGGCGTTCGAGACCAAGCAGATTGACTACTACACGACCTTCCCCGCCAACAGAGCATACGGGATTCAGGACCAGATGCCGGATGACGTGTCGGTAATACGCTGGGACAGCCCGGGCTTCCAGGGGATAGCGATGAACGGTTCGATACCGCCGTTTGACGATCCCGAGATTCGCCAGGCTTTCAGATGCGCGGTTGACACTAGAGAGATAGTCGAACTGACCAGTGTTCCGGACGTTGACCCACCGAACATACGGCAGATCAGCTTCTTTGGCACGGCAGACCCGAACTATGACGATATACTCGACTACCCGTGCCTGGACTGGGACCAGAAAGAGGCCCAGCAGGAGATGGCAAAGCAGGTATTCGCCGATAAGGGCGTGGACAAGATCGAGTTTCTGACCGAGGAGGCGGAGCCGGATATAGTCCTCATCATCCAGCAGCAGATGGAGCCGCTGGGAGTGGAGATCGAGATAGTCGTTACCGAGCTTACTTCGGCGAGGGAACAGGCATACGCCTGTGACTACCAGCTCTTCTTCTTTGGACAGGCGGTGGCGAGCAAGAGTCCAGTTGAGATCATCAACCAGGTGTTCAGGCCGGGCGCCGGTTTCGACATGTGCCAGGCCGAACCGCCCCAGGAGTGGCTGGACCTGCTTGCGGACCTGGACAGGGCCGCGCTCGGCTCTCTCGAGGAAAAAGAACTTACCAAGAAGATGGACACGATTATGCGTGAGGAGTGGAACCCCAAAGTACCGCTTAGGCGTCCTGACGAGTTCCAGATCAGGTACAACTATGTGAAGAACGTGGATGCAATCGCTACCGCGAAGTTCATCCAGTCCAGGTTCGTCGACGCGTGGCTGGACGAGGGGGCGCCGGGGAGGTAGT
This sequence comes from Dehalococcoidia bacterium, assembly GCA_034420555.1. Lineage (GTDB taxonomy): Bacteria > Chloroflexota > Dehalococcoidia > Lucifugimonadales > UBA1123 > VXRN01. The sequence goes on from DAOULF010000249.1 coordinate 10,043, forward strand.
TGGTCAGTGGATGGGGGGGTTTGTTCACCCCCATCCTAACCTTCCCCCATTAAGGGGGAAGGGACTTATCGTCGTCGGGTAGCCAATCAGAAGAATCGAGGGTGAGGAATGCAAGGCTACATCATAAGGCGTTTGCTGTTGATAATCCCCACCCTCTTTCTGCTAGGGACCATCCTGTTCCTGATGCTCCAGTTCATACCCGGGGACGTCGCATCCACTCTGCTCGCGAGTGAGGAGAACGCGGCGAGTCCCGAGGCAATAGCCGAGCTCCGCGAGGAACTGGGGCTGAGCGACCCGCTCTATGTGCAGTACATGCGCTGGCTAGCGAAGATGGCGCGGGGAGACCTGGGCTACTCGGTGTACTTCAACCAGTCCGTATGGCAGGCTATCAAGCCGAAGATTGACGTCACCGTAACGCTCGCGGTCCTCGGGGTGGTAGTGGCAATCGCGATTTCGATTCCGGCGGGCATATTCTCCGCGCTGTTCAGGGGAAGCGCGTTCGACCAGGCGGTGCGAGCGGTCAGCGCTGTCGGAATGGCGGTCCCCGCGTTCTGGCTCGGAATCATCATTTTGCTGGTGCTCGCGCGCTACGTGGGGTGGGCGCCGCCCGCCCAGCACGTTGATCTATGGGAAGACCCGGTGAAGTCGTTGCAGAGGTTCATGTTCCCCGCACTGATACTGGGCTTTCGCTCGGCGGCGGTTATCAGCCGGATGATCAGGTCCATGATGCTGGAGGTGCTGAGCGAGGACTATGTTCGCACGGCGTGGTCGAAGGGCCTTCTTCCGCGCGTCGTAATTGTGAGACACGCGCTTCGCAACGCGCTTCTGCCAGTGGTGACTATGCTGGGGATGCTGTTTGCCTCTCTGATAGACGGGGCGGTGGTCCTTGAGACTGTTTTCAACCTGCCCGGCATTGGGCTGCATCTGATCGAGTCGGTCAGGGGGCGGGACGCGGTAATGGTGCTCGGTATGGTGCTGCTCATTGGCGTGTTTATGATGATCTGGATACTGCTGATAGACCTTTCTTACAAAGTCCTGGACCCAAGAGTTACATACGAATAGCGCGGTCACCAGAACGCGTGACGAGGAACTGACATGGAATCCTCAATCGAAGAACGAAGCCGGGAAGCTGGCTGGCAGGACCGTCTGACCGGGGCCAGAATCGGCCTTTGGCGCTTCTGTCGGCAGAATCCCGCGGGCGCTGTCGGGGGAGCGATAATGCTTCTGATGGTCGTTCTTGCCGCGCTGGCGCCCGTGATCGCGCCGTTCGATGCCGCGAAGTTCGTGGCCAGCCGGTACGAAGGACTGTTTGGGGAAGCCAAGGGCGGCGAATTCCTGCTATTCGGGTCCGACCACCTGGGCAGGGACGAACTGAGCCGTCTGCTTTATGGCGGCCGAGTGTCGCTTCTGGTGGGATTCTCGGCGCCGCTCATAGGCGTGGCGATAGGTACGCTGATAGGAATAGTCAGCGCGTACTACGGGAAGATCTTCGACATCCTTCTGCAAAGGCTCGTGGATACTATGCTCGTGCTTCCCGGCCTTGTGATAGTAATAGTCGTGGCCACGGCATTCGGGTTTACGATGACGGTCGTCATCTGCGCGCTGGCTCTGTTCAGCACGATTGGGTCTATCAGAGTGGTCAGGTCTCATGTGCTGTCATTGCGGGAGGCGCAGTTTGTCGAGGCGCAGCGCGCAATTGGGTCATCCTCTCTGCGAATCATCCTGGTACATCTTGTGCCGAACACGCTTCCGGTGTCCATAGTCCTGGTGGCGGTCGGGATAGCGGGCGCAATCGTGGCCGAAGCTCAACTCAGCTTCCTTGGGATCGGCATCAAGCCGCCGACTCCATCCTGGGGGAATATGCTCAGCGGCGCGCAGAACAGGTTCGACCTTGGCCCGCACCTGGCTATCATGCCCGGAATAATGATCTCCATCGCGGTGCTGGCAATGAACCTTTTCGGGGACGCGGTGAGAGACGCGCTCGACCCTCGGCTGCGAGGCAGGGGCGAGGAGTGAAGTCCGTCTGAATCAGGATTTACGGGATTCTGGGATAGACAGGATGGGGTTTCGCCAAATCCTGAATAATCACCCAAGTCGAGACCTCCGGCTGCGCCCTTTCATAAAAATTGTCCAGATACGGAATTCTCACCACACTTACAAACTCAACAAGGAGTGAATATGTCTTCGAGACCCAACATCGTCTTTATATTCAGCGACCAGCAGCGCTATGACACTCTCGCTTGCTATGGAAACGACTGGATACAGACGCCCAACCTGAATGCGCTCGCGGACAAGAGTTTCGTATTCGAGCGGGCATACGTCACCCAGCCGGTGTGTACGCCGGCGAGGTCGTCCATCGTGACCGGGCTGTATCCACACGCGGCGGGCATGACCGTCAACAGGATGACGATGTCGCCCGACAAGAAGAGTATCGCTGAACTGATCTCGGACGAGTATCACTCCGGCTGGTTCGGAAAGTGGCACCTGGGGGACGATGTAATACGGCAGCACGGCTTCGACGAGTGGATAAGCGCTGAGGACGGGCACAGGCCGCAGTACACCAAGCGCGAGTATCGCAGCACGATGAGCGACTACCATAATCACCTGGTGGAGCACGGGTTCGAGCCGGACGTAACGGCCGGGGACGGGACTCCGATGTTCTCGCCGTGGCTGCGCGCCGACCTGCCGGAGGAGCACCAGATGGCTTCGTTCCTGGCCGGGAGAGCGGAGGACTTCATAGACCGAAACTCAGGCGATCCGTTCATGCTGTACGTCAGCACGTTCGAGCCGCACTCGCCCTACTACGGCCCACTGAACGATTTGTACGATCCGGACGAACTTCCGGTCGGGCCTACGTTCCTGAAAGTTCCGGAAGGGGGCTCGCTGCACAATAGGGTGAGGGCGGAATTCTGCACCCAGTATCTGGGACAGACCGAGGCGGAAGTTGATCCCTACCTGCTCAATAACGTTGCGGGGAGAAACGACATCACCACGGAGGCGGGCTGGCGCCAACTGAGGGCCTGGTACTTCGCCAATATCACGCTCGTTGACCGGATGGTTGGCAGAATCATCGAGGCGCTGGAGCGCAACGGCGTCGCGGACAACACGGTGATCGTGTTCACCAGCGAGCATGGCGAGATGGGTGGCGACCACGGGATGCTTGAAAAGCGCTCGATGTATGAGGAGTCGGCGCGGGTGCCACTGCTGATGCATGTTCCGTGGCTGTCCCAGGAGCAGACGATGCTGAACGGAGCCGCGGGACATATTGACCTGGTTCCGACGCTGTTGGACCTGTCGGGCAACGATGTTCCCGGACATCTCCAGGGCAAGAGCCTCGCCCCGGTTCTGCGCGGAGAGCAGACGCTGGACGGCAACGACGTGTTCATAGAGTGGAATGGCGTAAGCGACATTGACGACCGGCACCTGGGCAGCCCCGAGATCAACCTCCGAAACACCCAGCCATGGCGGACAATCGTCCGCGATGGGTGGAAACTCGCGCTGTGCGCGACGGACCAGTGCGAGTTGTTCGACCTGGAGAACGATCCTTACGAGGAGAATAACCTGTTCAACGATCCAGACCAGAAGGAGCGAATAAGGAATCTGGCGGCGCGAATCCGCCTATGGCAGCACAAGAACGGTGACCACGCTCCTCTGCCGACGGTCTGAGGAGGGTATATAATCGCCGCGAACTACCACAGGGAGGAATTCAATGGCCGACAGACCTAATATCGTATTCGTATTCAGCGACCAGCAGAGGCAGGATACACTCGCGTGCTACGGGGCGGACTGGATGAATGTTCCGAACCTCAATGCGCTCGCCGATGAGAGCTTCGTATTCGAGAATGCCTACGTCGCGCAGCCGGTTTGCACCCCGGCGCGGGCGACTATCATGACAGGGCTGTACCCGCACGCGGCGGGGCCCATCGTGAACCAGATACACCTTTCGCCGGACGTGCCCGTTATCGCGGAGATGATCTCCGATGACTACATCAAGGGGTACATGGGCAAGTGGCACCTGGGGAATGACCTTGTGGCGCAGCACGGGTTCGACGTGTGGAAGTCCACGGAGGACGGTCACAGATTCGCCAGGCCGGAGCAGCGTTTCATGGTGTCGAGTTACAACCAGTATCTCGTCGAACAGGGCTATGAGCCGGACAGGGTGAGGAACGGGGTCGGCACGTTCAGTTCGGATATGCACTACGACCTGCCGGAAGAACACCAGATGGGATCTTTCCTGGGCGACCAGGCGGCTGAGTTCATAGAGGAGAACAAGGACAGGCCGTTCGTACTGTACGTGAGCACGTTCGAGCCACACTCTCCGTATCACGGTCCGTACATGGATATGTACGACCCGGAAACTCTGCCCGTGGGACCCGCGTTCCTAGAGAAGCCGGAGACGGCGTCGCTGGTCAATCGCGTCAGGGCGAACTACTTCCTCCAGTTCATGCTGGACGGAGTGGACCAGACGCAGGATGATTACATGATGCGGTACGCGGCGTCGCGCGAAGATGTGACTACCGAGTTGGGCTGGCGCACGCTGCGCGCGCATTACATGGCGAACATCACGCAGGTTGACCGTATGGTGGGCAAGATAACGTCCGCTTTGGAGCGGGCGGGAGTCGCGGACAACACTGTCGTGGTCTTCACCAGCGAGCATGGGGACATGATGGGTGACCACGGTATGCTTGAGAAGCGGTCGTTCTTCGAGGAGGCGTCGCGGGTGCCACTGCTGATGCGGGTGCCGTGGCTGTCGCAGGAGCAGACGATGGTGGAGGGCAGCGTAGGACACGCGGACCTGGTTCCGACGCTTCTGGATCTGATTGGCGAGGAGATACCCGACACGCTCCAAGGGAAGAGCCTTCAGCCCGTCATGAAGGGCGAGGCGGACCTGAGCGAGAATGACGTGTTCGTGCAGTGGAACGGGACCAGCGAGGAGATCGTGGACAGGTTCCTAGGCAGCGCGGAGATCAACCGGATGCTCGCGCTTCCGTGGAGGTCGGTAATCACTCCTGACCGTTGGAAGCTGAACCTGTGCGCAGGCGACCAGTGTGAGTTGTACGACCTGAACAACGACCCGCACGAGATGAATAATTTGTTCAATGATCCGGCGCAGGCGGACCGGATTCGGGACATGGCGGCTCGGATACGCATCTGGCAGGGCGAGACAGGAGACACGGTTCCGCTGCCGACGACGTAGGAGTTTTCACCCTCACCCCAGCCCTCTCCCTGAGGGAGAGGGGGTCTTTCGGTTATCCGAGATTGCCATGGTCTCAGCCTGTGGATTCCCGCTTTCGCGGGAATGACGGATCATCCGGAAGGGTTTCGATTTGCAATAATCGAAAGGCCCTGCTCAGGGAGAGGGGGTTTGTTGATCGGTATTCGTAGCTGGCTGCATGTTTGCCTACTCTCGAGGGAGAGGGGACTTCTTCAACGTAGAAATGTCGGCGGTCATCGAGCCGCATCAAGACACATATGCCGACCACCGGGGGACTCTTCCGGTGGTCGGTTGGTTTCGGTGCATCAGGAAGGCAGCCACTTTTTGTTGACTTTGCAGAGGTAGGAGAAGGTCGGGTTGACGAACTGGGTGCAGCGGGCTTCGAGGACCTGGCCGAGGAACAGGTATGCTTCGCCCCTGTCGAAGCCGTAGCCGGTTTCGAGCCAGAGGAGCATTTCGGAGAGGGCTATGCGGAAGGCGTCCTCGGCGGGGCGAGTGATGCCTGTGGTCATTATGTGGGTCGCGTCCTCTATGCGGGGCCAGGTCATGTTGTCGGGGAGCGGGGCGAGTTCGCAGCGGATTCGGGCGGTCCCGCCTGTCTCTATGCCGCCGGCGCCGCATATCTCGCCGTCGCCCTGGCGGGCGTGCATATCTCCGATGTGGAGCAGCGCGCCGGGCACCTGAATGGGTATGTGGACGGAGGCGCCGGCCTTTATCTCCTGAATGTCGAAGTTGCCGCCCCACTGTCCAGCCCATGCGTTTGCCCAGCGCGTGCTGGATGGCGCGACTCCGACTACACCCAGCATTGGTTCGAGGGGGAATTTCAGGTCGTCGCTCCAGTGGATGAGGCCGTCGCTTATGGGGACTATCTTCTCGTGGTGTCCGATAGCGGTCGCGCCCAGCCAGCCGGGCATTGCGCCTGTGCTTCCTCGGAACCTCGTGAACCCGAACGGCTCGGTCTGTATGTCCAGAATGTGGACTGTGAGTACCTGCCCGGGTCCGGCGCCGTTGACGTAGATCGCGCCGCTGGAAGGGTTGCCGCCGGTCAGCGTAGCTTCTAGTCTCTGCTGATCGGGATGTCCTTCTATCCAGGGGCCGCGATTCATCTGGGTTACGACCTCGAACTCCTCTCCCGGGTCAACGAACATGGTTGGTTCGTTGTCGGGGCCGGTCTCGAAGTAGAGAATGTCTTTGGTGGCGCGCTGCATCAGTTGGCTCCTTTGCCGCGAAGTTTTGAGAGGGTAGGCATTGAAATTGGATCGGCGGAGTCACCCCCATCCTAACCTTCCCCCGTCAAAGGGGGAAGGGACTTTTAGCTACCCCTGTGAGTCCGTCGAGGGGGAAGGGACTTTTGCCTACTCTTGTGAGTTGCGACGGGATGCGAGGAAGGCCCTTGCGCCGTCCATGAACATGTTGGTGGCGCGGGCGGAGTCCATTACGTCGTCGGCCATGCGTTTTCCGGCGGCGTGGACGGCGTCTCGGACCTGTCGCTCGAAGTCCAGCACGTCGGGATGAGTGGGCTGGCCGGGCAGACCGAGGGACTGGGCAATGTCCTGGGCGCCGGAGGCGTAGAGGTCTATGCCCTCGACGGCGAGGATGTCGGTGATGTTGTCCAGGACCTGGACGTCTTCAAGCTGGGCTATGACGAGGATGTTGTCGTTGGTGTGTTCCATGTAACCCGGGAGGGACTCGACATCGCCGAAGTAGGCGCCGCGTCCTGAGCCGAAGCTGCGGAGGCCCCTGGGGACGTATCGGCAGGCGTCGGCGAGCTTCTGGGCGCGCTCGGCGTTGACGATGTGGGGGCCGGTGATACCCATGATGCCCCTGTCGAGGAACCTGAGAATCGTGGGGTGTTCGATGTCCGGGACGCGGGCCATCGGGGTGAGGCCGACCATGTCCGCGATGCGGCAGAGGTCGTCGAGAATGTCCACGGTGAAGGGGCCGTGTTCGCTGTCGAAGGTGACGAACTCGAACCCGACCCGGCCGGCGAGTTCTATGAGGGTCGTGGAAGGGAAGGAGAGGTTCAGGCCGTAGGACATATTGCCCTGGGCCATGTTGGATACGACGTTGTTCACTCTCATCGGGTTGGGCATTGGGATCTCCTTGGGTTGGGTATCATTCAGTGTTACAGGGTCTTTCGGAGTGGTCGGTTGGAGTCGGAATCGGCAGGGTTAATAAATCATACTTTATATTGTACAGGTGGGGTTTCAGGTGAGCTTCCAAGCTGAACAGGATGGGGGTCGCCTGGAAAGTGACCTGTCATCACCTGTTGTTAGCTTTGGGCCGGAAATTTTTGGGTCGGGCGAGTGGTCGTTGATAAATTTCTCCTTATGTATGTCTGTATGTCGAATATACATCAAGCGCATTTGTTCTGTGATTCTAGCATAGGATGGGTTCATGGGACAAAGGGGTTCTCATGGAGGGTAGCGTTTCCTTTCGGGTGGTTGGATTATAAGATGTGGAGAGAAACATCACAGAGGGGGATGAGATGTCGGGCCTGCTGTATGAGTTAGAAGAACAGAGAGATCGGACGA
>DAOULF010000250.1:0-35445 GCA_034420555.1 Dehalococcoidia bacterium
TTTCCGGGCGCGGAGATTTAGAGAACCTTCTTGAGCGCCTGGCGGAGTTCTTCGAGGGGGGTGAAGCCCTCGAACCGCCCAGATATGACGCCATCCCTGTCAATCACGAACGACCACTCTGTGCTTGGAATGTTCCACTCCCTCGCGACAGGCGACAGGATGGCGCGGCCCAGATCGCCCTGGATCTCTTCGGGATTGTCGTAGTAGTCAACGTGGATGAAGTTGGCCTGATCGGGAAACTCGTTCTTCAGGTCCCGGAGCACTTCGACCTGTGGGCCGCAGACCGCGTTGGTGCAGAACGCGGGACTTGCCATCACTACCACGGTCGGCAGGCCGCTCTCTATCGCGTCCGCAATTGATACCCGGTACAGGTCTTCATCCTGCATCGAGCCGGTGGTGAGCTCGGACAGCCGCTCGACATCTTGAGCCGTCTTGCTGCGACTTGGGAGCGCGGGAGCGCCAACCGATGGCGCGTGAGTCTCTTCCGGCACGTCGAAAGAGAGGATTGCCCTCTTGGGAAGTCCGTCGTCGCCAAGCGTCGTAGCCCGAATAGTCCACTCTCCAGGCTGATCGAATGTCAATTTGGTCACGTACAGGCCGCGCTCCACCAGCGGAAAAGGATGGAACAGCGCCAACGCCGTCTGTACAGGATCGTCGAGTGCGTCTCCTTGCGGCTTGTAAAAGGACTGGACAGTTGCCGACGGAGCCTTCACCAGTCCGGTCTGCGACGTGAGCGCGAAGGCAATCCGGTGTTTTCCTGTGGAGATGTCCGGCGTGGCGAAGATGGCCTGGAGTCCGTCTTCCGAAACAGGGCCCTTGATCAGAGGAATTTCCTCCGGAAGCGCCGCGCTCTCGGACGGCGCAGGGGAAGACCCTGGCGTACTTTCAGAAGGTTGAGAACAAGCGACGATTAGCGCCCCGAACAAAGTAAGCAGAAGTATGGGGGCAGTCGTGAAACGTTGCAGTGAGGCCATTCTTTGGAAAAACATCTTGCGTCAGGAATTTCTGCCCGGCTCGCCGCCTTCATACGAGCCGAACGTGAATGCGAAGACCGTGAAGTCCGGCGAGTTGGAGGTCAACCTTAGTTCTCCACCCCCAAACTCCTCCATATTTACGAGGAAGTACATCCGGGACTCGTCAACGTTTACGAAGCTGTTTCCTTCCGGGTCGTACATTATATCCTTGCCGGCCTGTTCCTCCGGCACTGGACTACCATCCAGGTAGATTCTTACCTGGTAGGGCTCGCCGGGTACGCCTCCCTCCTCTCCTTCGCCGTGGGATTCGGGCGACATAACCACGTTCACGCTCGTTCCGTAGAACTTCAGCGCGATGTAGTCTTCGTAGTCTTCCGTCTCTCGAGCGTGGACGAGACTTTCCAGTGTGTTGAGCCACAGACCGTTCAGGTACAGAAAGTGGTTGATGTGTTCGCCCGGGTCTTCGTACATGACCCTAGCATCCGGCGCTTCGTAGTACTCTACATGCCTCACATACGGCGGCATCTGTTGCGCCATAAGAGCGCCGTAGTTTCTTTCGTATCCCGCGTAGAGTTCGCGAGTCTGACTCTCTTCTATCGTCGCGGCCATCGCGCCATCGGCGCGCGCAGGACCGGGGTCGGAGCTTGCGGCTACGCTACTGACATCGAAACCCGCTTCGGTCAGAATGTCGCGGATCTTCATTTCGGTTTCGTCGTATGCGCCCTCTCCGAAGTGCATGTACCGAATGTTGCCGTTATGGTCTATGAGATACTTGGCGGGCCAGTAACGATTGTTGAATGCGCGCCAGGTGCCGAATTCGTTATCCTGCACGATTGGGTATTCGAGTTCGAACTTGCCCACCGCCTCTACCACGTTGTCGTACTCGCGCTCGAAGGCGAACTCCGGCGTATGCACGCCGAGGATGACGAGCCCGTGGTCGGCGTACTTGTCGTGCCACTCCCTGAGATAAGGCAGCGTGCGGATGCAGTTGATGCAGGTGTAAGTCCAGAAGTCAATGAGAACTACCTTGCCCTCTTCCTGCATCTCGTCGAGTGTGAACGGCTCAGAATTTACCCAGCCGCCTGTCTGAAGAAGGTCGGGAGCCGCCGGATATTCCATCGCCTGCGGAGCGGGCATTTCAGTCGGCGCGGGCTCCGGCGTCGGAGGAGGCACGGGTGTGGCTGTTGGAGGTTCGGGTGGAGTAGTCGGCTGCGCCGTGGGAGCGACGGTCGGAGGGGGACTCGTGGGCGCGGGAGCCGCAGGCGGCGCGCTGTCTCCGCCAGACGAGCAGGCGATGGCAATAACCGCCAGCGCCGCTATAAGGAATGCTGTCAGGATATAGATTCTGGATGATATTCTCTTGTGCATGGGAAAATCCTGTCTTTACGGCGTGTTTGGAGGAGGGCCTGGTAAGCGATGCTGGCTGAATAGTTTACGAGAACGTGGTTTTTCGCGGTTCTTGTTGGTTGGATGCGGGAGCGCTCCGGTCAGATTCAAGATCCCACTCTTTACCCGGCATAGGAAGGCAGCCACGCCATTCCAGGCGGGTATCATATAGCTTTTGGGTTCAGACGCTGGGCGTTGGCTATTCTTCCTGTGTGTTAGCATACTTACGACTCTCTGGAATGTATCCGTAAAAGAGGAACAGACATGAGCAGTTTAGGCAAGGAAGAAATATATGCCCTTGGACAGGCCGCGGGCTTGGAGATATGCGAGCCGGAACTCACTGAGGTTTGCTATAACCTCAATGCGATTCTGAAGGCGATGGAAGACATTGACGTCCCGGACCTGAACACCCAGGAACCGTTGCCTATCATAATCCTACAGGACTCTGGTTGATGGACATTGACGAAGTTGTATTCCTGTCCGCAACCGAACTGGGGCGGCACATTGGTCGCAAGGAGATCTCTCCGGTAGAGGCCACTGAGGCCTATCTGAGACGCATCGAGAAGATCGAGCCCCGTCTGAATGCCTTCATCACGGTCACGGCAGATCACGCGATGCAATCCGCTCGACAGGCTGAAGCCGAGATTGCGGCAGGAACCCACAGAGGCCCCCTGCACGGCGTCCCCGTGGCGGTGAAGGACCAGATTCATACAGCCGGGATATTAACGACCAGCGGCTCCAAGTTCGGCGCGGACTTCGTTCCAACCGAGGACGCCACAGCGGTCTTCAGACTGAAGCAGGCAGGCGCCGTGATGATCGGTAAGACGAACATGGCGGAACTCGCGTTTGGTGGGCCCACCTCTTCCGCTTTCAGGGTCACACGAAATCCCTGGGACTTGACGCGCGACGCCGGATCGTCCAGCAACGGGTCGGGAGCCGCCACTGCCGCGTTCATGTGCGCGACATCATTAGGGGAAGACACCGGCGGCTCCATCAGAAATCCTTCGGCTAAGTGTGGGCTTGTTGGACTGAGGCCGTCCTGGGGCAGGGTCAGCAGATTTGGCGTAGAGAGAGTAGCTTGGTCACTGGACACGGTTGGGCCTATGTCGCGGACAGTGGAAGACTGCGCCGCCACACTGCGCATAATCGCGGGACACGACCCCAGAGATCCCTTTTCCCACGATACACCTGTACCGAATTACCCGGCCTCCCTGACAGGAAATATAACAGGCGTGAAGATTGGTTTGATGGACGAGTTTGTCCGCCCGGACCTTTCCACAGCCGACCCGGCGGTAATCCAGTCTGTAAATGCCGCCGCCGATACGCTGTCCGACCTGGGTGCGGAAGTACAACGAGTATCGTTGCCGTTTGCCTATTATGCAGGTTTGGCGAGCCACGTGATCATCGCGGTGGAACATGCCGGTCTGGCGCCGGAGAGGATTCGAGAACAACCGGGCGACTTCGCCCATATCAACCGTGTGCAGACCATGACCGCAGAACTGATTCCGGCCTCGGTCTATTACAAAGCCCAGAAGTTGCGGACGATGATACGACATCAGGCGCTTGACTTGCTTGACAAAGTGGACGCCCTGCTCTTTCCAACTGCTTCCGCGCCCGCCCAGGTAATCGAGCCGAGTCCCCACTTGGGCAACCAGGAAGAAGCGGAGGCGGCGCTCATTGACTCCAGTTACAGAGGACTGTTCAGCATGGTCGGCGGACCTGCGATTTCCATTTGCTGCGGGTTCACCACCGACGACAATGTCGAACTGCCCATGGGTATGCAGATAGGAGGGAAACCGTTCGACGAGCAGACAGTCCTAAGAATAGCGCACGCCTACGAGCAAGCTACTTCCTGGCACACACGCAGGCCGCCGATCTGACAGGTAATTCATCAGTGTCAACCACACAATAAATGTTTGCGCGCCCACCACTCCGCCATTAAAATTCTGGTGTACTAAGTATGTAAGACGGTATAGTGATACAGAGCTTCAAAGACCGAATGACCAGAAGATTCTTCCAGGGACATTCGGTGCGGAACTTCCACGGATTCGCTGATCAAGCGACACGTCGGCTGACACTACTGGACAGCGCATCGTCGTTGCGAGATCTGGCGGCCTTGTCCAGTAACAGACTGGAGTCACTGTCCGGCAACCGCGCCAGACAGTACAGCATAAGGATCAACCGACAGTGGCGTATCTGTTTTCGATGGAGAGACGATGGGCCGTATGACGTAGAGATTGTGGACTATCACTGACGGAGGGAGGTTTGCAATGAGTGTACGCAATGGTATGCGACCGGTGCATCCGGGTGAAATACTGAGCGAGGAACTGAAAGAACTAGGTATGTCAGCCAGCGCTCTGGCTGACGCGCTCGCTGTCCCAACCGCCAGAGTCAATGCGATACTTGAAGGCCGACAAGGGATAACCGCCGATACTGCTCTGCGCCTGTCTCACTACTTGGGGACTACTCCGCAGTTCTGGTTGAACCTGCAAAAGAACTTTGAATTGCGGGTTGCGGAAATCCAATCGGGAAATGATATTGCGAAGCAGGTACGGCCTAGAGACGTGACATACGCAGCGCCAAGCTAATAAAGTCGCTCTCAAGCGGGTAAATTCTACATCCAACAACTGAAAACGAGGTATGACACATGAAAGTAGGATTCGTAGGCGTCGGTTTCATGGGACGCCACATGGCGCGAAACGTGCTCAATGGAGGGCACGACATGACGGTGTATGACGTAAGCAGGGATGCCGCCGACGAGTTGCTGTCCCTTGGAGCGACGTGGGCCAAGAGCCCGCGCGAGGCGTCCGAAGACGCGGACGTCATCTTCACTTCCCTGCCCACGCCGCAGATTGTGGAGGATGTAGCTTCCGGCGAGGGAGGCATACTGAGCGGAGCGCGCAGGGGCGCGGCCTATTTCGATCTCAGTACCACGGACCCATCAACCATACTGCGAATCGCCGCCCGCGCCGAGGCCAGCGGTCTCAGAGTGCTGGACGCTCCGGTGTCCGGCGGAACCGGGGGAGCGGAGGCGGGTACGCTGTGCGTGATGGTCGGCGGCGACCGCGCGGCCTACGACGAATTCAAGCCCGTTCTCGACCTCATCGGAAACCAGACTATGTACTGCGGCCCAATCGGATCGGGTGCGGTATGCAAGATTGTAAACAACCTCATCGGCCTGAGCGTAGGCGTCCTGCTGTCCGAGGCGTTCACCATGGGCGTGAAGTGGGGAGTGGAGGCGCAGACGCTATACGAGGCGGTGTCGAAGAGTTCGGGCAACACGACGAGTATGCACGGATTCCCGAACGGCATATTCCAGCGCAACTTCGAGCCGGGATTCCAGCTCGACCTGGCCGCTAAGGACGTCGGTCTGGCAACCCAGCTTGGGCGTGAGTTGCGAGTGCCGATGGAGATGTCCAATATCTCCCAGCAGAGATATATTGCCGGACAGAACAAGGGTCTCGGAAGGATGGCAGCCGGGGCGGTGGCCATCGTCCAGGAAGAGCGAGCGGGCGTCGAAATAGTCGGCCCCGAACACGAATCCGAGAACTGAGGAATAGGTTCTGTTGACATTTGAAAATTGAGCGTTCCAAATAAGGTAGATTGCAGATAACCAGTCCACAATCCACACGTATGGATTCCCGCTTTCGCGGGAATGACGATAAATGTCAGCGCGGCCTAAGAACCAACAAGGGATGAACCACCATGGAAAGACCCGAGAGAGCGCTTGTGATAACGCCGCATCCCGACGACGCGGAGATAGGGTGCGGAGGCACGGTGGCAAGCTGGATAGCGCAGGGAACGGAGGTGTTCTACGTCCTCTGCACAAACGGAGACAAAGGCTCCCAGGAACCGGATATGACCTCCGAGCGTCTGGCGGAGATACGCGAGCGCGAACAGGCGGAAGCCGCAGCCGTGCTTGGCGTGAAAGAGGTCGTTTACCTGAGACATCCTGACGGCGCGCTGGAGGACAGCTCAGAGTTCAGAGGACAGTTGGTTCACGCCATACGCAGGTTCAAGCCGGACGTGGTGCTTTGTCCCGATCCGCACAGGCGGTCATTCTATCTGCACCGCGACCACCGCATCTGCGGCCAGGTGACGATGGACGCCGTCTTCCCTTATGCGCGAGACCGCCTGCACTATCCAGAACACGAGCGCGAGGGCCTGGAGACGCACAAGGCGGGGGACGTGCTGTTCTGGGGAACGGAAAACCCCGACACCTTCATCGAGATAACCGACACGATAGACAAGAAGATCGAAGCGCTGAAGAAGCACGCCTCCCAGGTCGGATCGGAGGACGGCGACGTGGGCGATTTCATCCGCGCCAGCGCGCGTAGAACCGGAGAGAGGGCGGATGTGCCCTACGCCGAAGGATTCCTGCGGATAAATATACGAAGCTGATGTACGACCTGCACGCCCACATATTGCCCGGCGTTGACGACGGCGCTAAGACGCCCGAAGACACCCTCGCCATGAGCCGCGTCGCCGCCCAGACCGGCACGAAGGTCGTGCTGGCGACACCGCATCGCAAGGACGTGACCGAAAACTGGTCGGTCGCTCACCTACGCGCGCTAATCGCGGACATGAGCGCGCAGAACCGCGCCCACGGTGTCGAGTTGTCGCTCGTCCTGGGAATGGAGAACCATCTGGATACAGACCTGCCCGCGGAGATAGAGGCGGGCCGCGCCTTGCCCATGAACGACGCTCGCTACATCCTGATAGAGATGCCCTTCTTCGGCAGGCCGGACTTCATCGAGGATACCCTGAGCGAAGTCCAGTCCATGGGCTTCGTTCCGGTACTGGCGCATCCCGAGCGCATCGAGGCATTCCAGGACGACCCGGATATGCTGAGACGATTCATAGACAAAGGAATGGTGAGCCAGATTACATCGAACAGCCTGATCGGTTTCTGGGGAGAAGATGTACGAGATTTCACGCGCTACCTGCTCAAGAACGGCATGGCGCACGTAATGGCCTCGGACACCCACCACGCAGTCGGTGGAAGGTCACCCAGGATGGACGTGGGGCTGGATGCGGCGGCGGACATAGTCGGATACGACGCCGCGCGCGCCATGCTGGTTGATACTCCCAGGGCCATACTGGAGGACAAGCTGATAGAAATAGAACCGCCGCGCGCGACTGCTGCCTTGTTCGGAGCGTCACTCAGTCCAAGAACCTAGCGATCATATAGAGCGTAAATAATGCGAATGTAGAATCAATGGGAGGTATCTTAATGGCACAGGCGAACACACCGCACCCACCGTACTATGCAGCGATATTCTCGTCCACACATACCGGCTCTCACGAAGGGTACGCTGAGGATACTGAGACTATCCTGGAACTTGCCAGGCAGCACCCGGGCTTCCTGGGAATCGAAGCGGCGGGCGGCGACGATCTGAGCATCGCGGTCTCATACTGGGACAGTGATGAGGCTATACGCGCATTCAAGGATCTCGCCGAGCATCTCGTCATTCAGAAGCGCGGCCGCGACACATACTACAAGAGCTACAAGATGCGTGTAGCCCGGGTGGAGCGCGACTACGGTTTCAACGTCTAATCTGAAGACCAAACGGCAACAGGAGGTCGGGAAGATGAGCAGACTCTCAGGACAGGCCGCGATAGTAACCGGCGGCGCGCAGGGCATAGGCGGCGCGACGTCTCGGAGATTGGCGGAGGAAGGGGCCGCGGTCCTGGTCGCGGACGTGAGCCGCGCCGAGGACATCGAGGCGATGGTCGCCAGGGCCGTGGATGAGTTCGGGCGGCTGGACATACTGGTCAACAACGCTGTATCGGCTGATCTATGGGGCGGCAACAGCCCGATAACTGACATATCGGAGGCCAACTTCGACGCCGGGATGGGCATACTGGTGAAAGCGCACTTCCTGGCTGCGAAACAGGCCGTTCCGCACATGGAGGCCACCGGCGGAGGTAGCATCGTCAATATATCTTCCGTCCACGGAATGCTGGCCGCGCCCGGCGCCCTGATATACGAGACGGGCAAGCACACGGTCATTGGCATAACTCGACAGATGGCTACCGAGCTGGGGCCGCGCGGAATCCGAGTAAACGCCATCTGCCCAGGACACATCGTAACGGAGCGCGCGCAGGAAGGCTGGAAGGATAATCCGGCGGGCCTGGAATTCTTCGTGGACCAGTACCCTGTGGGCAGAACCGGCAAGCCCGTGGACATAGCCAACGCCATCGTGTTCCTGTGTTCAGAGGAGGCCAGTTTCATAACCGGCCACGCGCTGGTAGTTGACGGCGGCCTCACGGCGCAATTGCAGGAGAACCTGGGCGTAAAGCAAGCGCGCTACATCCGCGCCAACCCAGACGTCAGACTGCCCTACTGAAGATCAACCTAAGACATACATAGCCATGAATCAGACTTCGCGTAAGAGGGCAACGAATCCAGCTTGTTCAAAGTCACGATCATAAGCGAGCGCTTCTGTTATGCCCTGTTCCTCCATAAGCATAAAACTCGCACAGTCTGTAATGCCCCATCTTTGATCTGCTCTCGAAGCGTATAGAGCAAGGGCCGATCCGAACTGGACACCCGTCTGTTCCACAATCTCAACGGTGGGGTTATTCTCAAGACTTCTGGTCGCATCAACTGCCGTCTCGCGCAGAAACACTCCCTTTGAGCTCATGAAGTTGAGAAACTCCACAATAACCATTTGAGTTGTCACTATCCTGAATTTACCTAATTGAGCGGTAACCGTTTCCGCTTTCTCATGCAGGCTGTCAAGAGGATTAAACATGGCTATCCAGTAGCCACTATCCGCGAACACCACCCTCATGTCCCTTCGTTCTCTTTCTGTCTCCCATACAGATAGTGGCGAACGTTCATCGCACCATCGGCAGGCAGGTCACGCCATGCCGATTCGGGTATGGATTCTCGGATCCTGGCAAACATCTCTACGACACTCTCCTGACTGGGAGCAGGAGGGACGGCATCTTTGGATAGATGGGGAGTTCGCTCCAGCGAAGGGCCGTTCTCAATATGAAGTGTAACTTCAGAACCTTCCCGTAGGTCTAGTGGTTCAAGTGGTACCAGAACGCCATTGGAGAAGTTGGCCTTTATGGTCGAAATCATTATCAGTACCTTCCATGAAGCTATCTTTATATCCTGAAAGCGATAGCTTGTCGAAATTGTATCACAGGCCAATTTGAATAAGTCGCTCTACTTCGTACAGGTCTCTTAGGTAAGTCAAGCCTTCGACTCGCGATACTTCGATATTTCTGGCGACGACGGCCCCCTGGAAGCCGCAATCTATCGCAACCTGAACGTAGGGAGCCCAGTCGTCCAGAAAGAGGATGTTTTCAACTGGCGTCTCCATCTGTTCGAGAGCAACGGCGAACAGCTTCGGATCGTCCTTCAGCAGTCCGTGATTGGCGGATATGACAAAGGCTCGAAAGTAGTCCCGAATGTCGATGCGACGATAGTTCAGATCCAGCGAGGGCCACCCCTCTGACAATACTCCCATGACCAGGTCTGAGTCATGAAGTCTTTGAAGAACTCCGGGCACATCCGGGTAAGGTTCAATTTCTGGTCCGTACACTCGATCACGCGCCAGTTCATGTGCCAGGCCGGGATCTGAGACTCCTGAAGCATTCAGCAGTATCCGATAGAACTCATCGAAGTGTCCCACCTCTTCATCCAGCGTCCAGATCGGTTGCAGGTGAAGCCTGTCCAGTTCTTCCATGCCGAGAAGAATCGCGTCGTCCAGCCCATCCATCTTAATGTCCGTGTACTTGGCGCGAACCATAGCCTCGAAGTTTGGGCCCGGGAAATACTTGCGCCACGGTTGTTCCGGTGGGGCGTTGGCCGGGGCTATGGGCCGCATCAGCACCTCGCCGGAATCGAACAGGACTGCGCGGATTGGCTTCATGTGAATCTCCTAGATTGCGTCGTCCCAAGCGTGAGATTTACCTTAAACCTTTTGTGTCTTATCATGCCAACGGGTAAGTCCCACAAGTGTAAGGAGTTTTGTATATGTCCACAGTCAGCATAGACCACATTGCCATGCCCACCGCGAACGCCGAGAGGCTCATAGAGTTCTATAAGCGGATCGGATTCACCATCAACGACGAGGACGAATGGCGAGCGGGCGAGGCGAACGCCTTCTCGATACAGGTAGGCGACTCCAAGATAAACGTCCACCCGGAGGGCTACACTGCCAGCCTGCGAGGGCCGACTGCCGTGCCGGGATGCGCCGACATCTGCTTCGTCTGGAACGGGACGGCGGATGAGTGCGAGGAGATGCTGAACGACGCCGGAGTGGAAATCATCGCTGGCCCAGGCCCCAGGCGCGGCGCACTGAAGCACAGGAACGCCGTCAGCCTGTACGCTCGCGATCCGGACGAAAACCTGCTCGAATGGATGATTTATCAGTGACAGTTATCATTTGAGAACTGCTGCTTACCGGCTGAAATGGAGTGGGAGCCGTTCACTTTGGCTTCTGCTGAGGTTGCAACCAAACGCCTGTAACAATTATCATTCAGCTTAGCCCGCCCACTCTGCACGGACGGGTAAATTAAGCATGAAACGCGCTCATGGGCGCATAGATCAAGAAGAACCAATCCTTCGGGCGGAGTATGTTTCAATGGTAGCAACAAACGGAAGCTCTACGGCAATAGTCAACACACTCTCTATCTCGCACGGCCTGACTCGGCGCCAGGTGGAACTGCCCGACTATGAAAGGGAACGAATCGAAGACGTCGGCTTTCTGACCGCCATGACCCTGGTGCTTCTGGGCAACTATGCCCAGACCGGACACTTCGGCGGCCCACTGGCTTACACCCCCTATACGGTCGCCAGCCATCTCGTTGGCCCGGACCTTGGCGGCCTGAGATACGACTACCGCCGACCCAAGCATCCCTACGCGGACAGGTTCATGCTCGCCGGTGGACACAACGCCCCGGTTACCTACGCCCTCTGGATGATATTGGGCGAGGCTCTGGCCCGCAAGCACGCCGCGACGGGAGACGACCGTTATCACGCCGACCCCGGGACCTCAATGCTGTCCATAGACGCGCTGGGCTTCAGGCGCGGCAGGGGCGCGCTCGATACGATTCTCCAGGACAACAATCTAGTTGATCACCCGCTTATGGCGCAGGCCGCAATCAGGGGCATCAGGTCCCTGGCTGGTCACTCCGAGACGACTGACCTCACCAACGACGTCAACGGCGGCCCCTCCGGTATAGGCATAGCCACCTCCGCTGGCAAGGCGGCTTTCTGGGACATCGTTGGCGCGCCCGACAGCCTGAAGATAATGGCCATCGAGGGCGAGTTCGCCATGACCTCCGGCCACTCTCAGGAAATGAAGACCGCCGCCGTCGCCCAGCAGGTCGGAAAGCGGCTCCGCATACTGCTCTCCTACAACAACGCCGGCATTGACGACGAACTGGTGGGAAGCGTCATCAAACCCGTTTACGACGCCTACAAGATCGAAGACCAGTGGGCCGCATACGGCTGGAACGTTATGACCCTGGACGACGGCAACGACTACGACCAGGTTGTCGCCGCCTTCAAGACTATGGAAGAGTGGGACCACGAAGACGACAGACCCATGATAGTCGTGGGCAAGACAGTCAAGGGATGGTGGCCCGCCGCCCAGAACGGACAAATACCGGGCTATGGCGAGCAGGTGGTCAGCTACCAGAGCCACCCGTACAACATGGCGATGAACGGCGACTACTTCGTGGGGCTCGCCAATACGTTCGAGCAGAGATTCGGCGTAGAGTTCGAAGGAATACGCAACGGCGCGGTCTCCGACGAGAGAGAACGCCTCATCCAGTTCAAGAAGAACATAGACGTCGCGATGTCCGTGCTGGACCAGAACGGACTCGGCGACTGGATTGCCAACCGCCTGGTGGAGTTGGGCGAGAGCGTGGACGACGGTTTGCCGCTGCGCGTTGACCGTGCCACCAATCCGTTCAAGGACAGCCGCCTGTCGGTCAAGAACCTTCCGGTGGAGCCTCAGAACGTGAAGGTGACGAACCAGGCTTCCGGCGATGAGAAGGAACTTTCCGTCAAGCTGTTCGAGGAGCCGGGCAACGTGCGCGGCACCCGCAGGGCCATCTCCGAGATCATCAAGTGGACGAACTACGTTACCGACAACCGCTTCATCGTCGTCGCCGCTGACCTGGCCGAGTCCATCAACGTCGAGCACGGCGCGATCTGGGACACATTCGACCCAGTGGCGAATCCGAGCGGCGGGCGCCTGAAGGCGGCCATCCAGGAAGCGGGAAACGCCTCCACCGCGATTGGACTTGTGGGGCAGTCGGTATCTCTCGATCCTGATGAACACGTAGGAGTATGGGCGCTGAGCGGCACCTACGGAGCGTTCACTCCGCTCATGTACCTGCCCGCCCGCGTCTGGAGCCAGCAGAACCAGGACAGCCCGTTCAGGACAGGTGTCCTTCACATACTCGCCGGACACTCCGGCCCCGAGACCGCCGCCGACGCGCGCACCCACTTCGGCATCTTCTCACCCCAGGTCTGGAAGCTATTCCCACGCGACCAGGTGATAGTCCTGAGCTTCTGGGACTACAATGACGTAGCGCCCGGGTACTTCGCGGCGGCAGAGATAGCCGCCAATGACCCCAAAGTCGGTGTCATAGTCATCGAGGTTGCGAGACCCGACTTCCCTGTTTCGGACCGGAGCACATTCGCGGACACCGACCTCAAGGCGGCCGCCAAGGGCTTCTACCTGATCCGCGACTTCGATCCAGACAAGCCCAAAGACGGCTACGTAATGGTTCAGGGGTCGTCCTCGACGGTCAACCTTGTGTCCGTGCTGTCTCGCCTCGAAGAAGAGGGCGTGAACGTCCGTGTGATCGCGGCCATCAGCGAGGAACTCTTCAGGCGCCAGTCTCAGGAGTACCAGGATTCGATTCTTCCCGCCTCCTCCAAGTACGACCTTATGGTGGTAACGACAGGCACTCGCCGGATGTGGCCCGTACAGAACGTCGGCCCCTTGACCGACGAATACTCACTCACATCCGACTGGGACAACCAGTGGCTCACCGGCGGCTCAGAAGCCGACGTAATCGCTGAGGCCCATCTCGACGCCGAGTCCATCTACAAGGGCATCAAGCGCTTCGCCTCTGAGCGAGAAGACCGCTTGAGTCGGCAGAGGGATGCGCTGTCAGATCTCGGATAATACGCGTCCCAAGTTGAAGATCGGTTTAGGGGAGAACTCAGAGTAGGGTTCTCCCTTATCAATTCTGGCCGATGAAAGCATCTGGACTTCGGCAGGTCAGAAATATAGGAATACCGCACACGACAGTCTGAATCCCCAGTTCGGAATCTCACTTGATCCTCAAGAAACTCCTACGCAGAAAGAAGAACCCCACTGGAACCCCCAAGCCCGACCTAATCATTGTGGGCCTCGGCAACCCGGAGCCGCACTACGCCCGCACCCGGCACAACGCCGGCTGGTGGCTGATTGATCTGCTGGCCGAGAAGCATGGCATAGAAGTCGGCAGGGCGCACAGCACGACCAGATTGGGTGTCGGGAGCGTCGGAGAGTACACCGTCGCGCTCGCCAAGCCGCGAACACACGTAAACGGCAGCGGAGCGGCGATCCGCTATCTTCTTGCCAGATTCCGAACGACTCAAGATCGCCTGCTAATAGTCTATGACGAGACCGCCCTGCCACCAGGCAAGTTGAGGCTGAGACCCAGGGGCAGCGCCGCCGGACACAACGGCATCAAGTCCGTCATAGAGACGCTCGGCAACCAGGACTTCGCGCGGCTCAGGATAGGCGTTGGACGGCCGCCGCCCGACGACGACATGGTGGGCTGGGTTCTGGGAGAAATGTCCGCCCAGGACCAGGAACTCGTTGACGACGCGATAGTCCGGGCCGCGGACTCGATCCTCTACCTGCTGGAAGAGGGCGTTGACAGGGCAATGAACAAGGTGAACTGATCTACACCAGCCCCATCTGCTGCGCGAATGTCTCTGCGTAGCCCGACGACGCGCCGAACTTCAGCTCCGCGACCTTCGCCCGCCGCGTCCATAGCTGGAGGTCGTACTCCTCCATGAACGCAATGCCGCCGTGTACCTGCTGGGCCGTGAGCGTCGTCCACTTGTAGGCGTGGTTGGTGAGCGTCTTGGCGAGCGCGATCTCACTGTCCGCGTCCTGGCCGTCCTCAATGCGCGTGATGGCCTGATAAACTGCAAGCCGCGCGGAATCTATCGCTATCACCATGTCCGCGCAGTCGTGCTGAACCGACTGGAAACTGGCTATCGGTCGGTCGAACTGCACGCGCTGCTTCGTATAGTCAACCGTCATCTCCAGAACCCGCTGGGCGCCGCCTACGCTCTGGGCGCAATGCAGCAGCGTCGCCCTGTCCAGCGCGCGCTTCAGAATCGGCCACCCGTCGCCTTCGCTGCCCAGAATAGTATCTGATGACACCGATACTTCCTCGAATCGGAGCGCGAACTGCCTGTCTCGCGCGATGCTGTCCAGCGCGGTCGCCTTGATACCGTCGTCAGATGCGGGAATCAAGGCCAGAGCGATGGCACCTTCGGAATTTCGTATCGGGGTCAGGATCAGGTCCGCGGAGTTGGCGTACTCGACGAACATCTTCGTTCCGTTCAGATAAGATTCGCCACCGCGTCTCTCGAGCGACATCCTGATGGCTTCAGGACGATACCGCGCGTCCTCTTCCAATAAGGCGGCGGTCGCTATCGAAGATCCGTCCGCAATCCGAGGTAGAATCTCCGTCTTTTGCCTTTCCGAACCGGCGTCCAGTATCGTCAGCCCCACAGCCGCCACCGAATTGAAGAACGGCCCTGGCACAAGTGCGCGTCCGAATTCCTCGAGCAGCACCGCCAGGTCTGTCAGCGAGCCTCCCGAGCCGCCGTACCGCTCAGGAAAGGGCAGACCCATCCAGCCGAGGGCTGCCATGCGCTCCCACATATCGGCGGAGTGGCCGCGTTCGTCACGCTCCATCTCGCGGACAAGGCTGGTGGGACACTCGCGCTCGAAGAATTCCCTGGCGTCGGCTTTCAGCTTCTCCTGGCTTTCGGTGAGAGACAGATCCATTCTTACGCATTCCTCAGCGCTTTGTGTTCAGGAAGTCACCTGCGTGCCGCCGGAGCGGGTTAGAGAAGTGAACCCGGCGGAATCCGGCCTGGGCATTCCGAGTCCGCGCCGCGCTATGATGTCGCGCTGCACCTCGTTCGCACCGCCGCCGAAGCGCAGGAAGATCCCGCTGCGATATGCCTGCTCCATCTCGCCATCCAGCAGCGAATAGGGCGAACTCTTCGTAAGCTGGCCATACATCCCCAGAAGCTCGAACCCAAAGTCCGCGACCTCCTGTATCAGGTCGGTCGCCACTATCTTCAGCGCAGAGCTCTCATAGTTCGGCACGATGCCCTGGTCTATCATCCAGGCCGTGCGATAAGAGAACAGCCGGACCACTTCCAGCTTCATGCCCAATTCGACGAACCGCGTCCTCACGTGCGGGTCCCGGGACAGCGGTCTGCCATCTGCCTCATGTTCGTTGGCGAACTTGACCAGCCTGTCCATACGGCGCAGCAGGCCGGTGTAGCGTGATCCGATGCTGACTCGCTCGAAGTCCAGCGCCATCGCTACGTGATACCAGCCCCGATTCGGTTCGCCGATAAGGTTCTGGCGCGGCACGCGAACATTGTCGAAGAAGACCTCGTTGGTACGTCCACTGTCCATGCGCCACAGAGGACGGACAGTTATGCCCTCCGAGTCCATTGGCACCAGGAACACCGATAGTCCCCTGTGCTTGCGCGCCTCCGTGTCGGTTCGCGCCAGCAGCCATACGTGGGACGAGAAGTGTCCGGCGCTGGTGAACATCTTCTGGCCGTTGATCACGTAGTCGTCGCCGTCAACCACGGCGCGAGTCTGCAGTCCCGCGAGGTCGGTTCCCGCGCCGGGTTCGGAGTACCCGAGAGCGCACTCCACTTCGCCACTGAGCATCCTGGGCAACCACTCCTCGCGCTGTTCGTCGGTTCCGACGTTCATAATCGTCGGGCCGACCATGTGAGTGGCGGTGCCGTTGGTGTACAGGCTGCCGAAGCGTCCTATCTCCTCGGAGAAGATGTACTGGTCCATCAGCGAGCGACCCAATCCGCCATACTCCTCCGGCCAGGATATGCCGAGCAGTCCACGGCCTCCCAGTGCCCTCATGAACTGCTTCTGCGCCGGGCCTGGGCCCACGTCGTCCGCAGTCTCCATCTCCTCCCGCAGTTCGGGCGTTATGAGAGACTCGATAGTGGAGCGTACTTCACCTCTCCACTCGTCCTGCTCGGGCGTAAATCGGAAGTCCATGGCGTTCTCGCAGTCGTTGGCTATCGAGTGGGAATTTCACCCTCACCCCTGCCCTCTCCCATCAAGGGCTCACAAGGGTAGGCAAAAGTCCCTTCCCCCTTGACGGGGGAAGGTTAGGATGGGGGTGACTCCGCCAATCCAACTTCAATGCCTACCCCTCTCAGCCCATCAAGGGAGAGGGGGTTTTGTGTTCGGGGAATAAATCACGCAGGCTCGAATACGGGGAGCGCGATGTTACCCTCACCCTGGTCTATCCAGGTGAGCTTGACTCGCATCCCGCACTGTATGTCTTCTATCGGGTTCTCGACGCCGACGATGTTGGTCATCATCCTGAAGCCTTCGTCCAGGTCAACGTAGGCCAGAGCATAGGGGCCGAGGTCCTTGAACGCCGGGTGCCTGTTCTGCATCACCACGCTGAACGTATAGACAGTGCCCTCGCCCTTGGACACATTCCAGGAAATATTGGAGGAAATGCAGTCTGTACAGTGAGCGCGGGGGTAGAATACAACCTCATCATCACAGTCGTCGCAAGTCTGATAGGTCAGTTCTCGCCGCTTGGTCGCTTCCCAAAACGGTTCGGTATCCGGCTCAGGGAAACGCGGCTGGGGCCTTAGTGCTTGTTCGGTCATTTTGTAGTCCTCAGTTCGTAGTTTTCAGTTATCAGTATTTAGTCGGCCGCCAGTATCGTGACGCCTGTGGCATGCCTGGACCCTAGCTGCCCGCCGTTTCCGACAGCCACAGCGAGCTGCGCGTCGTCAACCTGCGAGTAGGATTCGCCCCTGAGCTGGCGCGCCGCCTCAATGAGCAGGTATATCCCGCGCTCGCCTGGGTGGTTGGAAGACAGGCCGCCACCGTCCGTATTCATGGCGGGCTTGCGCGGGTCGTCGAACACGAGGTGTCCCTGCGCGACGTACTCTCCGCCCTCGCCCTTCTCGCAGAAGCCCAGGTCCTCGATCATGCACATCACTGTGATGCTGAACGAATCGTAGGCCATGAGAACGTCAATCTCGTCCGGTGTAACTCCGGCGTCCGCAAAGGCCCTGGGGCCGGACTGCGCGCCTGCGCTGACCGTAATGTCGCCGCCATTCTCGCGGTACTTGGTCGCCTCGCCGCCACCGATTACCCACACGGGCTTCTTGGCGCAGTTCGCGGCTACTTCTTTCGACGCTATGACGACCGCGCCGCCGCCGTCCGAGATCATGCAGCACTCCAGCAGGCGCAGCGGCCAGGCTATCATCCGCGAGTCAACCACGTCCTCGACCGTAAGCTCCCGCACACCGACGAACTCCAGGTCGGTCATCGCCTTTACCGCCTCCGGGTTTCGCATCGCGTGCTTGCGGGTGGCGATGGAGATGTGCGCGAACTGTTCGTTCGTTGTACCGTACTGGTACATGTGGCGGTTCTTGACCATCGCGTAGTTGGCGATCAGGGTTTGTCCCCAGGACGCTTCCATGTTGGACTGCGGATTCGCAGCGCCCATGCCTACCGCGCCGCCCGTGCCGATGGCGCGACGGTCGGAGTGCGCCGTCGAGCCGTAGGTCAACAAAGCTACGTCGCATTTGCCTGCGGCTATCATCGTCGCGGCATGATTGGCCTGGAACTCATAGGATGTTCCACCCACGGCTGTGTTGTCTATCAGCTTGGGCTTGATGCCGAAATACTCGGAGATGCCAAGTCCGCCGATGCTCTGGTGGCTGCCAGTGTCGTAAACGGCGTCCACGTCGCTCCATGTCAGTCCCGCGTCTTCCAGCGCGCGGGCGGCTGAGGCGGCCTTTATCTGGAGCGCGCTCACTCCAGGTCCGACGACTCTCAGCGGATACTCGTGGATACCGACTATTGCTGCCTCTCTGGTTTGGGGCATAAATCAAGACTCCTTTCACGAGGCAACGCCTCGACGCACAAGTTCAAATGTGGGCCAAAGTTAGCATAAGGCCACAGCATCGTCAACGAATGAATATCTTCACTATATAACATAATTATGTTATTGTCGTATCCTTCTGTAAGATTGATAATGTGATTTATCGAATAAACCTGACTCGCTCTCGCGGCGCCCTGGCGCAGCCGTCGAATTCGGAGTAATAGTGAGCAGGAGGGGTTGTGAGCATAGCAAGAATGCTGGATCTAATGAACGACGCGCCATACGGCGTTTACGCTGTGGACATGGATCAAAGAATCGTATTCTGGAACCACAGCGCAGAACGCATTCTCGGATATAAGAGAAACGAAGTCATAGGTCGCCGCTGCTACCAGGTCTGCGCCAGCATCCCCGAAGAGGGGACCGATCCGGTCTGCCTGAACGGATGCCCTTCAATCCAATTGGCCAAAGAAGGAATCATACCGCCGGTAGTGCATGTTCGTATGCTCTGTTCTTCAGGTGAGCGAAAGCCCGTCACCGTTACGCCCCTTATCATAGACCAGGACGACAAACAGAAACTGCTCGTTCATCTATTCCACGTCAAGACAAACGATGCCCGCG
This sequence comes from Dehalococcoidia bacterium, assembly GCA_034420555.1. Classification (GTDB taxonomy): domain Bacteria; phylum Chloroflexota; class Dehalococcoidia; order Lucifugimonadales; family UBA1123; genus VXRN01. The sequence goes on from DAOULF010000250.1 coordinate 19,152, forward strand.
CCAAATCCGTCGCTGAGGATGTTCACAGCGTCTTTTCGACCAGGCCGGAACTTGCCGAAACCCCTCACGACAAACACAGGCCCCTCACCATGCGGGAGCTGGAAGTGTTGCGCTTGCTCGCAATGGCGCTGGAGGCCAAGGAGATTGCAGAGCGACTTGACCTCAGTTCTCATACAATCCTCAATCACATCCGCAATGCTCGACTGAAGCTGAACGCGAAGAACCGTCTTGAAGCGGTGCTCGCAGCGCAGCGCCGAGGGCTTCTCTAAGAAGTAAGACCCCGCCTGGGCGGCAGGGTCTTATGTCCCCGGCGTCGCGCCGCTCCCGTGCGCCACGCCAGGTCTTGGATTTGTGCATTATCCCCTAAGAGGACGATTTGATGTACATGCGGAAGCTAGGCCCGAATCTCTGAGGCCATCCCTTGCGATGCCTGAATCCACTTGCGCCGCCGTCTTCACCCTGTTTCACTAGCTGGACTTCCCCATCAACATCCATGACCGCGGTCTGTTCATCCATATCGAGGCTTGACAGGTCATCAACACGGTCCTTGCCGACATATATCCGTGTGTCGTCATTTATGGAGTAGGAAATCGCGTCCGAGCCGTCCTTTGGCTGGAGCGTGAAGGTACCCGCATCCGCGTCCAGGGTAGTGACATTCCCATACACAGTACGGTACGTACGATAGTTTCCATCGTCATCCGCCTTTACGATCTGTCTGCTCGCGATTCGATCCTGAGAACGCTTGGCTTTGTGGAAGACACGTCCCATCCGGTACGTCTTCTTCGTCCACTCGCCAATCGTAACTGACACATCCATTTCGGAGCCGTCGCGTGTCACAGTAAGAGTGAGATTTGCGCCGACGCCCGCTTCTGATATCGCGTCGGTCAGGTCTTCGACTCCCTCAACAGCCTCCCCATTGACAGCGGTGATTACGTCTCCAGCCTCCAAACTCCCATCCGACGGACCGTCCGGCAGCACCTTGACCACCTTTACCGACCCGTCCTCAGGGAGATGTATGACCACTCCAATATACGGCTTGGATTCCGAATCGGTGTCCGGCGCTGCCTGAAGCTGTCCCATGCCGTCGGGCTGAGTCACATCTTCGACGCCTATCATGTCAAAGCGAGACGAGACCTCCATCTGAGACTCCGATGCGATGCGGCTGTCGTCAACGGCGGCCTCGGTGGATAGAGGGTTTGTAACGATGATCGCGGCCACAACCATTACGACTATTGCCGCAAGACTAAAGCCTGCGTAAATCCTGGTTCTCACGGTGTCCGACCTCCTGCCAAAGCGTTCTTAGTTTTCGTTGCTCTGACTTATAGAACGCAGGTAAATCGGATCAGGTTAGCGTCCAGGCTGGCATAATCGCCAAAAATGACGGGAAGATGAGTAAAGAGAGCCGAACACAGGCCCGGACCATGAGATGGAATCAGCCGCCCGACAACTTTCTACGAAGGCGTTTGATCCAACCTTCTTTGTCGGACGGCTTCGGAGCGACTGACGCCCGGAGCGCGGACAGTGGGTTACTTTGCTTTGGCTGATTCCTTTCGGCAGTACACTTGGCACAATTGCACGCGGGAGGGTGGTCGTAATACCAATTCGATCTGCCCATCGCTTGATGTTACTCCTGTCTTAAGACGCGAGGTTGTCTTCCCTGTCCGCGCCGTCACCCTATGATACAATAGCCCCGTTCCCGAATTACATTGCACCAGAAATTCCCGAGTGGAGAAGATTCAAACGGAGGTCCACCTGATGCCGAAAGCCACACTCGATCTTGAAGACCCGACAGTCCTGCAACAACTCGGTACAGAGTGGAGATTCGGGTCCGGATGGGAACCCGGCAGCCCAAACGAAGGTCTGGTCTCCCAGTCGGCGGGTAGCTCGGCGCGAGAGCCGGACTACGACGACTCAGGCTGGGAGGTCATAGACGATGTGGAAGCCGGCGGCAAGGAAAAGGCCGCTGGCGGCGACAACCCGGGCATACGAAAGACACGTTCCACCGGCCTCACTTTCGGCTGGTACAGAATCCGCGTTACTCTGCCCGAAACCATAGGAGACTTCAGCGTCGAAGGATCAGAGGTCTGGTTCGAGTCCAACATTGACGACTATGGGGAGATCTGGGTAGATGGCGAGTGGGACAGAGACGCGGGCGCCGTAAACGGATTCAACGTCACCAACCGCATCCGCGTTACCGGAGACGCCAAGCCCGGAGATACACACGTCATTGCTTGTCTGGCCGTGAACGGTCCGCTTGCCCGCCCCGGAGGCGGCATCTTCATGCGCTACGCGCTTTTGGAGTTCGAGAAGTAACCCCATGACCGGTCAGAACCTCACCATCGAAGCCACATACGCAACTCTTGCACATCTCAAACTGGCTCACTCCCAATGATGTCTAGCCAACGCCGACTGCCGTTATTTCCGCTTAACACTGTCTTGTTCCCTCAAGCGGCTATACCGCTCCAGATCTTCGAGGAGCGGTACAAGCTCATGCTCGAGGAATGCCTTGAATCCGATTCTAGGTTCGGAGTCACGCTGATTCGGGAAGGCGCTGAGGTGGGAGATCCCGCCGTTCCCCATGACGTCGGCACCATCGCCCGAATAATCCAGGTGAACCGTATCGAAGGCGACAGATTTTTCGTGTCCGCAATCGGCGAAAGACGGTTCCGAGTAATCGAGATAACTCAGCACAGGCCCTTCATATCCGCGCAGGTCGAACTCCTGGACGAATTTGGTGACGAGCCCGTGCCGGAAAACCTGATAATCGAAGCCACCGACCTGTTCGGCGAATATGCCCGCTACTCAGTGGGCACTAGCGGAGGCTGGGTGAGCGACACCAAGGTCCCTTCCGACCCCGCGCACCTCTCCTACCACATCGCGGGCAAAGTACAGATGGACCTCTCAGACAAACAGAGTCTTCTTGAACAGGAGTCCGCCGAGACGCGACTCGCAGCCGAGATTGATATGCTGAAGCGAAACTCGCGAGTTCTCCGACAGCAGATGGCCTGGCAGTTGCTCAGCCGCTTCAGCCGACAGTAGTTCTCCGGTCGCCAGAGCGGGCATCTTGGACGCCGGAAGCATCAAATATCTGGTGCGCGGATATAAAACGACCGTCGGAATCGGTAGCGCAACAGTCCCCTATCCCTCTGGGATAGGGTGAGGGCGACGAACCGTTTCTGTGATGCTTCCTTGGACGCTTGACGCTTTGACACACGCCTCAGCCCCGCATATCATTCCAGACATTCCCCACGATTCAGGAAGACAGATATGGACTACTCAACCGTTAGAACCGAGCGAGTCGGAGACGTGGGCGTCATAACGCTCAACCGTCCGGAGAAGATGAACGCCATAAATCGCGCTCTGATCAATGACCTCGACGACGCCATTCACGCCAGCGAAGAGGATGGCGTGCGCGCCCTCATACTGACCGGAGCGGGACGCGGATTCTGCGCGGGCGCAGACCTCACCGCCAAGGAGGGAGAAGGACACACGCCGGGCAACGAGACACTGCTGAAGAAAGGGATGCCGCTGGGCTATCCTTCGCTGCTGTTGCGCCGGTTCCCTCGCCCGACCATTGCCGCCGTCAACGGCGCCGCGGTCGGAGCCGGGTTCGGACTCGCGCTCGCCTGCGACATACGCATCGCCTCCGAAAGCGCGCGATTCTCCGCTATCTTCGCCAAGCGCGCTCTCACGCCGGACTACGGCTGCACTCAACTCCTGCCTATGGCCGTGGGAATGTCCAGGGCGATGGAACTCATGTACACCGGCGACATAATAGACGCCCGCGAAGCCGAGCGCATCGGACTTGTCAACTACGTCATACCCGACGACGAGTTCACCGAATACGTTATGCAGTTCGCCCAGAAACTCGCCTCCGGCCCCTCCGTCGCCCATGCGATGACCAAGCGCATGGCCTACTCCGCCCATACCCGCAACCTGGAAGAGCAGCTATGGATCGAGGGACAGGCCAGCCAGGTATCGGGTATGTCCGAAGACCGGGCCGAGGGCGTCAACGCATTTCTGGAAAAGCGCGAGCCGCTCTTCCAGGGACACTAGCACCAACATATACTAAACCTTGCACCCACAGAATCGTCTTGTAACAATGGATACTGAGACAGGAAATAAGTAAATCAGCGGTAATGATCACTGAAGGTTGGGGAACGCGTGAAAATGCCTAGAGTGAAGATGGAAGATGCAGCACGTACCGATACAACCGGAGAAGGAATCACAGATAGAATGTTACTTGCGCAGGTAATTTCTCCCAACGAGAGATACACTGCTACTTTATTGGGATTGATTGTGATGCAGGCAGGCATCCGTGAAAGTACTTATAAGCGAGGGAAAGCAGTCGATACGAAATTCCAAGAAGGGACTCCCTCACCTTTTCTGAGAAACGAAGATGTAGTAGGCACAATAGGCCGTGATATGATCCATTCTGGTGAACTAAATGAAATGCGGGATCTTAGGAATCATCTATTTCATGGAGTGAAATCTGTGAACTCATCGTCTGGAAGTCTCGTATTAACAGGCAGCCGCGACCCAAAGTGTACAGACAGTTGCAAGTTCTATTCCGGCAATACCGAGGCGGAATATACGGTGGAAGAATTAGAATCCTGGGCCGTTCGATTTATACTCTTGGATCCTGTCGTACGTGCAGATTATGTATCTGAATTGATATGTGTAAAATGCGGATTGAGCTTTGAGTGTATCTGTAGGGATGTACTCGATGGTTGAAACGGAAACAACGAACCCTTATCCGATATAGTCTGGCCTGTTTGTCCTCGGTACGACAGACTCAATACGAAACAGAACGCCTATCTAATTACTGTTTCCTTCGTTCAAGAATGCCACCGCCGCTTCGGGGTCTATCAACGGGTAAACATCAAACTCCGCGGGGATCATCTCCGCCCACTCGGTCAGCAGTTGGTGAAGCGTCTCGTTGGAGTCAACATCGAAGAGCGCGACGGCGCCGCGCCCCACCCGCGCGAAGAAGAAACGCGCCAGACCACGGTCCAGTTTGTCCTGCGCCCAAGGCCAGTATCCCTTGCGTATCTCGCGCACTTCGGACGGACGGGTGGGAAGCGGGGTGCTGATAGCTAGAAACAGCAATTTGATCTCCTCGAATGGTTACTCTATCTTCGCCGCGTGGACACACGGATAAGTTTGGCCTATATTACAGTACGCCTTGGACAAATCCAGCAGCAAACTTCCTCCAAATGTGAAGGCAAGAGGCGAGAAACCAATGACAGACCTCTCTAAAATCAAAGTTCTGACCTGGGACGTAGGCGGCACCGTATTCGACTGGCGCGGCGGCATCCAGAAGGAAGTCCGCCGCCTCGCCGCCGAGCAGAACACCGACGTGGATGTCACTCAGTTCGCCACCGACTGGCGAAGGTGGATGTTCCAGAGGCTCGCTCTCGTCAGGTCGGGCGACCTGCCCTGGATGAACGCCGACCAGATACACCGCGCCGTCCTGGACGATGTGCTCGACAAGCACTCCGGGCTAACCCTCTCAGAGTCCGAGCGCGACGACCTTAACGAAGTGTGGCACAGGCTCAGTTCCTGGCCCGACGCCGCCGACGCCATCAGGCGAATCCGGGACCGCTACCCCATAGTAGTCCTAACGGTCCTTAGCTGGGCCATCGCGGTTGACTGCTCCAGGCACAACGGCATTGACTGGGACGGAATCCTGTCCTGCGAATTCCTCGGCTACTACAAGACAGATCCCGAGGCATACCAGGCGGCGCTCAGGCTGCTGCGCGTGGACCCGTCCCAGGCCATGATGGTCGCCGCGCACAAGAACGATCTACTGGGCGCGAAGGCCGTCGGCCTCCACACCGCCTACGTCCACCGCGAGGGAGAGTCCGATGTATTCCCCGGCTCATCCAGCGTCGAGTCGGCAGCCACCGAATTCGACGTGGCTGCCACCGAATTCCCGGACCTCGCGGACAAGCTGCTTGCCTGACGGGTCAGAACCCGGCAGTCTTGTCGCACACACTTCTTGTCATACCCGCTTTCGCGGGTATCCAGACTCACCCTTAGAGGGATCAGAAACCAGCGGTCTTGTCGCACACGTACAGGAACGGCTCGTTCGCCAGGAAACGACGCATGTTTTCTTTGAATATCTCTCGCCTGCCGTTCACCATCTGCACGGTCAGGGCCGAGGCGTGCGGGGAGATGATGACGTTTTCCAATCCCCACCACGGGCTGTCCTCGGACAGGGGCTCTACCTCGAAGGCGTCTATCCCGGCGCCCGCGATACGTCCGTTTTCGAGGGTATCGTAAAGCGCGTCCTCATCTACGATCCCGCCGCGCGAGATGATGATCAGATGCGCCGTCGGCTTCATCAGACCCAGTTCGCGCGCGCCAACCATCCCCTTCGAGTCCGGTGTATAGGGAGCAGTCACAACGAACCAGTCCGACATCGCCAGAAGGTCGTCCAGCCTGTCCAACCCCCACACTTCCTTGACTCCGGTCGGGGGAGGGAACGGCTTCATGTCCACCGCGTAAACATCCATCCCGAACCCGTTAGCGCGCCTCGCAATCGCCTGTCCTATTCCGCCCAGCGCGAGAATCCCCATCGTCGCGCCCTCCATCTCCACCTGCTCCCCGTGGTACTTGCCCGCGTCCCATACCCGAGCCTGCTGGTCGAACAGCATCTTGTGCGTCTTGTGCGCGAACGCGAGGCAGAACGCCATCACGTGGTCCGCCATCGGCGCGGTATGCGGCCCACGCGCATTCGTCAGCACCACGTCGCTGTCCACGAGTTCCGGGATCTCCGTATATTTATCTATCCCGGTGCCCGGACAGTGCAGCCACCTCAAATGGTCCGCCGCAACAAACACCTCTCGGCTGGGCATCCCCATGTACACGTCCGCGTCCTTGATCTCCCGCGCCTGGGCATCTTCGGATACCGCAAACGCAAACTCCACTCCCGGAAACTCCTCCCGAAGACTCTCCTCGAACCCGTCTCCCAACAGACCTGCAACAACTACCTTCAATGTTCTCTCCTTGAAAATCTGATCTTCATTTACAGTCCACCCCACATCTTCCCCAAACTCTCGCTAACCTTAGCCCAGTCGCCGGTCATCAGTGATCCGAGTCTTCGCTCGACCAGACTTTTCTCCAGCGTAGCCAACTTATGCAATCTGACCACAGAAGGAAGTAACAGACCCGCCTCCCGCCATTCCAATAGTTCAACATCGAACGTATCACGAACGGTTTGGCCGGTTATACGAGCGACAACTATATCTTCGTCTCCTGTATCGAGAAGAACGAGTGCCGGGCGTCGCCGGGCTCCGGATAAACCCGAGAACGGAAACAACATAAGAACGACTTCGCCAGTATTAAAGTTACCCACTACTTAATCGTATCGTAGATTGAATCAACATCGCCGTAGCCCGCAAGAAACTGCTCTGCCGTCACTCGGGCCCAGTCGCTGTCGTACTCTTTATCTTCAGATTCATCCAGCAGCGCGATGAGTTTTACACTATAACCGCGATTCATACTCTCAAGAAGCGACTCTGGCAACTCCAACTTGCCTTCCGGGGTTAAATCTATCGGAACCTCATATATCTGCATTGACATCTCCTTCCATAATGTTAGCTATGCCAGCGTGGCTCACGCTTTTCCAGAAACGCCCCAATCCCCTCTCTCGCGTCCGCCGTCTGGAGATTCTCGACCATAACACGCTGGGCCAATTCATAAGCCTGCGGCCTGTCCATCGCCATCTGGCGGTAGAACGCAGACTTGCCAATCGAAACCGTACTCATAGGCGCCGAAGCCACCTTCGCCGCCAGCGCCATCGTCTCTTCCTCCAGCCTGTCCGCCGGGACCACCCGGTTCACGAGGCCGGCATCCAGCGCCTCGGACGCAGGGATCGGTTGTCCCGTCAGCAGCATCTCCATAGTCTTCTTTAGAGACACAGCTCTGCCTACCGCAACCGCCGGAGTCGTGCAGAACAGTCCGATGTCCACGCCAGGAGTGGCAAAGCCCGCATCCTCAGAGGCCACAGCCAGATCGCACGTCGCCACAAGCTGGCAGCCCGCCGCGGTTGCCAGCCCCTGCACCTGCGCTATGACAGGCTTGGGAAGCAGGCGCACGGCCTCCATCAACTCAGTGCATCGAGCGAACAGGATAGTCTGGTCTTCCATATCGCCTTCCGCCAGTTCACGCAGATCATGCCCCGAACTGAACACCGGCCCCTCCGCGCGAATCAGCACGACACGCACCGCGCTGTCATTCTCCGCGCTATCGAGATGCCCAAGCATCTCGTCCATCATCGCCATGGATAGCGCGTTCCGCCGACGCGGATTGTTCAGAGTCAGAACGGCGATACCGTTCCTGACCTCATACAGCGTAAGTCTCTCAGACATCTGCTCCACTTCCACCTGTCCGAAATAATCGGAAGCTATACATCGGATTCGTCGTCTCCCATTCTACAACAATCAGAGATTACATCCTTCCCAGACTCGCAATCCCGTTCATGGTATCCTGTCTGCGCCAACAACCCAACCAATTCCTGTCAGGAGAATCAGAAGATGGCAGACAACATACGAGTCGGAAACGTCGAGATAGTCGCGGTACTGGACATGATTCCCCCGCCGCGCGACCCCACAATCTTCATCCGGGACTACCCGCGCGACGCATGGGCGCCCTACGAGGACGAGGTTCTCGAAAACGGACTGCTCCAGCTTTACTACGGCTCGTTCTTCGTGAGGTCGCAGGGCAAGATCATCCTGGTAGACACCGGCATGGGCCCCGGCCCGCACGCCCACCTCGAAAACCGGACCGGCGACCTCATCGGCCAGATGCGCGCCAAGGGAGTCGGCGCCGAAGACGTTGACATCGTGATACACACTCACCTCCATCCCGACCACGTGGGCTGGAACGTGGACAGTTCGGGCAACGCCGACAAGCCCTACTTCCCAAGAGCGCAGTACCTAGGCCCGCGCAAGGACTGGGAACACTTCATGCAGCCCGACGTACTGCCGGAAGCACCACACATCACCCAGAACGTCATACCGCTCAACGACCTCGGTCTCATAGAGTTCATAGACGACGGTCACAACGTCACCGACGAGATAACCACGCTGGAGACGCCGGGCCACACCCCCGGTCACCAGGTAATTCTCATTAGCTCGCAGGGCGAGAAGGCCGCCATCATCGGCGACCTGATACACAATCCGGTCCAGATACACGAACCGGACTGGTGCGCCTTCGTGGATACCAGCCCCGACGACACGCGCCGCTCTCGCAAGGCGTTCATGGACAGGGCCGAGCGCGAGGAGATGCTGGTCGCCGCCGGACACTTCCACCCAGACCGGCACGTGGGCAGGTTCGTCAGGCTGGAGGGCCGTCGCTACTGGCAGACAATTTAATCTCTGGGCATGAATTATCAGTGAGGCCGTTGACCCACAGCCGCATTGGTATATACTGGCAAACGAAAATCAGCGCAAAAAAGACCGCCGTTGGACATACCAGCGACGTGGCCTTCCAGGAGGTACTCTAATGGCCGATTCTGAATGGGGACAGGTTTATAAGGACATCGGCGCCCAGCCGATAATCAATGCTATCGGCAGCGTGACAATGCTCGGCGGTTCGACTCCCGCGCCCGAAGTCAAGGAGGCGATGGAGGCCGCGGGCGTGGCCTACATACCTCTGATGGAACTGGAGGAGAAGGCCGGCCAGGCCGTCGCGGACATGGCAGACGTGCCCGCCGCCTGGATAACGTCCGGCGCCGGATCCGCTCTAACTCTGGCCGCCGCCGCTGTCATGGCCGGAGATGATGACGACCGCATACAGCAACTCCCCGACACGACCGGAATGAAGAATGAATTCCTCATCCAGCGTCGGCAGAGGTACTGGTACGACCGCTGCCTCGAAACTTCCGGCGCCAAGCTAGTGGAGTTCGGCTCGGACGAGGGAACCACTCGCGAGGACCTCGAGAGCGCCATCGGCCCGAACACCGCCGCCGTCCACTTCTATGCTGTCGAGCAGGAACCCGACCCCAACATCCTGCCGCTTGAAGACTGCATAGAAATCGCGAGAGAGCATGGCGTGGCCGTAACCGTTGACGCGGCGGGCCAGATCTACCCGCTCGACAATTTCGGCAAGTACGTTCGCATGGGCGCCGACTTCCAGTGCATAGCCGCCAAGTACATGGGCGCGCCGCAGTCCACCGGACTCGCGCTCGGCACCGAGGACTTCATACGCAAGCTCGGATACCAGTCTTTCGTCGGCTACGAGGGCCGACGAATTCGCGGCATCGGTCGCCCCCACAAGGTTGACCGCCAGGAGATGATCGGCGCGGTCGCCGCCGTCAAGCGCTGGTTCACGATGGACCACGAAACACGTCTCGCCGAAGTGGAACAGAGAAGCCAGGCTATCCTCACGCACATCAGAGGTATCCCAGGACTGAAGGTCGAACTGATTGACAACATCATCGGACACCAGCCCTTCGGTGTGCATCTCGAGGTTGACCCCGAAGTGGCGGGCTTCTCCGCACAGGACCTGGTGGACAGGCTCAAGGCGGGTGACCCGCCTATCTGGACGCGCGTCCGCGAGGGCGAGGAGCACATAGACCTCCATGTCTTCGGCCTCTACGAGGGCGAGGAAGACATCGTAGGCCAGCGGATAGCCGCCGAATTCGGTCGCTGACCCCACCCGCTAACCCCATAGCATAGCGCTGGGGCGGGCGAAATATCCCGCCCCAGCCACCCAACTCCGAACGCCCCGCGCGGGAGACGCCCCATGCCCGGCCCGCTGGAAGGAATACGCATCGCAGACCTGACACAGGTTCAGGCGGGGCCGTCCTGTACCCAGCTATTCGCCTTTCTGGGCGCGGACGTCATCAAGATCGAAGAGCCGGGCGTCGGCGACCGCACCCGACACGAAATGGCGATCAAAGACGATGTGGACAGCTTCTACTTCATCGTCTTCAACGCGAACAAGCGCAGTATCACGCTCAACCTGAAGACCGAAGCCGGCAGGGAGATATTCCTGAAGATAGTCGAGAAGTCCGACATCGTGGTGGAGAATTACGGGCCTGGACAGATGGAGCGATTTGGTCTGAGCTATGGTACGCTCAAAGCCGCCAACCCGCGCGTTGTTTACTGCGCGATCAAGGGTTTCGGCTCTTATGGCCCCAACGCCCATGTCAAGAGTTTTGAGCATATAGCCCAGGCGATGGGCGGCGCGATAAGCGCGCAGGGCGAACCCGGACGCGGGCCGACTTTCGTCGGCGCAGGCATCGGCGACTCAGGCACAGGGCTGCACGCCGCTATCGGGATGCTCGCGGCGTTGCGACAGCGCGACGCCACGGGAGAACCCCAGCGCGTCGAGGTCTCTATGCAGGATGGCGTCGTGAACCTGATGCGCGCCCGCATGATAGACACCTTCAACAGCGGCCTTCCGGCGGAGAGAAAGGGAAATACGCCATGGGGCGGTCCGCCGCTGATCTATCCGTGCAAGCCCGGCGGCACGGACGACTACATAGCCATAGTGCTGGCCGGCGACTCCTGGGACACGATTCTCGCGCTCGCCGACCGCGCCGACCTGATTGGCGACCCACGCTACGCTACACACGAGGCAAGGGCGGAACGCCCCGACGAGGTCGAGGAGATCATCAGCGCATGGACGCGCACAATCACCAAGCATGAGGCCATGCGAACGCTGACCGAACTCGGCATAGCCGCCGGAGCAGTCCAGGATTCGTGCGAAGTTCTCCGGGACCCGCATCTCAAGGCGCGCGAGATAGTCATTGATATGCGCGACCCAGCTCGCGGCGACTACCAGGTAATCGGCTGCCCCGTAAAGGTCGAAGGCAACGACGTACAAGTCACGCCGCCTCCTCTATTGGGAGAACACTCAGAGGAAGTGCTGACCTCCCTGCTCGGAATGAATTCCGAGCAAGTCTCGACCCTTAGAGAAGAGGGCGTGGTCTAGGCCGTGTTGACATTTCTCGTCATTCCCGCGAAAGCGGGAATCCAGAAGTGCGGAGTGTAGCTAACGTGGCTATCACTACGGACGTTTAGATACCTGAAATATCAAATGTCAACAGAACCTAGTCAGCAGCAGCCGGTATCGCCAGAGCGGGATGATCAACCGGAGGACGCTGGCTCGCAACGACTTCCTCTTGTTCCGGCTCGCTTAGCGGACTAAAGCGTTCGGCAGCGTCCAGAACTTTGGGAAGCAGGCTTATCTCTCCGCAGCTTGGGGCGGTGTGCATCGGCTGGGACAATACCCACCACAGCGACTTGTCTATGTCGGCCTGCTCGCGGTGCGGATCGTACCAGGTGTGGCAATCCTTCTCGATTCCGTCCCATCCGCCGCGGGCGATCATCTTGATGGTCTGGATACCAACATTCCTGGAATTGGCTTCCTCCAAGAGCGCTTCCGAGTCGCGCCTGTAGCCCGGATTGCGCGCCATAGCCGGGTTCAGCGGGAACATAATCGCGTCGAAGTCGAACCGCCGCAGAGATTCCAGTATCGTGCTCGGCACATACGGCCCGTGTCCCGTTATCCCAAGCCACTTCGTAAGGCCCTGCTCTCGCATCTCTACCAGCGTCTCAAGCGCGCCGCCCTTGGCGGTGGCCTTATCAAGTTCGTCAAGATTGACGACCGAGTGAAGCTGGAACAGGTCGAAGTCTTCTACGTTCATCCTCTTCATGATGCTCTCCACGTCGCGCCAAGCATCATCCCTCGAGCGGAACCTGGTCTTGGACCCCAGGAACACCCTATCCCGTATCTCGGGCATCCAGGGGGCCATGCGCTCCATGGACTCCCCGTAAGACGGAGCTATATCAATGTGGTTCACGCCATGATCGAGAACCAGCCGGATAGCCTCGTCAGCCTCATCCTGTCCAACATACCCGACGCTGAACGCGCCAAACGTGACGACTGTACTCTCATGTCCCGTTCGTCCCAATGTTCGTTTCTGCAATGCCTGCCTCCGAGAAGTCTAATTGGTTTTATACAACTGATGTTACGCGCTGGACAATATTTTTAGAAGTCGTCGGTTTGAGTCCGGAGCGTTGGGCATAAGTTATAATTTATACTGTACAGGTGGGGTTCCAAGTGAGTTTCCAAGCGGATTAGGTGATTAGAACACTTGGAAGCGACCTGTCATCACCTGTTGTTAGCTTTGGGCCGAGAATTTCTCGTCGGCGAAATTATGTTTGATAACTTCCTATTTATGTAAAGTTCAGTGACTCCGCGGTTAGTTGGCCAGACATATTATAGCATTGATGTTCTGTCGAGTGAAAGAGTGTCTCAAGACTGCGCCAGGCGCTTCGATTGTCCGATTCAGTTTCCAGCTAAGGGCAACCACAAGGGTTTCCTCTATGAGGATAGAAGCCGTATTGATATGTGAGCTTCGCTCAACGTTGATAATCGAAAGGCTCGGTCCGCGCTTCCTAGGTCGTCGCGTCTCGCGTCACCAGATGCTATGATACATTCCTAAAATCTCAATTTCATCATGGAGCAACCATACAAACCATGTCCCAGATCTTCGATATAGCCGACCAGTACGTCGAGAAAGTCGCTGAAATGAGCCCGCTCAGCGCGACTTACATGGGTGTCCCGGGCCACGACCACAGGATGAACGACTTCTCTCCCGAGGCTGCCGAGGCGGAGGCCGAGCTCGACCGCGCTACGCTGGCCCAGCTTGAGGTCGCGCCCGTTGAGGGTGACTACGACCGGATCGCGCGTGAAGCGATGATGGATAGCCTAAGACTCAGCCTGGACAGGCACGACGCCGACGAGCATTTCCGCAGCCTGAGCATGATATTCAGCCCGATTCACAGCATGAGGCAGGTGTTCGACCTAATGCCCCGTGACACTGAGGAGGCCTGGGCAAATATCGCATCCAGAATGTCGCTCATCCCTGAAGGGATTGCCAGCTATCGCAGGACGCTGGAAGAGGGTCTGGAACGTGGTCTCGTCGTAGCCAAGCGCCAGGCTATCGAAACGGTCGACCAGTGCGACATCTGGAACGGCAGCGCAGAGGGCCAGGAGTCGTTCTTCCAGAGCCTCGCTGACGCCTTCCGACGGTCCGGCATCGAGTCGGAGTCCATAGAGTCTGACCTGCGAGCCGCCGCCGAATCCGCCAACCGCGGAATCGCCGAAATCGCCCAATTCATCCGGGAGACATACATCCCCGGAGCCTCCGACCGCGACGCCGTTGGCGAGGAACGCTACTCCCTGGGCGCGCGGGTTTACAACGGAATCGAACTCGACCTGCGCGACACCTACGAATGGGGATGGGAGCAGCTCGCATGGGTTGATTCCGAGATGGAGAAAACGGCCGACAAGATTTCACCCGGCAGTTCCATAGAGGAAGTAGTCCAGATATTGGAAGCCGATCCGGACCGCGCTATCGAGGGCGTGGATGAATTCCAGGAGTGGATGCAGAATCTCCAGGACCGCACCATCGCCGAACTGAACGGCGTCCACTTCGACATAGCGGACCCAGTGAAGAAGATAGAGGCGATGATCGCCCCTCCGGGCGGCGCGCTCGCCATGTACTACACACATCCGTCCGAGGACTTCTCCCGTCCCGGCCGCACCTGGTATCCGACCGGCGGCAAGACGCGCTTCCCGCTGTGGGGCGAGGTCTCGATTGCCTACCACGAGGGCGTCCCGGGACACCACTTTCAGCTTGGAACGACCGTTTATCTGTCCGACAGACTTTCGAGATTCCAGAGGCTTCTCGGCGGCACGTCGGGACACGCCGAGGGTTGGGCTCTGTACGCCGAGCGACTGATGGGAGAACTCGGCTACCTGAACAATCCCGACTACTATCTCGGTATGCTGGCGGGGCAAGCGCTCAGGTCCGTGCGCGTCATCATTGACATCGGTATGCACCTGGAGCTTGAGATCCCCAGAGACCAGCCTTTCCATCCCGGCGAAACCTGGAACCGAGATCTGGGTCTTGAATTCATCAAGCTCAAGGGCCGCTTCCCTGAGGACTTCGTAACGAGCGAGGTGAGCCGCTATCTCGGCATCCCGGGCCAGGCCATCAGCTACAAGGTCGGCGAGCGAGAGTGGCTGTCCGCCCGCGAGGAATCAAAGCGCAAGCTGGGCGCGGGCTTCGACCTCAAGGAGTGGCATACGCGCGCGCTGTCGCTGGGGCCGATGGGCCTCGCCCAGATGCGCAGAGAACTGACCACCTAAAGCACTAAACTCATCAACGCAGTAAGAGCGTTCATACATCCTTGACCATCATCCAAGAACTCTCTTCAACCTGTTCGCGCCTGCCGTCCTCAGTCGTCCGTGTCCAACGGTCTGTGACCGGTGAGCCCACACTACGATAGCCCAGACTTTCATACAGGCGCAATGCGCCATCGTTGCCCAGCGCGACCTCCAAGTTGACCTTGGAGAATCCTTCGCGTTGGGCCTTGGCTTCCACGGCCTCGATTAGCAGTGTACCGATGCCCTGACGACGATAGGCGGAGCCGACGTCAAGCGCTAACATCCGCAACGATTCCGGGATCTGAAAGCGATGTCCTGACGTGGATACCGTGCCCACCACATTGTCGTCTAACTCAGCCACTAGCATCTCGCGGTAGCCGTCGAGGTGTTCCTGAAACCGGCTGCCGACTTGCGTTGCGCTCACTTCAGGAGCAAGCGCGGAGATCAGTTGGGGGATGTCGCTTGCCCGCACACGACGAACGTTAATCCGTGGCGCGAGGTCGGCGGACACGCAGCTACTTCCATTGATCGTGATCGTCGGGGGGCCAGATGTTGGACGCGCCGCGTCCGGCGCCTTGAAGACCGGAGTCTTCGCGCCAGTCGGCTGTGGCGTCTCGCCACCTCTCGAAATGCGGAGCCTGGGTGTGCGCCTCGAAGGCGGCCTCGTCCACATAGACCTCGTACAGCCAGATCCGATTCGGATCCTCGGCGTCCTGTATCACGTCGAACCGGATGCAGCCCGGCTCGTCGTTCACGGAGCCAACCGCGTCCCCGATCATCTCCTCGATGAACTGTTCCTTGAAGCCTTCCTTGATCTGTATGGGAGCGATGATTACGTACATACTTCTCTCCTGGTAATGCGTATCGGGTGTCCTGAGACTTGCTGAGTGATTGCGCCGCTCTTATCCTGAATATCCTGATTCAGACGGCTCCCAGCGCCCTGCTGGCCGCGGACACCGCCACTCCGGGAGCGACTTCGTAGCCGACCGTCGGCAGTATGTTTTCCAGGGCGGAGAGAGCGAGCAAAACATAGTCCGCCCGGCTGGATTCGCCCATCAGTCCGAATCGCCACACTTTGCCGTCGAACTGCCCCAGTCCCTTG
>DAOULF010000251.1:0-8227 GCA_034420555.1 Dehalococcoidia bacterium
TACAATTGTGTCTGGCGGGATGAGCACGGGCGGTACCTCTCGTGAAGGATTGGTCCGTCTAGCTTATCCCGCTTTCATATTCTGTCTAGCTTTTGTACAAAGTCGAGGGAAGAGGAAAGCGAAGTAGGCAGCATGGGCGGTCAGCGAATTGTGAACGCCCCAATCTTTGCATAGGCTTTCAGTCCGGGCGCGTCCATTGCGAGGGGAGTTCGCTACGTTCCGACTTGTAGGGGCGACGTTATTCGCCGCAGGGTCGCTAGAGCGGACAGGGCGGACAGCTTTCCCGTCCTGGGATTGGATTCGGAGGGTATGTTCTCGATGAGTATGCTCAGCCTGCCGAACTCGCCCTCGACTACTATGTCGTGTGTGTTCCTGTCCACCGTGGGGTCGGCGTAGATGCGGATGCGCGTCCGGCGCGGCCCTAGTCCTGCCATGCTGAGAGCGGCGGAGACGTTCACGTTAGCCGGAAAGAGTCTGCAAGCATCGAGAGCCGGGCCTTCGTAAACGACGGTCGGCTCGGAGATGTCGTCGAGGTCAACGCCCGAGGCTTTGACTCCGGGAGCGCCTTTCAGCCCGTCGGGTGGCTTGCGCGTGGTCATAACCAGCGAGTCTATGCGTCCGACGGACGCTCCCGCGATGCCATCTAGCCCGGCTATCGCGCCGGAGGGCACGTAGATGGTGGCCCCGTTCTCCTCAGCCAGGCCAAACAGGTCGTCCCGTTCCAGCAGCGCTCCCCCACTGAGCGCCATCAGGTCCTTGCCGGCGGACAGTGTCGCCACCGCAATCGCCCCCATCGCGCTTGCGGGCGCAGCCTCAACCACCAGGTCGGAAATCTGCACGAGCCTGTCCAGCTCGATCACGGGAGGAGGACGGTCAAGCGTCGAGGCGAACCGCCTCGCGCGATCCAGGTTCCGGCTGGTTATGCCGCCGAGAACGGCGCCCGGCACGGTCCCGGCGTCCAGTTCGGACGCCACCTTGCGCCCGATAGCGCCGCAGCCCACGATTCCGATGCTCTTATTCATTCTGCTCATGCAACCATACTATTGATGCGAGCCACGCCTGTCAAAGAAGGGAAGATGGGTTCTGCCGGTCTGTGTGGCAGAGGCGGGTTTTGACTATCGGTAATCGGAAACTCGACGGCCCTTTATATACGTGCCAAAGCCGAACTCGGCGGGCTCGTATGATCCCACCAGACCGATGCTGCTGCTTGGATCTATGTCATCCTCCATACGCATCCCCCAGTAGGCGGCGTTGACCACCAGGCGGCGCAGGTCGGCGCTCAGCAAGTCGGTGGCAGCGCCCATAGTGGTGCAGAACACCCGCGATGCCTTGCCTTCGTCGCCGGTGTATTCTTTGACCCACGCAATGGGCATCGTTGGCGTATCTAGCTTGGGGTCGTCGTCAGGCTTCATACCCGTAAGAACCTGACCATCCAATAGAACTTGTGGATTTCCGGTCAACTCGCCAACCGCATAGACGTCCGTCGTTCCCCACACGTCGGTGACTCCCTTCAGGACAGGATGGTCCTTCGACGATGGATTGATCAGGGCGCGGGTGCTCTCGAATCCATGATGTCCATGATGAGCGACCCACGTCTCACCAAGTACCTGGCGTCCGAAACCACCCTTGAACTCCTCGTTGGTACAGTCGTACTTGGCGTAGGGGCTGTCGGTATTGCGGCTGTACTGGAAGGCATGGGTTGCGGTTCTCAGTCCGATGATCGGACGTCCTGAATTGACGTAGTCCACGATGTGCTTCATCTGTTCATCGGGCAGCTCGCGGAAGCGGACGAAGATTATCATGAGGTCGGCGGTGTCGAGCGCGTCAAGACCCGGGATGTTGGTCTGGCAGTCAGGGTCTATCTCGCTCGTCTCAGGGTTGATGGCGAAGAGGACAGTACAATCGAAGCCGTGGTGAGACGACAGAATCTTCGCCAGCATGGGAAGCGCTTCTTCGGAGCGATACTCTTCATCCCCGCTGACAAGTACGATGCGCTTGCCCAGACCGGGACCTGCCGTTCCCTTAAATTCGAGCCATAGTTGTTTATCCATGAGAATGTGCCATTACCTTCCTGATTCCCGACCAGGGGGCAACCACGAGGGTTTGCCTCTATGGAGTCCATGGAAGGATTGTCAGTCTTCCTACGGGTGGCTGGCAATTACCCTCACCCCAGCCCTCTCCATCAGGGAGAGGGGGTCTGTTGATCGGTATTCATAGCTGACGGTATATTTGCCTACCCTTACGAGCCCCATGGGTGGAGGATGATCTTACCACACTGGTTGCCGGCCCTGGTCTCAAGCGCCTGCTGAACCTGGGAGAACGGGAAGGTGTGAGTAATCATCTTGTCCAGTAGGGACTTCGCTCCACGAATCGTACCCATCATTGCCTGGGTATCCTGCAAGTGATTCCAATGCCAGCATCCGTACACCGTCAGCCCTTTGGCGTTGATCTCGCGCGCGTTCATTGGGCCTCCCCAGCCCGGCGAGGCTATCATACCCCTCCTGGCCGCGGCCTTCACCAGGAAATCGGGCGCCGTCTCAGCGCTGCTGCACTCGACGCTCTTGGGCGCTCCCCTGCCCTCGGTCAACTCCATGATCTGCTCAAGTGCATCGTCGCCGGTTGGATCAACGACCACCTCGACACCCATCTCCCTGGCAAGTTCGGCGCGGTAGGGGTTCGATTCGAGTCCGAGGACCCGCGCGCCTCTGTAAAGAGCGATTGCCGCGGTACCGAGTCCGACCGGCCCCAGTCCTGAGACCAACACCGTGTCAGTTGCCGCGACCCGCATGGTGTGGTTGGCGTTGAAAGCGGGTCCCAGTCCACAGCAGGCCATACTAGCGTAGTCGTAGGAGAGATCATCCGGCAGTGGCACCAGCAGCCAATCCTGCTGTACGCAATACTGCGCATAGGTGGTCGTGCCGGTCTCGATGCCGCAGATGGCGTTTGGATCCTTCTTGTCCTGGCAATAGATATGATCACCCGAAAGGCACAGGTCGCAGACGCCGCAGCCGCTCGACGGCATCACCACCACGCGGTTTCCGGGTTTGACACGGGTCACGGCCTGCCCGATTTCGACCACTTCGCCCGCGGCTTCATGACCGCCAAGAGGGCCTGTATCGCCGCTCAGGAATTGATGAAATTCGGTACACATTGGGGCGGAGTATATCTTCACTCTGGCGTAATTATCGGCGACCCGGGGATCGTCAACTTCCTCCAAAGCGCACTGACTCTTGCCGGTAACGACAATGCGTTTCATCTTGATCTCCCCAACCCTGTTTCAAGTAGTCGCGACTTCTACATGATATGCTACCAGCATAGGCCGTTCCACAGTCCCATGCCCTTCGAGGAGAGAGCCATGACAGATTCCAGACACAAGGTTCTGATCGTATGCAATCAGCGTGTGCGGGATATGAGCTTCTTGCCTTCGGACCTGGACAGGCTCTCCGCGATGTCGGACTGGGAGTGGCTGCATCTGGAGGGAGGCGTCGAGTTCGGGCCGAACGAGGACCCGGGAGCCATCGAACAGCTTGTGGAATGTGTTGGTGACGTGGACTGCATCATAGTATCCCACGGCTCGCCGCTTATCAGCGCGGACGTCATGGACGCCGCTCCCAGCCTCAAGCTCATCGGCGAGTTGGAGGGAGACAGGTTCGCCTACCGCATAGACGTGGAGTCGGCATGGGAGCGCGGCATCCGAACCGTAGATACCACACAGGGTTCATCTTACCCGGTCGCTGAATGGGCGCTCGCATTGATCCTCATATCGCTGCGCAACGCGGGGGCGAGTTTCAGGAGCATCCTGGCGGGAGAAGCACCCGTAGCTACTGACAACGAGTTCGGATACGTCCAGGGCGAACTGACCGGCAAGCGGGTCGGACTCATCGGATGCGGTCACATAGGGCGCAGGCTGGTCAAGTACCTGAGTCCGTTCGAGGTGGACATTCGCGTGTACGACCCCTACCTGGCCAGCGAGATACCGGACGCGATAGGCGTCGTCAAGACCTCACTCGAGAACGTACTGTCCGGGTCCGATGTCGTCGTCTGCCTAGCTCCGCTCACACCCGCCACAGAGGGAATGATCGGACGGCGCGAGTTGGACATGATCCCCTCCAACTCGGTGTTCGTGAACGTGTCACGCGGAGCCATCGTGGACAGCGACGCGCTCATAGCCCGGCTGAAGCGCGGAGACATCGTAGCGGGGCTAGACGTGTTCGACCCGGAGCCGATTCCGCCGGACAGCGAAATCATCGGGCTTCCGAACATGTTCCTGAGCCCGCACATAGCGGGCGTTACGCGGGTAAGTTACCAGCGCTTCTTTACCCTTATGGTAGATGAGCTGGAGCGGTTCTTCCGGGGAGACGAACCGCTCTACGAACTGACTCCGAGATCGCTGGCGAACCGGCGAGGGTTGGCGACGGACTAACCTCCGACAGCCGCGTCCACCTTGTTCAGCGCTTCGGCCATGAGCCTCGCGTGCTCGACCGTCATATTCATGTTGAAGTCGAACCGCAGGCTGCGTCCCAGGATGTCCAACGTCTGAGGACACATATCCTTGGAGTACTCGACATTTCCCTTGTAGTTCGGATCGTTCCACGGGTATCCCGATGGATGGTGAGAACGCTTCTCCAGTATCGAGTCCCAGTAGGTGTAGATGTGCCTGTCGGGGAAGCCGTCATTGTACACCGTGGCCGCTCGGACACCCTCGGCGTTGAGCGCGTGCGCGTAGCCAACCGCCAACTCCTTGTCGTGGACTATGACAGACGCCGACACGCCTGTGTCCCCTTCCGGGTCATCCACGTGCTGGATTCTGTATCCCCTCGCCTCCTCCAGGCCTTCCATGAAGGCGCGCTTGAGAGACCTCTGGTGATCGAGGATGTCGTCGAGCTTGGACAACTGCACACGGACGATGGCAGCCAGCACCTCGCTGGGCCGGTATGTCTGCCTGGGGAACGGCTCGTTGCGCCACTCCACGCCTTCATCGCTGGCCGTCCACATGGGCAGACCCGGGTCCGCGGCAAAGCAGGCCCGCTCGTATATGTCGCGGTCGTTCGTAAACACCAGCCCGCCCTCGCCTGACGATATCGTCTTGTAGTAGTTCAGGCTCCACGCGCCCGCGTCGCCGTATGCGCCCACGCTTCGGCCCATGTAGGATCCCCCGACACACTGGCAGCAGTCTTCCACCACCTTCAGTCCGTGCTTACGCGCGACCGCAAGTATATCCTCCAGGCGCGCAGGTACGCCGCGCATGTGGACAGGCACGACTGCCCGCGTATGCGGGGTAATTTTCCGCTCCAGGTCCTGTGGATCGAGTCCGAGAGATTCGTCTATCTCCGCGATTACAGGCACGGCCCCGGTGGCCATCACCGCCGCGGCGGTGGCGATATAGGTGTATCCGGGAACGATGACTTCGTCGCCTGGACCTACGCCGACACCGGTGAGGGCGCTGATAAGAGCGCTGGTGCCGGAGTTGACCATCAACGCATACTCCACGCCCAGGCGCTGCGCCGCTTCTTCCTCGAACCTCGCCGCCTCACTCTTGGACTTGGGGTAGCGGAAAAGGTCCTGGCCCCTGAGTACCTCGGTAACCGCCGCTATCTCCTCGTCCCCTATGACACTGGGGCCGGACACCCCCGTCGGCAGAGGCTCCGATACAACCGGCGTTCCACCATCTATTGCGAGTCGGCTATCGGCCATGACTGCACCTCCTGATACTGCTCGAATGATACGGACTAGCATCCTGCGCTAGCGCTTGTCGAAATAGGTAACGCCGTCCTTCATCACGTACCGGACCGCATCGCCGCGCTCCAGTATCGTTACGTCTTCGAGCGGGTTGCCGTCCACGAGGATGATGTCAGCCTTCTTGCCCGCCTCGACGCTGCCGATCTCGCTTCCCATGCCGACACAGGAGGCCGCGTCGCTCGTGGCGGCTACGATGGCCTGCATAGGAGTCATCCCGGCCTCCACGAGGCAGCTCAATTCGTGCGCGTTGTTGCCGTGTTCCCAGCCGCCCTCATCGGTGCCGGCAGTCACCGTAACGCCGTACTCCAGGGCCATTTGCAGGCTCTTGACGTGGTGTTCGCGCAGCGCCAGGGTGCGCGCCCTGCCGTGCGGCGTTCCGCGGGTCGCGTGGAAGGTGTACACACTAAAGGTAGGCGTGAAGCAGATCCCCTTTTCCGCCATCATCTCGAGCAGTTGCGGGTCTTCGTCGAGATACGTGCCGTGCTCGATGGAGTCCACGCCCACCTCGATTGCCATGCGAAGGCCCTCGCCTCCGAGCGCGTGACACATGACGCGACGGTCCCTCTTGTGCGCTTCATCCACCAGCGCCTCTAGCTCCGCGCGCTCGAACAGCACGTTCTTAGGTCCCAGCCCGGCGGTGGAGCTGGCGCCGCCGGTAGTCGCGGTCTTTATCACGTCCGCGCCCGCGCCGACCATCTCACGCACCTTCGCTCGCATGGCCTCCGGCCCATCCGCCACTCCCCAAGGCAGCCCCGAATCTTCCCCTTCGGGCGGCCTGTAACCCAGCGGGCTCACCCTGTCGCCCATGCCCCCGGTCGGCGTAATGAAGCCCAGCGCCACGTGCAGGCGCGGCCCAGGCACGAGTCCTTCGTCCACGCCCATCCGAAATCCGGCGTCCAGACCTCCGGCGTCTCTTACCATCGTGTAGCCGGACTCAAGCGTCTGGCGCAGCACGGACGCGATTCGCAGGTGGCGGGTGGAGCGCGGCTCGGTAATACCCCACCTGCTGGCAATTTCGTAGCTGAACGACGCCAGGTGATCGTGCGTATCTATCAGCCCCGGCATCAGCGTCATTCCCTGGGCCTCGATCACTTCCACGCCGTCGGGGATCGGCGCCGATTGGGCGTCGCCAACGTTCACTATGTCGCTGCCTTCAATCAGCACAACCGCATCCGGCAGCGGCGAGCCGCAATTGCCGTCTATCAACGTCGCTCCCGTGATTGCCTTCATACCAATGCCTCCGTGGTGTCAGTGTAGGCATACGCTTGAGTGTTTGGCCGTCGCTTCATTTCACTTCTCGGACTTACATCGCCGTGAATCCACCGTCCACGACCAGTTCGGCGCCGGTTATGTACGAGGCTTCGTCGGAGGCGAGGAAGAGCACGGCGTAGCCGACCTCCTCGACGCGCCCGATGCGACGCATCGGCACACCCAGGTTCACCATGTTGCTGCGCATATCCGGGTCCCTGGCCGCGCTGGAGGAGCGCATCGGGGGCATGGCGCCCGGATGCACGGAGTTTACCCTTATGCCGTCCTCGGCGTACTGCACAGCGGCGGACTTGGTCACTATGCGCACCGCGCCCTTGGAGGCATTGTATCCCATGTGGATGACGTTCTGGCCCACGATGCCGCTGATGGAGGATATGTTCACGATGGAGCCGCCGCCCGCCTCCTGCATCTGCGGGATAACGGTCTTCATTCCCAGGAACACGCCCTTGGCGTTGATGTCCATGAAGTTGTCCCATGCCTCGGTGCTCAAGGTGTCCGGGTGATGCGTACCGCTGATGCCTGCGTTGTTGACGAGGATATCCAACTTGCCGTATCGCGCAAGCGTCGCCTCGAGGGCCTCTTCCCAGTTGGACTCGCTGGTAACGTCGAGCTTCATGAACACCGCGTCGCCGCCCGACTCCGCTATCTCGGCCTCGACCTGCCTGCCCTCCTCTTCCATGACGTCGGCTATGACGACCTTCGCGCCCTCACGCGCGAATATCCTGCACTCCTCGGCGCCCATGCCGTTCGCGCCGCCTGTAATAATCGCAACTTTCCCTTCGAGTCTCATAGTTCACCTCAGAGTTTCTTTACTAGCGTATGTTGTCGTTCACCAAGGCCATGCAAAGTCGGCGAACGGTGCGACATATATTATAGTTTATAAATACCCGGAAAAGCGCTGGGCGCTAACTGGGAGGGTCACAGGGTTGGGCTGGGACGGTTTTCGTCCAGCGTTGCCCAGAGTTTTCCCAGCGTTGAAGCTACGAAAGCGTTCTCTCGCCATCTTTCAGCCTACGCCATAAATGGCGATTTATACGTATGTTCTGAATGCGTGCCGTAATTGTAGCATAGAATGAAGTATCAGACGAAACCGTGAATGACTTTGAAGAACCTGTATCAGCTTGGTCGGTAGGGGAGTCACCCCCATCCTAACCTTCCCCCATCAAGGGGGAAGGGAATTTTCTCGCCACTGGCAGCGCCGACTAAATTGGTACAGTAT
>DAOULF010000252.1:0-2326 GCA_034420555.1 Dehalococcoidia bacterium
AGCCTGTATCAGTTTAGTAGGCAGGGGAGTCACCCCCATCCTAGCCTTCCCCCGTCAAAGGGGGAAGGGACTTTCGCACCGTGGGCAGAGCCGACCAGGTTGATACAGGTTCGCTTTTGGCCGAATCCTGACAACTGAAAACTAAAAACTGATATACTCGCTAGCGACACCAGATTGAGCTAAGGAGATTGCGAATGACGACCGTTCAAAGTAAGCAAGATGTTGCGCTTATGGCGCATCTGCTCAGGCGGGCCGGATTCGGGGCCACCGCCAACGAGCTTGGCCACTACATGGGCATGAGCTACGAAGAAGCCGTCGAAGAGCTCCTGAGCACGCGACCTGAGCCCGACGAACTACCTGTGGACCTGATCCGACGCTACCACGTGGACCAGTCCGACCTTCGCAACGGTCAGGCCGCCGCCGCCCAGTGGGTTTACAGAATGGTGAACACCGACGCCGTGCTGCCGGAGAAGATGTGCCTCTTCTGGCACCGCGTATTCGCCACCGCCGCCACCAAGTTGATACAAGCCCGAATGGTCACCAACCAGATAGATATGTTCCGCGAATACGGCATGGGCAACTTCCGCGACCTGCTGGTCCAGTTGTCCAGAGACCCCGCGATGCTCATGTGGCTCGACAACCAGGACAACCACAAAGAGTCCATCAACGAAAACTACGGACGCGAGATCCTCGAACTCTTCTCCATGGGAGTGGGCAACTACAGCGAGGACGACATCAAGGAGTGCTCCCGCGCATTCACCGGCTGGCGCGTCGTCAACCCCGACTATATGTCCATCAAGATGCGCAACAACACCGCCCGGCCCTACGGCTACATCGCCTGGCAGTTCGAGTACGACGACGATGACCACGACCACGAAGATAAGCATTTCCTGGGCGAGACCGGCGACTTCAACGGTGAGGACGTCGTTGACATCATCTGCCGCCAGCCCGCCACCGCGCGGTTCATAGCGCGCCACCTCTACCACTTCTTCGTCGCCGACGAACTGCCTGTTCCCCAGTGGCCTCACTTCGAGCCCAAGGACCCCGAGGCCATAGAAATAATGGCCCAGGCGTACTTCGACTCCGGCTACGACATGACCGCGATGCTGCGAGCCATGTTCAACTCCGACTTCTTCAAGGCCGAAGCCTCCCGCTTCGCCCGCATCAAGAGCCCGGCCGAGATGGTCGTTGGCACCCTCAGAATCGCCGGCCCCATCTCTCTGCCATCCACCGACACCTACGCCGCCGCCGGAGCGTGCGCCGCAATGGGACAGGGCCTGCTCAATCCTCCCAGCGTCGAAGGCTGGCAGGGCGGCAGCGAGTGGATCAACACCGGCTCCTACGTCCAGCGGGTAAACTTCGCCAGCCTCGTCCTGAACAGCCCGGACAAGATCGGAATTCGCGCCATAATCGAGCGCATCGAGGATATGTCCGGCGGACAGCCTATGTCGTCGGAGCGCGTCGTTGACGCCGTTCTGGACATACTCGGCCCCCTGCCCGTGCTCGACAGCACCCGCGACGGCCTGGTCGAATACGCCTCCAAGTGGGGCGACTTCGACTTCTCCGACGCCGAGTCCGAGCAAAACATCGTAACTCTCATCCAGCTAGTAGTAACGACACAGGAGTATCAGTTGGCGTAGGGGGAGGCCTCGCCATGAAATAGATTGTATGTCTAAGGGCAAGGAAATCGAGCGCAAATGTGATGTCTGCTACAGCAGATGGGCTCGAGTAGAGACGCTCGACAAGGTACTGCGGATTGACGGGGAGTTCGTCATGGTGTACGGCATTCCCGCCGAGGTGTGCGTAGATTGCGGCGAAGAGATGTTCAGCGACGACGACATCGAGACGGTTCGCGCGGCACTGCAAGGCGATGACAGGAAGACCGCTAAGCGGGTCTCCCTCGACGCATACGACTTCGCTGATGCGAAGGAAATAACGGCTACTGAAATCGAGTTTTAGAGATTTGAGCTGGCAGCCGGACATAGGCATCAGACAGGAGTGAAGACACTTGCACAAGTCCGCGTCCAGTTATCCGTGGGAGAGTTCTACTTTAGCCTACACGCCCCCAGACGTTCACTTCCAAGGGGCATCAGCAGACGAGAGATAGCGCAAGCAGGATCTCAAGCAAGAATAATCGAGGATTATCCCGATGACAAGTATTCTCCAAGTTGTCTGCTTTTGGGATTCACCCAAATCGGCAGGCCATTGCATATAGTAGTATCCGTGTTAAATGTCAAGCCGTAGCTGCCTGAAGAGGCACTCGGTTATTTGCGTGCTGTTTCACCCAGGGGGTGCCTCGACGCGCTACGGCGTTGAGTTGCATCAG
>DAOULF010000253.1:0-19449 GCA_034420555.1 Dehalococcoidia bacterium
TTGAGCGGCCGTTCCCTCTTATGACCGGCGATCGCCGGCATCTGTTACCCCTTGAGGAGCATTATGATGCAAGAATACGGAGCGCATCGAGCGTCTTGGAAGGCAGTTCGCGCCACGCCCTACCTCCAACTCCTCGATGGCGGCAGGACGCGGGGCTGCTCGATGCCCCGGACGCGGTTGGCGACGACGTTCATGACGTCCTGCCGTCGGGAGGCCCGCCCATGGGCCATCAGGGCCTGCGCTCGTATCTCGAAGCGAAACTTCTCGAACACGGCGGGCCATAAGACGATCGGCGAGCGTCCGGTTTCGTCTTCGAGCGTCAGGAAGATGGGGTTGGCGGCGGGATGCTGGCGGCGGACGGCCAAACCGCAGACGACCCCCGGCGAGTCTTCGTCCAGCCTGTCGAGGTCTTCGGCGCGGATCAGATGGCTCGGCAGCCTATCCCGCAGGTAGGCCATGAGGTGGGAGCGCAGGTGTATCGCCATGACGACGTACTCGCCGAGCATGGTCTCATAGCCTGACATCTCCGGCAGGTCTCAGCCAGGTCGGCCTCGACCGGCAGGGGCAGCGCGCGCTGCGCTCCGGCGGGGCGGTGGAGCAGGTCCGTCTCCCACAGCGCGGCGCGGCGAGACGCTGAGCGAACGTCCGACGTTCCAGTCCGCGTTCGAGAGCCGGCTGCGCCTGATCCCAGCCAACGGCTTCTACGAGTGGCGGAGCGTTCCGGGCGTCAAGTCCCCCGTGTGGGTCCATCGTGAGGACGAGCGGCCTCACCATCGACAGCCCACTGAAAGAGTGGTTGTCGAGGACGGCGATCTCCTTCCAGCGGCTGAACACGCGCTCGACGCTCCAGCGCTGTCGGTACGTCATCTCCCACTCGGGACCGTCCCTTCGGATGGCCCCGCCGAACAGACGGATGTCGTCTCCGGGGTTAACGCGGACCTCGACATCGCACCTGGAAAAGCCCTCGAACTTCCCACCGCGTTCGCAGTCCGTGGCCAGGCCGTACACGCGCTCGCCGGTCCCGGGGTCAACCCCGAGGTACGGTCTCTCGCGTCCGCACTCGCACAGGGGAGTTTCCCCTCTCCGAGTACGTCTGCCCGTTATCGCGGGTGTGGAACCCGCTCCGGGGCCTGCGCTTGTGTATCACCGGCGCGATTCCCCGCCGGTGCAGCCACTCGCTGTTGTATCTCGAATCGTATCTTCTGTCCGCTATGACCACCTCGGGCCTGGCGCGACTACCTGCGCCCGCTATTCTCATTCGGCGCATACCCGTTCGTCAGCTTCATGAAGCACGACGAGTCCATCCCGGACGACGACGTTACGCTCGACTACATGCTCGACAACCTGTGGATCGTCGGCTCGCCCGAAACGGTCGAGCGCAAGCTGCGCGACTTATACGACACCGTGGGCGGATTCGGCACCCTACTGTGGCTGACCTTCGACCACTCCGAGGACAGGGAAGCCTACGAGAAATCCGTCCGCCTGCTGTCCCAGGAAGTCATGCCCAGCTTGGCGGATCTGGAGATCGAGTGGGTTAAGGACGCGGCGGCGTGGTACGTGGCGCGTTGGCTTCTGCCTCAATGTTCGCATTAGTGGGAAGCGCGGCGCATAGGAGATGCGCTTCGCGACGGTCTGACGCCTGCCAAGCATTTCAGCGGCGCGGATATACCGCTGGACTGCTTGCAAGCCTCGCCGGCGAGGAAGGGCGCTTAGTCCCCTGGGCGCAAATAGAGGCGGGGATTCTGACCGAGGCGGATGCGCTTTGGAACGCGCTTCCCCACATAATGGTCCCAGACTTCTGGTTCAGCGTCGTCTCCCACGAACCCATGATAGCCAGGCATGTCGCGTTCAATAAGAAAGTCATAGGTTTTTATCAGGTCGGCAAAGTTCTCGCGCGTGGCGGGAAGCCACTTGGTGGGGCGGTAGGCTCCGACGACCAGTCGCCTGAGGCGCGCCAGCACCAGTTTGCCCTTCGCCCGATTCACGTCGATCTTCCACGCATAGCGAACCGCGTCGTAGGGTGTGTCGCATTTGTAGTAATGGCTGCCTATGGAAATCATCAACAAGGATTCCCCAATCTCAAATTCCTCTGCGGCGTACTCTCTAATGATTTCGTCCACGTGGCGGCTGCCGTAGTCTCCCGTTCCATGCCCCCTGACTTTGTTGGTCAGTCCCGGATAGGCGTCAATAACAGCGGCCTCGACTTCATACGCCAACTTAGATGTGCTGAGTCCGTGTCTGTGGATTACGTGTCCCACTTCCAGTCCGGCGGCTCTAATGTCCTTGATGCGTTGCAACTTCGGATCAATTATCTCCGCCTCATCGTCCTGCGCCAGCGACGTGTCCTCTCCGCCGGCGTGCGCAAAAACCCGATTCCACTGTCCCTTGCCCACGTAGAATGTTTCTCCATTGCGAGGGTCAATGAGTCGGTAAACGTACCATTTGAGCTGCTTGGCCACTTCTTCTGAAAAGCTGTTTACTGTAGTCATGACGGGGAACTCCCAGTGGGCTTCGGAACAGCGATCTAGTACGGATCGTATCCTACCACGATCTTGACCGGGGCGTTCCTCGCAACGATCAGTTCTATCGGCTTGGACTGGCTGGTGCGTGGAGTTGCGACACGTAGTTGAAGTCGCTTGCCAGAGAGGAAGCGTCCCTCATCCACAAGGGATGCCCCTACGCGCGTTCCTCAGATTATGTTGACCTACGATATAGATGACGCATTCGTCTCGCTGTCACAGACGAGAGAGAAATTGGCCGCGCTTGAGGAGTCGAACGACGATTGTGTCGGGACGCTGTGCGCTCTGACCGACACGGGCGAGTGGATGACGGCAGCGGACGAGACGATGGAGTGCCGTTGCGATACCGAAGGCGAGGAGGAACTGGGACTGTCCGATGCCGTGGACGCTCCGGTAACCGCCTATCGAGTGGGCGGCGACGCCATCCCGACGAAAGTCGCTCGCAAGTTAGGACTAGGCGAGTACGTGGTCTGCGAAAACACGGGCTATCTTCTCCAGGGAATATCCGATCAGCCAATATACGTGATTGGCGAAAATGGCGAGGTCTGTGAGGAAACTACGAAGCTGAACCTCCTGGTGGCTCCCAGCGGCGACATTTGCGATATGTACTACACAAAATTGGAGTGGCGACACATCCAGAGGGTAGTTGACTCCGACGGCGGGCAGTCCGCGCGGTATCGTCTGGTCAGGGAAATACTGAATAGGCTGATAGACGTCTATATCGATTCCAGTACGTTCGTCCCCTACGGAGATCAGTTCTCGGACTCTGACTTTCCTATAGGCTAGGCTCGTGCCAAGGCGAGCTTTGGCCGGACCGGTTCGCCGGGGAGCTGTTGACCAGGGGATGGGGCAGCATTTCCGCGTCCCCCAAGTCATACGAAACCCTGAACGATCAGGATCGCGCCTCTATTCGGTCCTTGGTGGAGCGGCACGGTTCGGCTAGGGAGTTGGTAGCAGATCCCTCCTGGCGACAGTCCATTGGCATGGGGCGTCGGAGCAGGAAGTAGAGAGGGAGGCCCGCTGGCCTGCGGGCGGAGAGAGCGCTTCGACGAGCTTCTCCGTGTCTATGCAGTCCAGTACGGCCTCGAGATCCCTGTGGTCAGAATATCCTGTATCGTTGCGTCCGACGTTTCTAGGGGGAATGGAGCGAAGCAACCTAGGGATACCTCGCTTCCGTGGAAGTCAGCTGCAATGCGCGTCTCCTTCCTCATTCATGTGGGTTGGTCGTCATGCCTCGGCGCGGCTTGCCAACTCCGCGCTTCGGCTATTCTGCTGTCAATGTGCGCTGTGGGGGCTTGGGCGTAGCGTCCAGGCCCTCTGCCCCGGAGTCTGTGGCTCCGACGGGCAAGTCGGAGTCTATGTCATTTATTGGACTTGTTCAATGCGGGGAGGGAGGATTCGGGGTTTCGCCGTCGAAAGGTTTGCAAAGGGCAATTTCGTTCGCTAGGCTTGATTCAGAACACATGGCAGAGGAGAGATACCCATATGCAGGACAGCCAGATAGGTCGAATCTCGAATTTCATATGGAGCGTCGCCGACGAGAGCCTCCGCGGCAACTTCACTCGCGGCAAGTACCGCGACGTAATTCTGCCCATGACCGTCATCCGCCGGATGGACGCGGTTCTCGAACCGACGAAGCAGGCGGTCCTCGAAAGAAAGAAGATGCTCGAAGACCTCGGCATACTTGGAGCGGGTCAGGACGGCCAACTCAAAGAAGCGGCGGGGCAGCAATTCTACAACGACTCGCCGTTCACCCTCCGCGACATCGTCCGGACAAACGCGCCCCAACAGCTAGAGTCAGACTTCGTAGCGTATCTGGACGGCTTCTCCCAGAACGTCCAAGACATACTCGACAATTTTGATTTCAGACACCAGATACCTCGCCTCAGCCGCGCAGGGGCACTCGGCGCCGTCATACAGAAATTCCTGTCCCGCGAGATCAACCTTTCACCACTCCCGATCTTGGACGGCGACGATTCGATTCGCCTGCCGGGACTCGACAATCACGCGATGGGCACGATCTTCGAAGACCTGGTTCGGCGCTTCAACGAAGAGAACAACGAAGAGGCGGGGGAACACTGGACTCCACGCGACGCTGTGGAACTGATGGCGCGTCTGATATTCGATCCCATCGCCGACGATATCCAATCCAGCACCTATACCCTGTACGACGGCGCGCTCGGCACCGGCGGTATGCTGACCGTTGCCGAGCAGACGTTGGAGGAAATCGCCGAGAAGGAAGATAAGCAGGTCTCCATCCACCTCTACGGACAGGAGATCAACCCGGAGACTTACGCCATCTGCAAGGCGGACCTGCTCATCAAGGGCGAAGGCGCGTCAGCCGACAACGTAGTGGGCGGATCCGAATACTCCACCCTCTCTAACGACGCGTTCGCCGGTCGCAAATTCGATTTCATGCTCAGCAACCCGCCATACGGCAAAGACTGGAAGGTCGACAAGAGCAAGATGGGCGGCTCGAAGATCACCGATCCGAGGTTCCTCGTCAGCCACGCAGGAGACTCCGAATACTCGCTAACGACCAAGGTGAGCGACGGGCAGATGCTGTTTCTCGCCAACATGGTCTCCAAGATGCAAACCGACTCCACGCTTGGCAGCCGGATCGCCGAGGTTCACAATGGCAGTTCCCTGTTCACGGGCGACGCCGGTTCCGGAGAGAGCAACATACGCCGATGGATAATCGAGAACGACTGGTTGGAAGCCATCGTCGCGTTGCCGCTCAACATGTTCTACAACACCGGCATCGCCACCTACGTGTGGGTTCTGAGCAACAACAAATCGGCGGAGCGGCAAGGATGCGTCCAACTGATTGACGCGACGGAGTGGAAGACTCCGCTGCGAAAGAACATGGGCAACAAGAACTGCGAGTTGTCGCCCGACGATATTCAGCGCGTCGTGAACGCCCACCTCGCGTTCGAGGAGACCGAGCAGTCCAAAATTTTCCCAAACCAAGCGTTCGGATACTATAAGGCAACGGTCGAACGTCCACTCCGACTCGAAGGCATAAACCCTGAGCGCGCCTACAAGGCCGCCGAGATACGGCGCCTCAAGCAGACCGAGGCGCGTTCCGAGACAGCGCCGCCGGTAATCAAGCGAGTCTTCCGCAAAGGCACGGAGCCGGACCCGCTGCGCGGACGCTTCGGCGCGACGGTCGCAGGCGAATCCCGCGTCGTACAGTACGAGCCGGACACTGACCTGCGCGACACGGAAAGGGTCCCGCTGCTGAGCGAGGGAGGGATCGAGGGTTTCCTTAAGCGCGAGGTGCTGCCCTACGCCCCGGACGCTTGGTACGATCCGGGCAAGAGCAAGGTTGGGTACGAAATCAGCTTCACGCGCCACTTCTACAAGCCGACGCCGATACGCCCGCTGGAAGAGATTCGAGCCGACATACTAGAGTTGGAGCGTGAGACGGACGGGCTGCTGGCGGAGATTTTGGGGTAGTGCAGAGACAGTCTTGCAGAACCAGCGACACCGGAGGTTGACACAATGACTCATACGCTGAGGCCACACCCTAACTACAAGCCATCCGGCATCGAGTGGATCGGGGATGTACCAACTCATTGGGAAGTGAAAAAACTGAGACACGTACTAACCAGCTTCACTGAGAGGAACCGTCTCGACCTACCCTTGCTTTCAGTTGTACGAGAACAGGGTATTATCAAGAGGAACATTGAAGACACAGACACGAACCACAATTTCATCCCAGACGACCTCTCAAATTACAAAGTTGTTCATCACGGACAATTCGCGATGAACAAAATGAAGGCCTGGCAAGGGTCATATGGGGTTTCTGCATACGACGGTATAATCAGCCCTGCATACTTCGTTTTCGACATCGCAGGAGTCAGAGGTGATTATTTTCATGCCGCCATCCGATCTCTTGCCTATGTACCATTCTTTGCCAGAGCATCAGACGGTGTTAGGATTGGTCAATGGGATTTGTCTCAAGAGCATATGCGTGAGATACCATTTGTCATTCCGCCACCACCCGATCAACGTGCCATCGTCCGCTTCCTAGACCACGCCGACCACCGCATCCAACGCTTCGTCAACGCCAAGGAGCGGCTCATCGCGTTGCTGGAGGAGGAGCGGCGGGCCGTCGTGAACCGCGCCGTTACTCGCGGCCTCGACGCGAGCGTCCGCATGAAGCCGTCCGGCGTCGAGTGGCTGGGGGATGTGCCGGACCATTGGGAGGTAGCGGCAGTGAAACAGGTTTACGATATTACACTTGGCAAGATGCTACAAAACACGCCATCTTCGCCAGACGATATTCCGGTGCCATACTTGAAGGCGCTCAATGTGCAGTGGTTCAAAGTGAAGGACGAGGGTAGCCGGACGATGTGGGCAAGTCCGCGCGAAGTCAAAGCCTATGGCGTAAGGCGAGGGGATCTTCTCGTGTGCGAAGGTGGCGAAGGTGGTCGGTGCGCTATATTCAAAGGCGATGAACCCGGATATATTATACAGAACGCGCTCCACCGTGTTCGACACACCTCACGAAGTTCAAACGAATTTCTGCAATACGTGATGTTTGCCATATCAACTACAGGTTGGTTTGACTCAACCAATGACAAGGCCACAATCGCTCATTTCACAAAGGAAAAATTCGGGCGACTTAGAATCCCACTCCCACCCTCGCCAGAACAACGCGCCATTGTCTATTTCCTAGACCGCGCCACCACCGACATTGACGCCCGCATCTCCCGCGCCCGCCGCCAAATCGAGTTGATGCGGGAATACCGCGCTCGCTTGATTGCGGATGCGGTTACTGGCAAGATAGACGTGCGCGAGGCTGGGACGGCTTTGGATGACGTCGGGGAGTCAGTCCCATAGCTGAACGGAGCCGGACAGTTGGAATGGACATGGGACGATGAGAAGGATTGGCAGAACAGGCGGAAGCACGGCTTTAGCTTCGAGACCGCCATACAGGTATTCTCCGACGACTGGGTGACGACGACAGAAGACCCTTACCTCTGTGAGCAACGATTCCGTACGATAGGGATGGTAGGCGGCGTGAATCTCATGGTAATTCACACCGCCCCAGAATACGATCCCGAGTTCGGAGCGGAGGTAGGCCGAATCATTAGCGCGCGCAGGGCCACCCGCAGCGAGAGGCAGACTTATGAGGAATCAGAATATCACATTGACTGAGGCGCAGAAGGCGGAGCTTGCCGCGCTTGCCGCCATGCCCGAGGACCAGATAGACCTCTCCGATATTCCGGAGACGCTGGACTGGTCGAATGCGCGACGCGGTCGTTTCTACTCGCCCGTGAACCGGCGGGCTCAGCCGCTCGCCCCCAAGCCCCCGCCGACTCCTACCGACACCAGCGAGCGCGGACTGGAAGACCGCATCTTTGCCACGATGATAGGCGGAGGTGACGTAGAGGAAGACCGCTCGATGCCAGACCGCCCAGCGATATACGGCGCAAGCTGGCTTCCGGGCCATCCGGACCAGTACGACCGCGAGTTCTGCGTCGATTTGACGCACCTGTCCGAGTTCATCGTCCAGACTCAGTTGGATACAGCTAAAGGTCTATCCCTGGACAAGGGCGAGATTGATTACACGGCGCGCAGATTCCTCTCAAGGCTAAAGGATCAGATCGGCGCGCGCGGCGTTATAGACGTGCTTCGCAACGGCGTGTGGCATGACGCGCACAACGTCAAGCTGTACTATCCCACGCCAACACCCGGCAATGTGGCGGCGGCGGAACAGTATCGCAGGAACCGCTTCTCGATTACCCGCCAGTTGAGATACAGCCGCGACAACAAGCAACTCGCGCTCGATCTGGCGCTGTTCGTCAACGGCTTGCCGGTCGCCACATTCGAGTTGAAGAACAGCCTAACCAAGCAGACAGTATCCGATGCGGTGGAGCAGTACAAGAACGACCGCGATCCGCGCGAGGACCTGTTCAAGCTAGGCCGCTGCATCGCCCACTTCGCGGTGGACGAAAACGAGGCCCGCTTCTGCACCGAACTGACCGGCAAAGACTCCTGGTTCCTCCCCTTCAACAAGGGTTGGAACAACGGCGCCGGCAACCCGCCGAATCCGAACGGGCTGAAGACGGACTACCTCTGGCGGGAAGTTCTGACGCGCGACAGCCTGGCGAACGTCATTGAGAACTACGCGCAGCTCCTCATCATGACCGACCGCGATACCGGACGGAAGCGCAGGACCCAAATCTGGCCGCGCTACCACCAGCTCGACGCGGTGCGCAAGCTGTTGAACGACGCCGGTGAAAAGGGCGCCGGGCAGAAGTACCTGATCCAGCACTCCGCCGGAAGCGGCAAGTCCAACTCGATAGCGTGGCTCGCGCACCAGCTAATCGGCTTGAAGAAGGATGACCGCCCCGTCTTCGATTCCATCATCGTCGTAACGAACCGCATAATCCTCGACAGCCAAATTTACGAGACGATCAGGAACTTCACTCAGCTCCATTCCACGGTGGCTCACGCTGAAAACGCGAACAGCCTGCGCCACCTGATCCAGGAAGGCAAGCAGATAATCATCTCCACCGTCCAGAAATTCCCGTTCATCCTGGACGAGATTGGCAACGAGCATCTCGACCGCCGGTTCGCCATCATCATAGACGAGGCTCACTCCGGCTACGGCGGCGCGGCTACGACGAAAATGAGCCAAGCCCTCGGCGGCGCGACAGACGACGATGAGGTCACGCCCAATACGTTCGAGGACCGTATCAACGAGTTGATCGAGTCCAGGAAACTGCTCGCCAACGCGAGCTACTTCGCCTTCACCGCCACGCCGAAGAACAAGACGCTGGAGCTATTCGGAACTCCCGACCCGCAGGCGAATGGCGTTGTCAGGCATCTCCCGTTCCACTCCTACACCATGAAGCAGGCGATCGACGAAGGTTTCATCCTCGACGTGCTGAGCAGCTACACGCCTTACGGCAGCTACTACAACCTGGTCAAGAGCGTCGAAGAGGATCCGAAGTTCGATTCCCGCCGCTCCCAGAGCAAGCTGCGACGGTACGTCGAGCAACACCCCACCTCCATCAACCGCAAAGCGAGAATAATGGTGGAACACTTCCACGACTCCGTAATCGCGCCCGGCAAGATGAACAGGCAGGCGCGAGCGATGGTCGTCGTCAACGGCGTGAACAGGGCGCTGGACTACTACCGCGCCATCTCGAAACGCCTCGGCGAACGCAACAGCCCGTACAAAGCCCTCGTCGCGTTCGCCGGCAAACGCGAGTACCGCGGGGCAACGGTCAGCGAATCTTCCCTCAACGGCTTCTCCGAGCATCTGACAGCCGGACGATTCAGAGAAGACCCGTATCGGTTCCTGATCTGCGCCGATAAGTTCCAGACCGGCTACGATGAGCCGCTGCTGCACACAATGTACGTCGACAAGACGCTGGCCGGAATCCAGGCGGTGCAGACCCTGTCTCGCCTGAACAGGTCTCATCCGAGCAAGTCAGACGTATTCGTACTCGATTTCAGCAATAGCATAGACGTAATCGAAAACTCGTTCGCCGACTACTACCAAACGACGATACTCTCCGGGGAAACCGACCCCAACAAGCTCCATGACCTCAAAGCCTCGCTGGACGGCTACCCGGTCTATGACGAGTCCCAAATCGACGACTTCACAAGAAGGTTCCTCGAAGGCGAGGACCGGGGGCGACTCGACCCGACGCTGGACGGCTGCGTGGCGAGTTACAGAAAACTCGACGTGGACGGGCAGGTGGCATTCAAGGGCAACGCCAAGGCGTTCCTGCGGACCTACGCCTTCCTTGCCCAGATACTCGCATACGGCCTGCCGGAATGGGAGAAGCTGTCCATCTTCCTTACGTTCCTCACGCCCAAGCTGCCCTCTCCGGAGGACGAAGACCCGACGCGCGGACTCCTCGAAACCGTGGACATCGAGAGCTATCGCGTCGAGAAGCGGGAGACCCAGAAGATCATCCTGCCGAACAAACCCGGCGTGATAGACCCGGCGCCTATCGGCCGTACCCACTTGCAACGCGAATTCCAACTAGACCCCGTATCCCGCATAATCGAAGAGTTCAACAGCGCATGGGGAACGGACTGGACGGACGCCGACCTCGTCCGCAAGCTGATAGCCGACATACCCGGCAAAGTCTCGAAAGACCAGGCATACGTCAACGCTCGCGCGAACGCCGGTGAAGAGAATGCCCGGATCGAGCATGACGCCGTCCTAGAGCGGGTGATTGGCGATATGCTCAAGTGCAGCACCGAGCTATTCAAGCGATACCACGACAACCCTGACGGCTTCGGAGAAGCCCTGCGGGAGATGTCGTTCAACGCCACGTACCACCACGGGAGTAGCAGCAGCGCGCCGCGAATGAATTAGTTTTCGCGCGTACACAGGCGATGGTCAAGTCCACAGGTAGGCTAATCATGGCAGACAAATCGCGAGTCGTCACATGCCCCAATTGCGAAAGAAAGTTCTTCTATCAGCTGGTCAGAGTCAGATGCCCGTATTGTAACAGGACGATGGAGTTTTCTCTGCCCGAGTACGAGTTCCACGACGGCCAGATCGGCTGTGAGCATTGCCACAGAAAGAGCCATCTGAAAATCGGAGGCTACGCAGACTGGCATGGAAGAACAGTGGACGTGACTAAACCAGTTGCATCGAGATTACGTTCCCCAATATACGGTGGCAGATTGCTGTCGATCGAACCGGCAGTATCTCCTGAACTTATCCTAGACGCCTCACGCAAGATTCCCGATGGACCGCGGCGGGATCTGGAATCGGCGGTCAGATGTTTGGAAATCCAAGAGTTCATAGCATCGGCGATGCTTGCCCGTCGTTGCATCCAGTCTGCTCTCAAGATAAAGGGAATACCTGAAGGTACGCCTTCGAGAATGATCAACATAGCTCGACAAAACGAGACCATTTCAGAGTTGGCGAAGAAACAATCCGACGCGATTACATTCATGGGAAACAAAGCTGCGCACCCACAGGATGATCCCATGTTGAACCTGTCTGGCGCCGACATCAGGCAGGGGTTGCAGATGGTCAGACGCATACTCTTGGAGTTGTTCGACCCGGACCAGATAGCTGTCTTGTAGAACCTGCGGTCCAGTGCGCGGACGGGTATGTACCTACTCGGCAACAACAGCCCTTTTCACATCACACCAACCGCACTATCCCCTCAACCGCCTCCACCAGCCCCGGCCCATCCGTCCCCGCGCGGTTGACGGCGCGGGACACCGGTCTGATTGCCATCCCATCCCATTCGCGCGGGGCTAGTAGGGCGCGGAGGTAGGCTAAGGGCGCGTGGCGGTCTAGCCATGCTGCGTACTCATTCGCCGACAGGATCACCGGCATCCGAGCGTGTATCGAGCGCATGAGCGAGTTGGCGTCGGTAGTGAGGATGGCAGCCGAGTCGTGTCCGTACAGTCCATCAAAGGCGAAAGGCTGATCGTCCGCTCGGTGTATCCACATGGGCGCTTTGCCTTCCGGCACGGCTTGCCATTCGTAGAATCCGTTGGCGGGTATGAAACATCGCCGGCTCTTGAACGCGGACCTGAACGTTGGACGCTCGCTCAGCGTCTCGGAGCGTGCATTGAACAGCAGCCGCGACGACGGCGCGCCTCGTCCGGCGGGCGACATCCCCTAGGGCACCATACCACCTACACGCCCACCTGCACCTCGTTTGGCGCGCAGACTACCCATATTTAGCACCGCGTCCGGGGAACCAAGAGGCCCGACGCCCCGCCGTCCTAGCGCGGTTGGTGATATGCGAGTTGATCGCCGCGTTATCGTCGACCTGCTCCGAATCGACGCTAGCGTCTACCGCACAATCCGCCAACTCGCCGGAAAGTCGTGAGCTGATTTCTCCGCACACAGCGGCAAATGCCGTCCAGCAGACGCGAGTCTGCACATCTCTTGGGTCCATCATTATGAGTGTCTAGGCCCCCCCCAGATTATTACTTGCGTCCGGCGGATGCAGAGTGTAAGCTATGCTCCGCAATTGGCGGCTGATTGGCATGGCACCAAGGAAAGGTGATGGATCATTCCGGGATTCGCTAACCACTGCGACGAAATCACTTTTAGCGATCAAATGAAAGTTGATGAGGATATTAGACACACGATGACAACGATTGAGCCAGTTTGGTACCGGATCACCGAATCAAAGGAGGAACCATTCCCCCGAAGGACTGCCGTTATTGAGGGGTGGCCTAGTATTGAAGAGAAACTCGGTGGGTTCCTGCTGGAAGGCTTAGCCGACACTGACCACTTGGCAGGGATTATGTCCCGCTATGGTAGTGACAAGATTTCTGAATTCATCCGGGGACATAAACTACCGAACAAACTCAACATTCGAGTAGCTAATACCATTTCGGTCTAATGTCAGCATGAAGTGGCTGGTCGAAGTCTGATACTTGGTCTATGCTGAGTCCAACACTGACGTTGGAGGGTAGAAGATGATCGGAAGACCGCTCAGGATAGACTGGCATGAGGGCGACACCCCACAGAGACTGAAAGAGGCCTACCGGTCCCAGCCAGACATCGGCATACGGACGAGGTTGCATCTGCTGTGGCTTGTACGTAGCGGCTGGCAGATCAAAGCGGCGTCAGAAGCCGTTGGCGCTCACTATCGAAGCGCTCAGAGATGGATCGAGTGGTACAGGGACGGAGGTCTGGATGAGGTGGTGTCCCGCAGGATGGGAGGAGTGGGTCAGCCCAGATTTCTGAGCGATGATCAGGAGAGCGGACTGGTTGAAGAGGTAGGAACCGGACGGTTCAGGACTGCCGGAGAGATAGCTGACTGGGTAGAATCCGAGTACGGAGTCAGGTTCAGGGGGAACAGCATATACAGTGTTCTGGAGCGGCTGGGGTGTTCTCCGAAGGTTCCGAGGAGTCGGCATGAAAAGGCCGACGTGAGCGCTCAGGAGTCGTGGAAAAAGGGAGACTCGGTCGTTCACTCAGGAGAGCGAGTGTAAAGCCGGAGACTCTTGTCGGGTTCGCCGATGAGATGAGAGTGGGCCTTCGCGGGATGGTTCGCAGGGTGTGGGGAGTGCGTGGGTCGAAGGTGATCCAGAGACTTCAGTTGGTGTACGAGTGGAAATATCTGTTCTTGGTGGTGGACTTTGCGCGCGGGAAGTTGGAGTGGGCGTGGATGGACTCGATGAAGTCTGAGACGGTGGCGCGGGCAGTTCTGGGAATGAGGCGACATACGCGGGTGAGAGCGCTGGTGTGGGACGGAGCTCGAGGTCATCGCAGCGAGTTGGTGAGGAGCGTTGCGGGAGTCTTGAGGAGAAGATGGCTGCGGTGGACGAGTATCTGAGCGGGTTGGAGTCCGATCCTGAACGGGTGAAGTCGCTGGTGAGTTGGGACTGGATCAGACAGAACGTGCAGGAACTATCTGAAGACTACGAGACATCATCAAACTGAAATGGTATAAGGCTCAAACATGGGTCCGACCTAGTATAATTGTTGTAGTGCCACATTATCATACCACGAGGCGGCGACGACTTGCTTGTTGAGGTCAATGGCGTCGAAGGTGCTCTTCACCATGTACACAGCCGAAGTTGCCGGATGCGACCCCATAGAGGAGCCCTACTCGGTCATGATGAACACTGACGACATTGTTGAGTCAATAGCCAGGGCTGGGTTCCATTGTCAGATCGAGGGATACAGCCACGCCTACAGCGACCAGGCAAAGTTCGAGACGAAGGCCAACCTCGACGCCCTCCAGATACAGATGCTTACCTGGAACGAAGAAGACCGCAATGCGTTGGTGTCGCAGATCGATATCGTTGCTGGGTTTCAACTTAGCCGGTCCCAGTCCAGGGAGTGTGCGACTAGGCTTGTGGAGGGTAAGACCGGCATCCCCACTGTCTTGTACAAGTATTTGCCCATCGAGCGCATTGGCCGAGGAGCGCCACGAAGCCTGCGGGCCACGCAACCGTCGGCGCTCAACGACGTCATGGAGTGCAGCATTGGGACTATGGGGGGAGCCATACCCGGTGCTAGCGAGTACCGCGCTGCCGTAGGCGCAAAGCTGGAGGAGTGCTTCGGAATTGCTATGCCGGATGGGGAACTCGCGAAGTTATGGGTTACTCACGGCGGAGAAATGGGCCTGTCCCGTCTCATCCGGGAGCACTTGGATTCTCGCGTAGGGGTAGTTTCCCTGAGTAGAAATGCTCTCGTTCCCACGATGTGGGCACACTACGCCAAGAACACCGGCGTCGTGGTGGGCTACGACACAGAGACCCTAAGCAAATTGGGCGTCGAGTTGAGATCAACTGTTTACTTGGACGTTGCCCCTTCCTATCATCCCAATAGGGATGACGCCATCGAAGTGACGTTCGTGGACCGCGACCTCATAGAGAGAGAGGCAGCAGCAGGCAAGGTCGTATCAGGATATCCATCTCTTTGCAGTGTCCAACTTACCAAGTTCTCTTCGGAGTTAGCATCTTTGGCACGATTGTTGTTCGTCAAGGGGAAAGAATGGGCTTACGAGCAGGAGATTAGGCTATTGGTTGATCTCCAGCAGACGAGGGATACCGGAAAACTCGATGAATGCGGCCTGCCAATCAGAGTGGTGGATATCCCGCCGGAGGCCATTAGGGAAATATGCCAAGGACCGCGCACATCTAAGAAGGACATGGCATTAGCTGTCAAGGAAGCTCGTGGCGAAAGCCTACAGGGACTGTCAGAGAGAAGAATGAGCCTCAGCAACTTCAGGATGCGCAACACGTCAACAAGTCGACATTGAGGGAGACACTGACCTTGAGTCATCATCTGTACGAGATTGTGCTAGAGAGTCCCCAGATGTGGGTGAAGATCCAAGCATCGTGCGAATCCCCAGAGCAGGCAATGATCTACTACACGGTTCGGTTTGGTGGCAAAGTCCTCAACCTCGATGCAGATTGGGACTCTATAGAAAAGACCCTCCCCCCGGACTGGGACTCATTGTACCCGTACCCCACTTTTGGCATACCAACCAAACTTCCGGAATGCGCAAGCGACATCGCCAATTGGGAATCCGTCAGTGTGTCCTTCCCGGCGGGTTGGCATGAGCACGAATTCAGGTTGGCGGAAGGACCTTCTCCATGGTGCGAGACTCTAGCGGATGGTTGTGACTGCTACGGATCAGAGGGCAGCCTTGGTGCAGCCTACATCTCCGACTTCGGGTTAGCAGAAGATTCCGGGCGACGCGCGAGCAAGTCCGCCAATGTTAGATACGCTGAGATCATGAGATGGTGGCAAGAAAGGGCAATAGAAATGGAGCATGGTCCCAGGGAACAACCGCCATATGGAGAAGCAGTGAAGGCTATGGCAGAGGCTATTCTGCCTGCGGAACCGGACCCGGATCGACTAATCATCGTTGTCATCACAGATAGGAAAAACCCCAGAGGAAGGGGAGTCCTTATCACCCTGCAAAGGGACCCCATTGACGGGCTGCACAGGATTCCGGTCACGCACTACTCAACATGGGGGGACTGCCTGCAGGCCATAGAGGAACGGATGAATGGCTAAATGCCGCAACATCTCGGTCGTGCGAGTTAGTCGGCCTGGGACCGCCGGTGGGTTCTAGCTGAGTCAGGGAACACTATCCGAGTGGTCGCGCTGACGCAGGCTCATAGGCTGCCCAGCCACATCTCGAAGATGGTGCCATCTACCGTCCACTCAGGCCCACCACGACCTACCGACTTGCGAACTCCGCCGTTCAGGGCGATTTCTGCGGAGTCAACTCCCCCCATTGGACTGTCCTCAGGCGTGGGTATGGAGTAGATAATGGCTGCCCTGCCTGGCTTGACCTGAATCTCCTTGACGAAGGAGTGGACGAAGGCTTTGGTCTCGGTCAACTCGCTGGTCGTCAGGAACTCGCTCATCTCCTCGGCGAATGCGGCCACCGTGTCGGCGCTGTCCAGCATCACCCGCCGCTCCGCCAGCGTCGCCCTCGCCTCGTCCGCCGCGCTCTCTAGGTTCTCCTTGCGCTCCCGCAATTCCACGATGTGGTCCGCGGCCGCGGCCACGTCGATGCTGTCGCTCTTCGAAATGAACTGCCACACGCGTCCCAGTTGCTTCTTCACCTCCTCTAGCTCCGCCTCGACGCTCTCCAGCTTCTGACGCTGCTCTCCTGCCACACCATCCATCTCTTCGTCCAGGAGCTTCACCAGGTCCCGGATGTTGGACTCGGTGAGGACGTTGGCTCGAAGCTCATCGACGATCATCTTCTCGAATTTCTTGGCGTTGAGCCTAGGCGTCTCGCACGCATCCTTGCCACGCTTCATCAGGGACTGGCAGACGTAGTAGGTGTACCTGCCGCTCTTGGCCTCGGATGCTGACATTGCCCTGCCGCAGGTCTCGCACTTGAGGATGCCGCTGAGCAGGTAGGGACTGTACGCCCGGCGAGGATTCGCCCGCTTCGGGGCGCGGGAGCCGAGCATCCGCTTCACCCTTTGGAACTCCCGCCTGGATATGATGGCGGGATGGGCGTTCTCCACCCGCACGGGCGGCTGACCGTCCTTGGAGTTGATTCCCCAGACCACGGCCCCGGTGTACGCCTCGTTTTCGAGCATAGAGTGGACGGTGGTCTTGAGCCACTTCTTGCCGTTGACCGTGGGGATGCCCTCGGCGTTGAGTGTCTTGGTCACGTAGAGAATGCTCTTTCCCTGTAGAACCAT
The DNA here is from genome assembly GCA_034420555.1 of Dehalococcoidia bacterium. GTDB lineage: Bacteria > Chloroflexota > Dehalococcoidia > Lucifugimonadales > UBA1123 > VXRN01. Next base: position 17,163 of record DAOULF010000253.1, read on the forward strand.
GTCGAAGATTCGGCGTACCACCACGTCACAGGGAGAGTTCAGCTCCAGCTTCGGCCTCTTCTTCCCGCCGTCCTGAACGTGGACTCTCCCATATCCGTAGGGAGCGTAAGCCGACATCCAGAAACCCCTGGAAGCCGCCTCTCGCATCCCCCGCGCCACCTCCTGCGCCAGGTTCTCGCTGTAGAACTCATCCACGCTCTCAATGATAGCTTCTAGGAGCTTGCCTGTGGGTGTGTCGTCGGCCTGCTCTGTGATGGATACGACGCGGACCCCCCTGCGTCTCAGCATGGACTTGAACGCGACTGCGTGCTCCCGCTTGCGTGTGAATCGGGAGAACTTCCAGACCAGAATCTCTTTGAAGGGAGCCTCCGACTTGCTGGCCTCGTCCAGCATCTTCCTGAACTGCGGCCTGTCGGCGATGCGTCCGCTCTCGGCCTCGTCCACGTACTCGCGGGCGACTATGTAGCCGTTCTTCTCGGCGTAGTCTCTGAGCGCTCGTAGCTGCGCGGCCACCGACAGGTCCACGTCCTGACGGTCGCTGGAGACCCTGGCGTAGAGGGCCACTGGCGTGTAGTCGGTCATTTCGTTCATCCGCATCTCCTCCATGTTCATCCTTGATCGGTCCGGCGCGAGTGCTGTCTCCGCATCGTTCCCGTATGCGCCACCCGCGTTCCTCCATATACAGCCGGATGGCCTCGCGGAGTAGCCCGCTTACGGTGCGATCCTCCTCCTTGACCACTTCCCGCAGTTCCTGAGCCATCTCGTGCGAGAGCGAGAAGGTGATGGTGGATGTATTCCTTGGCTTGGTGGGCATGGTCTCTCTATTTGCCTGTTTTGGTAGCGCGCTGTCTTACTCTTGTCATACCACAGACAAGGGCGTAGTGTTACCTTCCACCCAGTAGAGTGCCCAGCAAGCCGTTTCGCCTCCTGTTGAGGTTCCTGTCCAAGAACTCTTCCAACTCCGGACGGTTCAGGACCGTCCTGCCGCCAACGCTCGCGTTGTCGTCGATCAGAGTCGACGGAAAGTTTTCCCACTCAAATTCTCGCCGACCAAATGTGTCGGTCTGTTCGACCACGATGACCTTGTCGCCCTCCAGTATCCAGCCGGTCGGCTGACTTCCCTCCTTCTTCATCCTGGTGGCCGGCCTCAACAGGTGATCGAGCTGGGCCTTGATCCTCTCGTGGCGCTTGTCAGCGTAGTCGTTCCACTTGATCGGACCGCACCACATGGGCGGGTTATCGCCCAGTAGGTCTTCGATCAGCCCAGAGAGAACAGTGGAAGAGAACTCAAGCCAGTCGTCGGGAATGGGCGTCTCGTCGAGTTGAACGAGGAGCCTCTTCAGGTACTCCCTGTACAGGTGGGTGGACAGATCTCGACGAACCCCCTGGATCTTCAGGTGCAGCTCGTGACGCAGACTCTCCTTGTAGGAGGGCAGGGCCGTGGTGGTGTAGATCATCAGGCTGCGCTTCAGGATATGATCGGTGAATGCCTTGAGCTCCTGGTTCATGGATAGCACGAAGCAGGGATACTTGGATACCAGAGGGGGGACCTCGTCCTTTATTGCGTCCTCACCATGGTTGCGTATGGCGGGCCTGCCGATGTCATCGAACACGGCGGGAAATCGCTTGTAGGCGTACTGGATGTCTCGGAGTCTGCTCTTCGTGAACTCTCTCTTATCGACGCTGTGCGCCTTACCGAACATCGAGGTCATCGGCGTGTCGATCAGACTGGACTTGCCGCATGACGGCTTGCCGTACACTATGGCGAATGAGGGGAATCTGAAGATGTCTCCGTCGTGACCCGCCAGCGTTCTCATGTCGCACATGAAAGGGGAGAAGTAGAGCCAGGACCAGAGGATGAAGTAGTCCCGCTGAAGTCTCTCCACTCCCATGCCGCCCTCGAACGTATACTCGTAGTTGCCGAAGAAGGCGACCAACAGCTTCGCATCCCTCCGCGCAGTATCCTGATCGACTTCCAGATGAAACGGTTTAGCATTCGGCTCAGATGGAGAACCTCGTCCAGCCTCTCAGATCATGGCTGAAACGCCAAAATAGCGATTTGGATATTCCACAGCTATGGGCCAGATTAAAGCGTATCCCCCATCGGGCAAAATCAAATCTCTGTCCGATTTTCGGAAAACCGCAATATGCACAAACCTACATATTATACCCAACCAGAACCGTCCCCTTGCTTTCCGCCAACCATCCCGGTAGAATGCCCGCCCCAGCGAGAAACGCTGGGACAGTTTCAGCGAAGTGAGGTGTTGATATGAACAGCATACCGACG
>DAOULF010000254.1:0-17582 GCA_034420555.1 Dehalococcoidia bacterium
GGCGTCGTCGCGGCCAAGGCGGGCCGGATGCTCAACATGGAGGGACAGCCCAACCGGGAAGGGCCGGTATATTCGGCTGTGTACACCGGCAGTTGGCACGCCAGCCAGGCCGCTGTGCGCGGAATCATCGGGGCCCTTCGAGTGCGCGACCTGTGCGGGCGCGGGCAATGGGTCCAGACCAGCATCGTCCAGACCCTGGCTTCACCTCACGACAACAACGTCGGCGACGGCGGCTTGGTGAATCTGCAACTCCGGCGCAGGGATCCGGAGCGATTTCCCGGAAGGCCCGGCGGCAGGGGACTCTCCTCCATAGGATACGTTCCGGTGCGGACCAGGGACGGCGCATGGCTCCAGCACGCCAACCAGAGAGTCCCGCACATCCGGGGACATCTCAGCGCCATTGGCCTTGGTCACCTGCTCGAGGATGAGCGGTTCGAGAAAGTTCCCGCCGTTAGCCCAGAGAATCGGGAGATACTGCGGAGGGAGATACTGAAGAAGCAGGCCGAGAAGACCGCCGACGAATGGATGGAGATTTACATTCAGGACGGCAACATCGCCGCCGAGCCATATCGCGACAGCATCCAGGCCATGGACCACCTCGCAGTCGTCGCCAACTCCACGGTCGTAACCATCGCCGATCCCAGGGTGGGACCGCTGCGCACGCTGGCTCCCCTCGTGGACTTCAAGGACACCCCCGGAGAACCAAGCGGCCCTGCCCCCGACGTGGGACAGCACAATTCCGAAGTGCTGGGACGCCTGGGGCGGCAGTCCGTACTCGCAGGTGATGACTTGCCCAGGACTCAGGACGCCGGCGTGCCGGAGCGCCCACTGTCAGGCGTGACCATATTGGACCTGGCGACGATCCAGGCCGGGCCATACGGCGCGTCTCTTCTGGCAGACCTCGGCGCGCGGGTGATCAAGATAGACGCCACGGACAGGCGACTGGATGAGGGCCGTCGTTCCACCGAACAGGCGGTGGCCGACCCGCGCACCTACGCGGGCAAGGAATGTATTCAGATTGATCTTCAGACCCCGGAGGGCAAAGAGATAATCCGCAAGCTCATCGCAAAGGCCGATGTCCTCTCGCACAACTTCCGCCTGGGCGTTCCAGAGCGTCTTGGGATAGACTGGGAGACCTGCAAAAAGATAAATCCCGGCATGGTCCACGTCTGGATGGCGGCCTATGGCGAACATGGTGAACACGCGCGAAGGCCGGGCGCCCATCCCATTCCCGGCGCGATCATAGGCGGCTCCATGAGACAGATGGGCCGCGGTATGCCCCCGCCTCCTGAACAGGTCATGGATATAGAGCAGACCGTTGAGGCGACCCGCTGGATAATGAAATCCAACTGGGGCCCGGACCAGAATACCTCCCCGGCCGTGGCTACGGGAATCGTCCTGGCCCTTCGCGCGCGGCACTTCACCGGCAAGGGCCAGCCCGTCCACATCAACATGCTCAACGCCAACGCCTGGACCAACGCCGACGAGTATTACGACTACGCGGACCGCCCTCCCATCGCCATGCCGGACGAAGAGATTCATGGCCTTCATGCCCTGTATCGTCTCTACCGCTGTAGGGAAGGATGGGTGTTTCTGGCTTGTCTATTCCAGGACGAGTGGGAGACGTTCTGCCGGACCGTGCATCGGGAAGAACTCCTGGCCGACCCCCGCTTCTCCACTCCCGAGACGCGCCAGGCCAACGACGAAGCGCTGGTTGCCGAGATCTCCGCAATCTTCGCCGGGCGTACCGCCGCCGAGTGGGAAGAATTGCTGGTCGAGGCGGACATCGGCTGTGTCCAGGCCGACGAAGCGGTGGAGGGCGACTTCTACGCTGACCATCCCCACGCAAGGGCGAACGATCTGAGCGTCGAAGTAGAGCATCCGTATGTCGGAAAGTACCGTCGCTACGGCGGCCTGGTCGAATTTTCCCTGACACCGGGTATCTACCGGACATCTACCCAAATCGGTCAACACACAAAGCCCCTGCTCCGCGAAATCGGGTACACCGACCAGGAGATCGAGGACCTGGGAGCGCGGGGAATCGTCCAATGGGCGGCCCCCTCGATGGGCGGAGAGCCGTAGGTGAGACCCTCTTCCACCCGACAGAACATTCATGCTATCATGTGTCAGGTCGCCGAACTGCGGACATCCTAATTTTTGCATAAATAGGAGATTATCAAAAATGATTTCGCCGACGAAAAATTCTCGGCCCAAAGCTAACAACAGGTGATTACAGGTCGTTTCCAGGTGTTCTAAATGCCTGTCCCACTCGGAAACTCATCTGGAACCGCACCTGTACCATATAAATCACGATATATAACCGACGCTCCCGACTCAAACCGAAGGAGATTAGAACCATGTCAACGATTCCAGGTCTGGAGAGAGCCGCGCCGGTCCCCAATGAGCTGACAAAGCCTTTCTGGGACGCCTGTAACGAGCGACGGCTGGTCTTGCAGAACTGCGCCTCGTGCGACAGGCTGCAATATCCGCCCGCCCAGCGCTGCGACGAATGTGGATCGGCTGACAACTTCGAGTGGAAAGAGGTGCAGGGCAGGGGACACATTGCCGTGTGCTTCGGGATACGCGACTCTCGCATCAAGGGGTTCCGCTCCGCCCAGCCCATCAACTTCGCGGTGATAACCCTGGACGAGGACCCGGGCATCAACTTCCTGTCCAACCTTCCGGGCACCCCGCCGGGTGAAGTCCCCGTTGGAGCGCAGGTAGAACTCATATTTGAAGAAACAGGTACAGGCCAACTAGTCCACGAGTGGCAGGTGGTATCCTAGCGCGCCTGGATTCCACGGAGACGGTCAATAACGCAGTTGCTATAAGGGAGCCGAGATGGTTGGCAGCACGAGTTGGATGAGAGACCAGGAAGGCATGGGAGTCTGGGAGCACCGGGGCAAGGTCGCCGTGGTGGGATGGGGCCAGTCCCACATGGACCGGCGTTGGGACGGAGTGACCCTCGACAGGAGTTGCGGCGGCCTGAGCAAGGAGGCGTGCCTGAAGGCAATCGCGGACGCCGGTCTGTCGCTGGACGACATTGATGGCCTCATCACCAGCGCCGAGACTCGCGCCGAGCAGACTTGGGCGCCTCGCCCTTACTTCGACCCTCCCTATGACACCGAAGATGGTCTGACCAAGGCTTCGGCGGAGTGGATGCAGAGGGAACTGGGCCTCAAGAACGTAAAGTATCTGGAGTCCGACGCGCCCTACATCGGCCCTATGATGGGCCTGGCCGCCCAGGCGGTAGGTGACGGCCTGTGCGAGACCGCCCTGGTATGGTATCCGATGGTCAACCTCTCAGGACGCTACGGGCACAACAACCCGCAGAACGTCAGCGACGAGGCCCCCGGAAACAGCGCATTCTCTATTCCCTGGGGCTACCAGAGCGGAGCGATGTTCAACAACCTCGTGGTCTTCCTTCAGTATTGCCAGAAGTACGGCAAGTCCCACGACGGGCTGGCTCCTCTCTGTCTGAACCTGCGCAGAAACGGCCTGATGACACCCTGGGGCTTCTACGCCCTGCACGAGCCATATCAGCTCACGCTTGAGGACTATATGAACGGGCGCGTGATCGAGGAGCCACTGGTGATCTACGATTGCGACAGGCCGGTCAATACCTGCGCGGCCTTCATATTCACCACCGCCGAGCGCGCCAGGGACCTGCGGCAAAAGCCGGTTTACGTCCTCAACCACGCTCAGCAGAACAGCAGTGGCAGGAGCACTATGGCGACCCTTGATGAGCACCAGGAGGCCGTCGCTAGCCTCGCGCGAAAGATGTGGGAGGGCTCCGGGCTCGGGCCCGACGATGTTGACATATTCAACCCATACGACGGCTACCTCACCTTCACCCAGCAGTTCCTGGAGGGCTTCCAGTGGCACGGCGTCGGGTGGGGAGAGGCCCACGACTTCTACGCCGACGACATCAGGGTCGAAGGGCCGCACCCCTTCCTCTCCAGTGGCGGAAACAATGGGACCGGGCGCAACCGCGCCGTCCTCTACGCTGACAGCATTCAGCAGCTACGTGGTACGGCAGGCGCGCGGCAGGTGACAGTGCGCGCTGAAACCGCGCTCGCGGGCTGCAACACACCCGACAGCAACGGCTTCATCATGTTCAGCAAGTATCCGAGCTAGAGTTCAGCCTGCAAGAATACCGACTCTCATACTTGGGGGCGGCCTATTTCATCCCCTCTCCCTCAGGGAGAGGGCTGGGTGAGGGTGAAAACATACCGTTCCTACCGAGATTTGATGTTTATGAGATAGCTTCCAATAGATCATGCCCGCGCTTAAGCCGGGTGGAGTTAGAAATATGGTTCTTCCGAATTGTGACCTCGACTACGACGCAATCGTGATCGGAGCGGGAATCTCAGGCATGTACCAGTTGTACAGACTGCGGGAACTGGGATTGAGGGTCAGGGTCTTTGAACGAGGGACGGGAGTGGGAGGCACATGGTACTGGAATCGGTATCCGGGCGCCCGGTTTGATTCGGAAAGTTACTCCTACGGATACTCCTTTTCGCAGGAACTGCTCGACGAGTGGGACTGGTCCGAACGTTTCGCCTCACAGCCTGAGATTCTGCGGTACCTGCAATACGTGGCCGACAAATTCGACCTCTGTAAGGATATTCAATTCTCCAGCGCTGTTGAGTCTGCGGTCTATGATGAAGACACTCGGAGTTGGGAAGTCGGACTAGAGGATGGGACTACTCATAAGAGCAGGTTCTTGATTACGGGCGTCGGCATCCTCTCCCAGCCTACGCTTCCAAAAATTGAGGGTATCAAGTCTTTCAAGGGACAGTCCTTTCACACTTCTCGATGGCCCCACTCCCCCGTAGATTTCACAGACAAGAGCGTGGCGGTGATTGGTACCGGGGCTACGGGAGTGCAGACGATCCAGGAAGTAGCCAAGAACGTTGGACACCTCGCCGTTTTCCAGCTTCGGCCCGAGTGGTGCGCTCCCCTTCACAACTCGAAGATAGAGCCGGACGAAATGGAAGCCATCAGGGCCCGCTACGACGAAATGTTTGAGCATTGCGCCAATACCACGGCTGCATTCATTCACGACGTTGATCCCAGGGGCGCTTTCGAGGTAACCGATGAGGAGCGGTATGAGTTCTGGGAGCGGCTGTACGCCAGCCCGGGATTTGGGATATGGCAGGGCAATTTCAGAGACATACTGACCAACCCCAAGGCCAACAAAGCCATATCTGACTTCATAGCCAGCAAGATAAGGGAGCGCGTGAACGATCCCCTGGTAGCGGAAAAGCTGATTCCAAAGGATCACGGCTTCGGGACCAAGCGCGTACCCCTGGAAACCAACTACTACGAGTCCTACAATCAGGAAAATGTCGAGTTGGTTGACATTAGCGAGACTCCCATTCTGAGAATCACCGAGGACGGAGTTCTGACCACTGAAAGGGAGTTCGAATGCGATTTCATAATTTACGCCACCGGCTTCGACGCCGTATTCGGCAGTTTTAGCAGGATAGATATACGCGGCGTTGATGGTCGCAGTCTGAAGCGGCAGTGGGATGAGGAACTGGCGACCTTTCTGGGGATTCAGACAAACGGCTTCCCGAATATGTTTATGATAATGGGACCCCACGCCATGGCAGGGAACAACCCGCGTTCCATCGAATACCAGGTGAATTGGGTAACGGAGACCATAAGGTACATGAACGACCGTGGCATGACCCGTGCCGAGGCTACCTTGGAAGCCCAGGAGGGCTGGCATGACTACGTCTTGGAACAGGGTAAGGACCTGCTGAGGAACGAGGTAGATTCCTGGCAGACCGGCATCAACATCAATCTGGAGGGCAGGCAGACCCGGATCACCCTCATGTATGCCGGCGGTCAGCCGTCGTACAGACGCCGCTGTGAAGAAGTGGCGCGGAACGGCTATAAGGAATTGAATCTCAGGTAAGCCGGACTGCCATGAGGAAGAGCGCTTACCCTTGCGGCATACTCTCCAACCCACTAATATAATCCGCAAGATTATGTCGCAGCCCAGAAACGAATTCACCAACGTAACCCAGCTCCAGGCCGAGGCATTCGGAGAGCCGGGCAATAGAACGTTCCGTATGTACGCGGACAGCGCGAGCAGCTCCGCGTCGGTCTGGCTTGAGAAGGAAGACCTCTTTCAGCTTGCCCTCGCCATCCATCAGATCGTCAACTCAATACCCGACGAAAAGTTGTCGCTCGCTGGCCCTCCAACGGAGCGCGAGGCCCCGGGCCTGACCAGCCTCGACTTCAAGGCTATGAACCTGGCGCTGGGACACGATCCGAGGCGTGGTCTTTTCGTCATTGACGCCTACACCGCCGACGATGGTGAAGACCCCACGATACGCATCTGGCTGGACAAGCGGCAGATGCTCGACTTTTCTGAGGAAGCGATGAGGGTCTGCGCCGCCGGGCGGCCACTGTGTCCGCTGTGCGGCAGGCCGATTGATCCCGATGGTCACCAGTGCGCCCGGCTAAACGGACACGCCAAGCTCACGCCCGAAGACCTCGCCGAAGACACCGATTCCGAATAGGCGCCTGCCTGAAAGCGTCCCAAAGAGGTTTCTTTGCCCCGCCGAAGCAGACAGAACCTCAACGTTGTGTTTCCCGTTCCCGAAGACGCGTCTCCCGTGTCTCTGGACGAAGACGAGGCGCGTCCGCTGCTGGAATCAGGCGAAATAACCGGCGGCCACAGAATGCCCTACGGGTCCAACTACACCTTCCTGGTATGGATAGACGCAGGTCCGGGCAAGTACCTGCGCGCCATATACAAGCCGCGAGACGGCGAGCGTCCCCTTTGGGACTTCCCGCTCGGCACGCTATACCGCAGGGAACACGCCGCTTTCCTTCTCAGCAGGCTGCTTGGCTGGCCGAACATACCGCTCACTCTTGTGCGTGAAGGCCCCTACGGCATTGGAATGTTCCAGAACTACGTGGACTGCGACCCCACGATAACCTATTTCGAGATGGCGGAGGACGACGAGTGCTACGAACAACTCTGCCAGATAATGGTATTCGACCTGATAACGAACAACGCGGATCGCAAGGCGGGACACTGCCTTATGGATGGCGACAACCAGATATGGAGCATAGACCACGGCCTCACCTTTCACCCGTCATTCAAGCTGAGAAGCGTGATGATGGAGTTCTGGGGCAGGCCGATTCCCGACGAGATGGCGCGCGACCTCGCCGACCTGCACCAGAAACTTGAAGACGAATCTGAAGACACAGTCCCACTTACCGAGCATCTCGACCGGCGCGAGGTAAAGGCGCTGAAAAAGCGCATCCGCTTCCTGCTCAGAGACCGCGCCGTGCCGAACCTCGACCCCAACTACAACATCCCCTGGCCGTTCGTTTAATAAATGGCACTGCCTGTGGCTCGAAAATCCCCTCTCCCGTCAAGGAGAGGTTGGTGTATCCAGAAAATTCTCAACGCTCATTCATTTCGTCTCGCGTAAATTTCTGTCCCCGTGCATTTATGGTTTTTCGCACTTCGCGCGCGGTCCTCATCGCCTTCTCGGCACGCGCTTTGCGGATTTCAGCGGCTTCTTTCTCGGTGGGCAGATCGCCTGCGTACTCCTTCAGCAGCTTATTAACCGCATCGTGCAAAGTCATCCCTTCTGAGAGAGCACGATTATGCGCCGCGGAAATCACCCTCTCATCCGCGTTTATACGTATGCTCTTGAACATCTTCAACTCCCTTTGATGAGCGTTGCTATCACATTGTACACCCTTCTCCCAATCACAGTCCTACCCAGATTCTTACTCCCAATTCCTAACTGACAAAATCCCTGATACACTGCGCTTATACCGAAAAGAACTCCATGAGGTGTCAGCCATGAAGATAACCGATATACAGGTAAACCAACTCAAGCCCAACGTAAACCAGGCCGCCGGAACCCCATTCATAGGCAGACCGGGACGTCTTATCGTCCGTGTGTTCACCGACGAGGGCCTCGTCGGAATATCCGAAGGCTCGCGCGGACTCGGCGTATTTCGCGCCTACCTGGACGAAATCATAAAGCCCCTGCTGATCGGCATGGACCCGCTCCAGCCCCGCCAGATTTGGGACCTGCTCTCGCTCGGAACCGGCGAGCAGGCAACGCGCCTGCCGTCCCAGATAGTCGGCTCCATTGACGTCGCGCTGTGGGACATCATGGGAAAGGCGGCGGGTATGCCCGTGTACTCTCTGCTGGGTGGGGCCGCCAGGACCGAGATACCTCTCTACTGGAGCCGTGGCAGCGGATGGCGAAAGTCGCCCGGCGAAATGTTGGAAGAGGTGCAGGAAGGCTACGAGCGCGGCTTCCGCGCCTTCAAGATTCGCATGGACTGGCGCGACTACCGCCAGGACGCGGACCCTGAGAAGGACTTCGCCATATTCAGGACCTGTCGCGAGTGGCTCCCCGACGACGTGCCTCTCGGTTTCGATGCCAACTGCGGCTACTCCGTCTCCACCGCCATCATGCAGGGACGCAGGCTGGAGGAGATGGGCGTCGCCCACTTCGAGGAGCCTCTCCCGCAGTACGACTTCCCCGGCCTCCGCCAGGTGGTGGACGCGCTGGACTGTCCCGTCTCGACAGGCGAGCAGGAGACCTCCGCATGGCGATGCAGGGACCTGATGTTGCTTGGCAACCCCGACATTCTTCAGCCCGACATCCTTAACATAGGCGGCGTATCAGAGATAATGCGCGTCTATGAGATGGCCGTGGCGAACAACAAGGTCATCATGCCCCACAGCCCCAATATCGGCGCGAACTCGCTCGCCAGCCTGCACGCATACAGCACGGTCACCAATGCCATCCGCCCGCACGAATTCTCCGAAGAATTCACTGGCCCGGCTGAAGGCGTTGCGGAGTTGTTCCAGGAACCCATCATACCCGAGAACGGCAAGATCAAGCTCTCCGACCGGCCCGGTCTCGGTCTCGAACTCGATGAAAACGCCCTTGCTGCGGCCATCGTAGATTAACCGTAAGTGCCCCGACTATTCCCCTCTCCCTCTGGGAGAGGGTTAGGGTGAGGGTAATAACACACGGTTCTTACCGAGGGATGATGCTTATGAGGTAGCTTCTGACCAACGCGGTATCCTGAACAAACCCCATTGTGAAAGGAGAAGTTGAACCCCACACAAGTCCGACGTCATCTAATCTGCGTATGTTAACGAAGTAAAGGGGGTTTGCTATGAAATTACGAACATTGGGCTTTGGCTCCCTGGTCGGCGTCATGCTGGCCGCTCCGATGATCGCGATGATGTATGTCGCCCAGCACTTGGTGAAACTCTCCTTCACCCCGTTCGACCTGTTCGACTGGATAGCACGTCTGCTGCCCGGCCCGGTAGTCACATTCGGCATAGATCGAATGGTTGACGTACTGCTTCTCTTCGGAGCGAGCGTATCCGGCACAGCCAAGACCGCCGAGCAAAGTATGGCGGTTGGGCTGTTCTTCGTCGGAGTCGTAGTCGCCACTATCATCGTGTTCTGGTACGTAGAGGCGCGTGATCAAGCCGAGTGGGTCGGCCTCGGACCGTTGCTGGGCGTGGTCCTCGGTATTCCAGCCGGCCTTGTCACCGCGTACATCGGACAGTCAACCCTTCACCCTGCCGTCAACTTCCTCTGGGTCTTCGCGTTGTTCATCACCTGGGGCACCCTGACGGTGAAGTCCGGGCGCAGGATTCTCACTGTCTCTGCAACGCAGATGCCCGTTGAAGAGGGAGAAATGCAGGAAGAGCGCTCCGTCCAGGTCATAGACAGGCGCAAGTTCCTCATTCAGATGGGCGTGGCCACCGCGACGATCACTGTGGCGGGAGCCGGACTTGGGCGCACTCTGGCGGTATCTGAGCGCGAGCGCCTGGAAAATGAACTGGCGGCGATCCAGTCCCGCCAGATGCCGGACATGCCTCCCATGATCGAACTTCCCAACGAGGCCGATCCTGTCAAGCCCGCACTCGGCACCAGGCCCGAGTACACTGCCGTCAGAGACCACTACCAGATATTCATCCGCTCCCAGCCGACAATAATTGATGGCGACACCTGGGAATTGCCAATCACCGGCCTGGTGGACAATCCCGTAAACCTGACTCTGAGCGACATTCGCAACAACTACGAGCCCAGGAACGAGTTCGTCACCCTGTCCTGCATATCCAACCGCGTCGGCGGCGACCTGATAAGCACCACCTACTGGACGGGCGTCAGCGTCCAGGACATACTCGCCGAGGTGCGACCGCGAAGCAACGCCAGGTACATGATCATCAAGTCCGGCGACGGCTTCTACGAGACCGTTGACCTCGATATGATAAATTCCGACGAACGCATCATGCTCGCCTACGCATGGGACGGCAGGCCCATACCCTTCGACCACGGATTCCCGCTCAGAATTTGGCTCCCCGACCGCTACGGCATGAAGCAGCCCAAGTGGATAACCGAAATCGAGATAGTCGAAGACTACGTTGAGGGCTACTGGGTCGAGCGCGGCTGGGATAAAGTGGCGCGCGTCAGGGCCACCTCTGTCATAGACACCGTGGCGGTTGACTCCGTCGTCGAGAAGGACGGCCAGAAATTCGTCCCAATCGGCGGAATTGCCTACGCCGGAGTGCGAGGTATCTCCAAAGTGGAGATCGAAGTGTTCAACACAGGCCAGTGGTACGAAGCCGAACTCCGCCAGCCTCTATCCGACGCAAGCTGGGTGATTTGGCGCGTTGACTGGCCCTTCCAGGAAGGAAACCACGACTTCCGGGTGCGAGCCGTGGAAGCCGACGGAACCCCCCAGATAGAGGAATTCAACCCGCCCAGGCCCAGCGGAGCCACCGGACACCACCACAAGAGCGAGGTGGTCGAGGCTAAAGATGCCTAGATCTTTCGCAACGAGAAAATACGAGCCATCTCGCAAATACCTACCATGCTAAAATCCCTTCCCCCTTGATGGGGGAAGGTTAGGATGGGGGTGAAGACACACTGATCCTACCGAGCATAGCTTCTAGTTACCGAATTCCGAGAGTGCTGGCATGAACGATCTAGTCAAGATGACCGCAAGACAGGCCGTAGCCGAACTGAAACGGGGCGCCGTCTCCCCTTTGGAGTTGATTGACGCTGCCCTGGAACGCATAGACGAGACCGGCGACGCCGTGAACGCGCTCCCCACCGTCTGCGCGGACAGGGCGCGAGACCACGCCGCCCGGCTGCCCGACCTGGACGAGTCGGACACCCCGCGCGGCTACCTGCACGGCCTTCCGATAGCCATAAAGGACCTCGTTGACGTCGCCGGCGTCCGCAGCACTCGCGGCTCGCCCATATTCGCCGACCACGTACCAGACAAGTCCGACCTCCTCGTAACCAATCTGGAGGATAAGGGCGGGATCGTCCTCGCCAAGGCCAACACTCCCGAGTTCGGCGCGGGCGCGAACACCTTCAACGAGGTCTTCGGAAAGACACGCAACCCCTGGGACACCTCCAAGACCTGTGGAGGCTCATCCGGTGGCTCCACCACCGCGCTCGCCTCCGGCCAGATATGGCTCGCCTCCGGCAGCGACTTCGGCGGCAGCCTACGAATACCCGCCAGCTTCTGCTCCGTCGTCGGACTGCGTCCCACACCTGGCCGCGTCGCCCACGGCCCCAGCGCCGTCCCATTCGCTACCCTCTCCGTAGAGGGGCCAATGGGCAGAAACGTCGGCGACGTAGCCCTGATGCTCGACGCCCAGGCCGGCGCGCACTTGGACGACCCGCTGAGCCTTCCCGCGCCTGCTCGCCCTTACGTTGACTGGGTGGACAACCCCACACCACCGGCGCGTGTCGCCTACTCCCCCGACCTCGGCATAACCCCCGTGGACTCCGAGGTGGCCCAGATATGCCGCGGCGCGATTGACAAGTTCACCGACATCGGCGCTGAGGTAGAAGAAGCCGCCCCCGACATGGGAGACGCCGAGTGGATATTCCAAACCCTGCGCGGCGGTCAATTCGTCGCATCCTACGACTCCCTTCTTAGAGAACACCGCTCCGAACTCAAGGAAGAAGTCATCTGGAACATCGAACACGGCCTCGCGCTCAGTCCGCAGGACATAGCGCGCGCCGAACTCGGACGCGGCGCCATAATCAACCGATGCGCCGAATTCTTCCGAGACTACGACCTGCTGGTATGCCCCACCGTCGTCGCGCCCCCCTTCGACGTGGACATCCGCTACCTCGCCGAGATGGAGGGCCATACCTTCCCGACGTATATCAGTTGGCTCATACTCACCTTCGCCCTCACCCTCACCGGCTGCCCCGTCATCTCCGTCCCCTGCGGCTTCACCAAGTCCGGCCTCCCCGTCGGCATCCAGATCATGGCCCCCTGGAAACAAGAAGGCTACCTCCTAGGCGTCTCCGCCCTCTTCGAGCAGGCCGCCGCCATCAGCGACCTCGTGCCGCTGGACCCACGGACGGTTCAATCCTGCCCACCTGCTTAACGCTTACATCCTGACGGTACGCTCGCGGAATTCTTACTCCGAATGCCGCGACGCTTGATGCCTTCTATATCAGATGTGACGGGAATCACCTATGATGCCGCTCGATAGCTGTCAACTGATTCTGACGAAAGTGTGAAATATTGACATATTGAAGTTTGAGAAACTTTGTTCTGTATGTTAATATAGCTTGATTCAACTCCGAGTTTTGGATATTGATACTTCGTATGTCTCCAAACCTAATTCAAGAGCAACTATCTTGGTCATATGTACGGGCCGTATCGTACCGTGCAGGTTATAGTTTGTACCGTCCTGAAATTGATGACCACGGCATAGACGGCACAATTGCGGATCCTTCAGCCAGAGGCATGAACCGGGTTGACTTTCAACTTAAGGCCGCAACAGTGTATGAAGTCAATAATGCAACGATTGGATATGATCTGCGTGTACAGAACTATAACCAATTAATCCGAGAAGATGACATTCCTCGGATTCTCATATTGCTCATTATGCCAGATGACGCTGATCAATGGCTTACCCATAGTGAGGATGAACTATGCTTGCGCAAATGCGCGTACTGGCTTGATCTGATGGGAGAGCCACCTTCGGATAATTCCTCAACTAAGCGAGTCCATGTACCGATGGATAATATATTCAATCAAGATGACTTGCCGGCTATATTCCGACACCTGACTGCTTAACGGAGGTTATAGGTGGATGTGCAAATCAGGGATGCGGATGCGTTGCGGCGGATATCCCCGGTCATGTTGCGCGCTTACCTTGAAGCCCACGAATGGGTTCAGGAGGAGATCTGGCGCAACCGGATCCTGGTATGGTCCAGCAAGCATGATAATCATGTGAGAGAGATCCTGACTCCACTGCGAGAACAGTCTGACACCTATGCTGTGAGGATTTCCGAGGTGGTGGCACTCCTTTCAGAGGTTGAGGAACGCTCACAACTTGATGTCTATCATGACCTGATTGGAGCCGGAGCCGATGCTATCAGGCTTCGCTCCCTGGACGGTTCCAGGCAGTCCGACTGGGCGCTTGGTGATAGCGTGGAATTTCTTACACGCGCTAGGGACCTGGTGACTGCGGCGGCGCGCTTCGCCGAGCGTCCCGGTAGGCCGGTGTATCGTGGACGAGCCAGCGGAATGGTTACGGAGTATGTGCGGGGAATTCGCCCGCTACCCGGATACGAGACCGGACCTGAGTTGACGTTACACTCACAGGTACCTGCGAGCTACGAAGTGCAAGGGGATCTGTGGGGCGCCTTTCCGCCCCCGTTCCCTCGGCGCGTGACTATCGCGCTAAATGACGGATTGCGTGAGGCAAGCAGGACAGCTGACGTAGTGAACGCAGGCGCAAAAGTATCATCATCCTTTGAGGAAGCGGCTCAAAAGGGCGTTAGCGCAAACTTTTGCGATGCAGTGGCGGCATTGACCAAACAGGGACATGGTATAGAAGTAAGTCTGTCCTGGGCTGCGGTGCGTCCTTCCGACTCACTTGATGATGAGTTTGAGTTTCCAGAAAGTATCGCTGATGTGTTCACAGAAGGAGCGGAGTGGTTGCGTCGAAATAGTCCATTTATGGATGCCCATGTTACTGGTGAAGTCGTCAGGCTATTTCGGGAATCGAGAGCTGATTTCGATGGGCAGGCAGTGGTGATGTACCAACTTGACCGACGACCAGTCGCTCTGGCAGTCCAATTTGACACTCCCGATCATGAGGAAGTTTACCGCGCATTCCGGGAAAGCCTTGAAATAAGTGTATCCGGTGATATTTACCGCGAAGGAAGACGGTACTTATTGAAGAACCCACGCAATTTTTCGGTGGTCTAGGGAATGAACTCATAGCCCGTCGAGAACTGGATTTCCCACCATCGAAGACTGAAAACGGCCAGCCCCCACCAAGAGGGCTGGCCGTTCCACTCAAGCGATGCTATGGATTCCCCCTATCCCCCCTGACCAATCAACTCCGCGATCCGCTCCCCGATCATCATTGTCGTCACATTCGTGTTCGCCCGTATGCAGTCCGGCATTATCGAGGCGTCCACCACGCGCAGACCCTCAAGGCCCTGGACCCTACCGTGCTGGTCAACCACCGCCATCGGGTCGTCCGACGGCCCCATCTTGCACGTCGCTGAGATGTGCTGGCCCGTCGTTGCCTCGCGCATCATCCAGTTATCCAGCGCGTCGTCCGACTCCAGGTCCGAGTCCAGCGGCTCGATTCGCTCAGCCAGAACGTCCTTGAATCCATCGTGCTCCGCCAGTTCCATGCATTTCCGTATCCCCTCACGCGAACGCTGCCTGTCGAACTCCTCCGCGAAGTAGTTGTAGTTCAACTCCGGCTGGTCGTTGATGTCATTCGAAGCCAGCCTCAATTCGCCCGAACTCACCGCCAGGTCCAGAATGACCGACATCCGAACGCCGATAGGCTCCATCCTGTCCCCGCCACGGTTGATCCGCTCGGTAGCGAAGTTCACCATCGTTATCTTCATGTCGTTCCGAAGCTCCGAGCCGGTCGCGGTGTACCGCAGCATAAGCTGACTTCTCGGCTCCAGCGCCAGACTTTCCAGGTCTATATGCGGCTGCGTCCGCCAGGTGACCCACACAACCGGATGGTCGCGCAAATTCTGGCCTACGCCTGGGAGTTCATGCACTACCGGAATACCCACCTCTCTCAGATGGTCCGCCGGGCCGATCCCCGAAAGCATGAGTATCTGGGGCGACGCTATCGCGCCCGCGCTCAGGATGATGTTATCGCCCTCCACGACGAACTTCTCGCCTCCGCTCTCCACCTCGACGCCCGTCGCCCGTCCGTCCTCTACGACGACGCGATGCGTCAGGCAGTCTCCCCTGACGGTCAGATTCAGCCTGTGCCTCGACATCGAGAGGTATCCGACGTTCGTGCTCCAACGTATCCCGTTCGGATTGTTGTACGGCGTCGGGCCTATGCCCGTCACATCCGGGTGATTCTGGTCTGGGCCGTCAGGGAATCCCGCCGCCCTCGCCGCGTTGTAGAAGGCCGTCTGCGCTACCGGCCAGGTGTCCCGCGTGAAGCGTCGCGCGATTATCGGTCCTTCCGTCCCGTGGAAGTCGCCGCTGAAGTCCGTGTCCGTCTCCAGCTTGCGGAAGAACGGCAGCACCTTCTCGTAGCTCCACTCGTCATTGCCGAGCGAGGCCCAGGCGTCGTAGTCCTCCGGCATCCCTCTCAGGAACACCTGCCCGTTGATAGCGCTCGATCCGCCCGTAACCTTGCCTCTCGGCACCATCATCGGCTCCGCCAGTTCGGTCGGCTTTCCCCAGAACTGCCAGTTGTGGTCGCTGGTCATAACGTCCATGCCGGTCGCGTACCCATGCCTGACCTCTTCCGGCAGATTGTCAATCTCCGAGCCGTAGTCTGGCCCCGCTTCCAGCAGCAGGACGGACGTATTCGGGTCTTCCGAAAGCCTTGTCGCCAGTATCGAACCCGCCGACCCCGCGCCCACGATGATATAGTCGTATTTCATAGTGACAGCCTCCATATCCGGGACTCTGAACCTGAATGGGCGAATCCTATATCCGCAAACGGGATTCGTCAATAATGTTTCAGGTTTGATCGCGCCTTTCCGAAGTTGCCACCTGTCGGGTCACCTGTTACTCACCTGTGCAATTATAAACCAATATATATAAGACCCCCGAAATCAGACGCCATCACCCTGAAGTTTGACCCAAATCCGCGCCGACAATATACTCGCCTCAGACATCCAGCAGAACACGGAGCGACCAATGACCACCACCCGCATCAGTCCCGAACACGACACCCGCGAACTCACTACCCAGGACGTCTTGGGCGGTGGAGCGCCCCAGATACTCACCCACGCGAGCGGCCCCACCGGAACGCTCCCCTTCACCGAGGACTTCCTCGTCAACGGCGCGAGCGGCGACCACTTCGGCATGACCCAGAACGTCGGCATGGGCTGGAACCCGGTCGAGCTTCTCAGAAAGCAGTTCGTCATCCTGTCCACTGCGGGCGGTCTCCGTAACCCCGACGGCTCTCCGGTTGCGCTCGGACTCCACACCGGCCACTTCGAGCTTTCCACCATGGTTCAGGCCGCCGCCCTCGAACTGCGCGAGCAGGGCGCGATTCCCTTCGCCCTCTTCTGCTCCGACCCCTGCGACGGACGTACCCAGGGCACCACCGGGATGCTCGACTCGCTCCCATATCGTAACGACGCCGCCCAGGTCTTCAGACGACAGGCGCGCTCGCTGCCCACCTCGCGTGGCGTCATGGGCGTCGCCTCCTGCGACAAGGGCCTGCCCGCCATGATGATGGCCGTTGCCGGAATGCGCGATACCCCTGTCGTAGTAGTTCCGGGTGGCGTCACCTTAGCCCCCGAACACGGCGAGGACACCGGCATGATCCAGTCCATCGGCGCGCGCTTCGCCCAGGGCGAGGTGACCCTCGAATACGCGCAGGACGTCGGCTGCCGCGCCTGCGCCTCGCCGGGCGGCGGATGCCAGTTCCTCGGCACCGCTGGCACCTCCCAGGTCGTCGCCGAGAGCCTCGGACTCGCCATAACTCACGGCGCGCTGTCGCCCTCTGGAACCGGCGCATGGCTGGACATAGCCCGCCGCTCCGCCCGCGCCCTCGTGATGTCCGAGAAGCGCGGCGTGTCGTCCCAGGACATTCTGGCCGACGCCGCCTTCCAGAACGCGATGGTCGTCCACGCCGCCTGCGGAGGCTCGACCAATCTGCTACTCCACACGCCGGCCATCGCGCACGCTGCCGGACGCGCCCGCATGGGCGTCGAGGACTGGAACCGTGTCAACAAGGAGACGCCGCGTATCGTGGACGTGCTGCCCAACGGCCCGACGGGATACCCGACCTCTGTGCTGTACGCCGCGGGCGGCGTCCCTGAAGTAATGCTCCACCTGCGCCGCATGGGTCTGCTCGACACCTCCGTCCTAACCGTCACCGGACAGACTCTCGAAGAAAACCTTGACTGGTGGGAGGACTCGGAGCGCCGCCACGACGTCCGCCAGTACCTGAGAAACGAGACCCGCGTTGACCCCGACAACGTGATAATGACACCCGACCGCGCCAGGTCGAACGGACTCACCAGCACCGTCTGCTTCCCCGCCGGAAATCTCGCGCCCGAAGGCTC
>DAOULF010000255.1:0-56782 GCA_034420555.1 Dehalococcoidia bacterium
GCTGCGACGCCTCTCGATTCGGCCATCATCCTCAACCTGGGTCGAATGAATCGAGTGATCAGGGTGGACGCGGAGAGCCGGACTGCAACATTTCAGAGCGGAATCCTGTTGGAAGACGCGCATCGCGCGTTGATGGTCCACGACTTAAGGCTCGGCCATGATCCGTGGAGTCGGCCCATCGCCACCTTGGGGGGAGCCATTTCAACGAATGGTGTGGGATACACGGCATCCGGGCATGGCGCTATGGGCGACCAGGTACTGGGAATGCAGGCAGCGCTGGGGGACGGCGAAATCGTAGAGTCGCGGGCGGTGCCCGGCTCGTTCTTCGGATCAGCGCTGAACCATATCTTTATCGGAACGGAAGGTACGTTTGGAGTCATTTCCGAAGCGACCGTCGCGGCATTCCCCGTACCGCTCTCCCGTTCGATGGTCTGTTTCGACTTCCCTGAATTCGACTCTGGGTACGAAGCTATCAGCGCCATCTATACCGATGGGATTATACCGACGGTTATGGACTACGGTGACGAGCTTGTTCCCGGAGGCTCCGGTCGGCGCGACACGGCTACTCTCTATCTCGTGTTCGAGGGCAGTGAGGAAAGAGTCGAGGCGAATATAGGCGAGGCGACGGCAATCTGCCTCAAACACGATGGAAGGCGTGGCAGCGACGCCGCGATAAACCAGTACTGGACTGATCGCCACGCGTCAGCCCATAGATACAAAGAGAATGTTCTGGACAGCGAACGTCCCGACCTCGCTCTGCGAAGCAGGTCTGCCTACCGGATGGACTACCTACACGTCGCGCTTCCCGTGGGCAGGGTGCTCGAATATCGCAGGAATTGCGAGGCGCTTTTGAGCAAAGAGGGCGTATCCGTAAGGGAATGGTCGGTGTGGGGCAGGCCCGAGTTCTTTTCCCTCCTGGTTTCTCCTAGTGACGAGGTCGAAGGAGACGGGGATCGGCTGGCCCAGACAGTGGATAGGGTGTTGCGGGACGCTCAGGCCATGGGTGGGACAATGGAGTACTGTCACGGTGTTGGGTTGAAGTTGGCGCATCTTGTGGAAGCGGAACTGGGTAGCGGGATGTCGGTTGGCCGCAGGATTAAGAAGTCGCTCGACCCGGCGGGCATACTGAATCCGGGCAAAATCTGGGGTTAGGCGCGGCTCTGTCGAACCACCACCCGGTCTCCTACCGATGCGTTCAGGAAAGTTAGGGCATCTCCCTCGCCAACCGCTATTTCGAGCGTATCCTGACTTCCGATTATTGCCATGAGCCCGCCAACCGATTCCTGGTACGAGTCGCTCAGGCCCGAAATCGTGTGGCCCAGGACGTGTATCTCAGGCCCGTTTCCGACAGCGTCCGAAGGTATGTTTGTGATGAGGTTGCCGTATATGTCGCTGTGTACGACTGTACCGGTAACCGTCCCGTTGCTAGAAGAGTAAGTGGATTCGGGCAGGCAGACTATTGACTCGACGGCGGCGCCCATCTCGGACACTTCGGCGCCATTCGCCAGGTGAGCGGCGGACGGGGCAAAGATGTCCCGGCCATGGAATGTTCGAGTGACCTGGGGAAGCCAGAAGCTGGGATTGTCGAGTTCATACGCCACGCAGCCTTCGGGAATCTCGGCACACGCGGGAGTATCGCCGGTTTCCGTCGTAGAAGAGACCTGGCCGAAGCTGTTCAGGACATGGGTCAAAGTCCCGTTGTCAGGGGAGATGTATGTACCGCGCGGAGTACACAGTGCCAGAGGTCTTCTGGCTGAGCCGACTCCGGGATCTACGACCGCGATGTGGATCGAATGAGGGGGAAAGAACCTGGAAGCAGTCGCGAGCACATACGCCGCTTCGTGTATGTTGTGTCGCTCCACCTCGTGGGATACGTCCACGATGGTAGCGTCGGGGGCAATATCCAGGATCACGCCCTTCATGGCTCCGACATACGAGTCTCTCGTGCCAAAGTCGGTAGTGAGCGTGATGATAGGCCGGCTCATGTCAGGTTGATGAGATTGCTGGCGCTGACAATCGAGAGAAGTATGAAGACGACTACCAGCGCGATGGTGAATCTGAACAGAGCCAACTCAAAGCCGCGCCGCGTCCTGAACGAGTTGTCCGCGGCTCCGAACAGACCCGTGCCTTGTCCCTTGACCTGGAGCAATATCACAGTTACCAAGACGATTGATACAAGAATGTGAACGATGTTGAGGGCTAGATCCATTTTATTGTTGAGCGCTCCCGTTTCCTGATGTCAGTTCGTTGCTTGCCGCGCCTTTGTCCTCTTACTTTTCCGACGCTATCGCCGAGATTCGTCCGTCGCTTGCGCCATGAATCTGCATTATAGCATCAGCCAGCTTGTCGGAGTCATGGCGAACGGGATGTGAGTCATCAACGAGGTCGGAAAGCAGAATAGTGATGTTTTTGAGGGGACTGCCGTCGTGAACTACGCCGTCCCCTTCGAACCTGTCGCCTATGTCGGGCGGATTGCTGTTGCCAACCACATAGTCTGCGATTCCCTCGAAAGTGTGTCGTCGCAGCGCGGCGACGTGCTCTGCGAGAGTATATCCGCCCGTCTCTCCAACCTGGGTGGCGACGTTGCATACATACACCACCGTCGCCGATGTGTTTCTGACCGCTTCCGATATCCCGCTTACCATTAGGTTCGGAAGTATGCTCGAATACAAGCTGCCCGGGCCGATCACCACTAACTCAGCATCCGTGATAGCGCGTACCGCGAGCGGATGTGCGGCTGCCTCTTCAGGCTCTATCATAAGGCGCTCTATTTCACCCCTTCGTCCCGCGATTTTGGACTCTCCGTCCACCACGCTGCCATCCGTGAATCTCGCGGAGATTTGCAGGTTGGACGTGGTTGCGGGTACGACCCTGCCGCGCACCGCAAGTACGCGGCTGGACTCGACAAGCGCCTCGTCGAAGCCGTTGGTTACGTTTGCCATGGCGACGATGAATAGGTTCCCGAAGCTGTGTCCCTTCAGGCCGTCGCCCTCCTCGAATCTGTACTGAAAGAGTTCGGCGAGCAGCGACTCGTCCTCGGACATGGCTACGAGGCAGTTTCGGAAGTCCCCGGGGGGAAGCACGCCGAGTTCACGCCTGAGACGCCCGGAGCTGCCGCCATCGTCCGCGACCGTGATGACTGCGGTGAGGTTGTCAGTATGTTGTCGGAGTCCTCTGAGCAGCACCGAAAGCCCCGTCCCGCCGCCTATGGTGACGATTCTGGGGCCCCTGCCTCTCTGCCAGCGGTTGTAGATCGAGTCCGCGAGTGAATCTATCGGTTGCGAGCGGGCCATGAACGGTATGAGCGTCCTGTAGAACCCGTACATGGACAGCAGAATGAAGCCGCCGCCTACGCCCAGCATCAGAAAGCCCTCGAAATACCAGGGCAGAAAGTCCGGGAACGGAAGGGCGAAGAACTTCCTCAAGAGGAAGGCCATGCCGATGGAGCAGATGAACACTCCAATCGCGCCGATTGCGGCCCAGCGTTTGAGTCCGATGCCAGGGTAGAGCAGTCTCAGGAAGATTCGGACTCTCGCGGCGATAGAGCCGTTCGTGTATGAGTCCGTTCCATTGCTGTACGCGCTCATTCGCGCATCGCCTCAAGACATTCTCTGACGATCTGGCTGGCGACCCGTGGGTTGGCCTTGCCTCGCGTAGCCTTCATCACCTGGCCGATTATGAATCCCATCACCTGCTGCTTGCCGCCAAGATATTCCTGCACCGGCCCTGGATTTTCCGCTATCGCCTGCTGTACTGCCGCGAGCACCGCGTCGGTATCCGAAATCTGGGACAACCCTTCGGCCTCCGCGATGTCTTTGGGATCGTCGCCGGTCTCGTACATCTTCTCGAAGACCGACTTCGCCATGGTGGAACTGAGTGTCCCATCGTCAACCATCGCCTGGAGCTCGGCAAGCTGCTTAGGCGCTATCTTGACTTCTGCGATATGACCGCCATCCTGATTCAGCAGACGGGCCATTTCACCGAGCATCCAGTTGCTCGCGGCCTTTGTGAAAGGCGCAGAAGTTGGGGAAGGGCCGGCTTCGAGTACCTCTTCAAAGTAGTCTGCTATGGCCTGGTCCGCGGTCAACAGCGTGGCGTCGTAAGCGGGCAGTTCCAGTTTCTCGACAAAACGGGCCTTGCGATGATGTGGAAGCTCCGGTAGCGACGACCGGATTTCGTCCACCCAGTCG
This sequence comes from Dehalococcoidia bacterium, assembly GCA_034420555.1. Classification (GTDB taxonomy): domain Bacteria; phylum Chloroflexota; class Dehalococcoidia; order Lucifugimonadales; family UBA1123; genus VXRN01. The sequence goes on from DAOULF010000255.1 coordinate 4,191, forward strand.
CAGGAAATTTGCAGTGGCGGGAGGTCGGGTTCGGGGAAGTAGCGGTAGTCGGACGCGCCCTCTTTGGTTCGCTGGGACACGGTTACGGCGTCCGCTTCAACCCAGCCCCTCGTCTCCTGAACGATTCTTCCCCCATCTTCCAGGACAGACACCTGCCTCTCAGCCTCGTATTCCAGCGCTCGGAACACCGACCGGAAGCTGTTCATGTTCTTGATTTCCACCTTCGTTCCCAGCCGCTTCTCGCCCTCCGGTCGGACGCTGATATTGGCATCGCAACGGAAGTTGCCCTCCTCCATGTTCGCGTCGCTGACGCCTATGTACTGGAGTACGGAGTGCAGCCGCGTCAGGTAGGCGCGCGCTTCCTCCGGGCTTCTGAGGTCGGGCTCGCCGACTATCTCCATAAGGGGTACGCCCGCGCGGTTGACGTCCAGCAGCGAGTATCCTTCGCCGTAGTCCTCGGTGCGGTGAAGCAGGCGGGCGACGTCCTCTTCGAGATGTACTCGCGTAACCCCCGCGATGCGTTCGGAGCCGTCCACTTCGATGGGCATACTTCCATTGGATGCGACAGGCAGGTCGTACTGTGAAATCTGATAACCCTTCATAAGATCGGGGTAGGGGTAGTTCTTCCTGTCGAATTTCGTGTAACCGGCGATTTCGCAATTGAGCGCCAGGCCGGTCCTTATCACGTGTTCGACGGCTTTCTGGTTTATGACGGGGAGCACGCCGGGCATTCCCATACACACGGGACATACGACCGTATTGGGAGCGGCGTCCTGGTAAGCTGCGCTGCATGAGCAGAACATCTTACTCTGGGTCAGCAGTTGGGCGTGTACTTCGAGCCCGATCACAACTTCGTATTTCATTATTGGCGTAGCCTTGCCTACCTGTATGCGAATACTATCTCCCAATCAGTATATTTAACGGCTGAAGTCGTTTACAACATTATCGCCCCACGAGTCGGATCTTTCAGTATCCGGCTATCAATCTGTTCCGAAGCGATTGCGCCGTCCAAGTTTACTTTGTAACATATCATGAGGGTGAAGGATATGCAGAAGAAACTCACAATCACCATAGACGAGGAAGTGTACGCGGGGCTTTATCAAGTCGTGGGCAGGGGCAGAATCAGCCGCTTTATCGAATCCGTGGTCAGGCCGTATGTTGTATATGGTGATATTGAACGTGGCTACCGCGCAATGGCGGATGACTCCGAACGGGAGGCCGAAGCGATAGAGTGGATAGAAGGCACTGCTGAGGAAATCGTTGATGCGGAGAGGTGAAGCCTGGTGGGTGAGATTCGGACCCTCCGTCGGTGGAGAAATACGCAAACAAAGACCCGCGGTTGTCGTAACCAGCAATGCCGCCATACCTCACTTGAATAGGGTCCAGGTTGTTCCTCTGACCACGAATGTCAGCAGAGTGTATCCCGGAGAGGCCATAGTTGTAATAGACGGCAAGCCACATAAGGCTATGGCGGACCAGATAACCACGGTGAGCAAGGAGCGGATCGCGGGATTCTTCGGTGAACTGTCTGGGGGCGATATTGAAAGTCTGAACGCGGTCATAGAAGTACAGTTGGGATTTTAGGCTTGTGGAGACTAGCGGCCAGCCGCCCCCTCGTCCGGCCATGCGTCTTCGGCTATGAGCGGCACGAATCTACAGGCGGTCAGCGTCTGGGTCGCGAAGCCGTCCGCGCCCTTGACGACCTTGACCAGGTTCTGCTCATCGCGGTCGCCGACGGGCGCTATCATCCTTCCTCCAACTTCCAGTTGGTTCAGCAGCGCTTGAGGGATGCGAGGCGACGCGGCGGCCACGATTATGGCGTTGTATGGCGCGTTCTCTTCGCGCCCGAGACGGGGGCCTGCTATTTCCACTCTCACGTTCCGGTACTTGAGAGCAGCCAGCGTGTCAGCGGCTCTTTCGGCGAGTTCAGGGATGCGTTCCAGCGTGATGACCTCTCTGGCCAGTTCGGCCAGAACGGCGGCCTGGTATCCGCTGCCGGCGCCGACTTCCAGAACTTTGTCCGATCTTCGGAGTTCGAGTTCGCTGACCATGATTGCGACTATCGTTGGCTGCGAGATGGTCTGGCCTGCGGCGATGGGGAGGGCGATGTCCTGGTACGCGAGGTCGGCGGTCGCGGCGGTAACGAATCGTTCCCTGGGAACGCGGCGCATCGCGTCGAGCACGCGGTGGTCGGATACTTCGGATGCTAATTTCTTGAAGAGGCTGCGCTTGGAGTATTCGGTATCTGTCATTTGGTCAGGGGTCATATATCTCGGATTATAGTCCAACAGGTGGCTTCTGGTGGAGTAACTGGTGACCTAACAGGTGAAAAGCCACCTGTTAATCACCTGCATTAGCTTTGGGAGTTTTTTCTCGGCTCCCGATTTTCGGTAAATATAATCTCGTATTTATGTAAATAGTATTAGATAGATTGTTCTGGATAGGGGATATTGTAGTTGATTGGAGGGATGCTTGTATAGTGGAAAGACTGCGCCGCACGGCATGGCGAGGGCTGACGTTCCCGACCCTATCCATATAGGCTTTACATATAGTTACCAGTTAGGTTAGTATATACATATATATTCAATATGTATATACTATATTTTATGTTAAGTATATGCGTTCACGGAGTTCGGGATGATAAATCCCGTGTCCAGGTTTTGCCAAGATAGGAGAAGTCATGGAACGCGCCTCGGTTACGCGGCTATACAGGTGTTGATGAATGCGCGGAGTGAAAGAGAGCGATAGAGCATGAGGGATTCACAGTCTTCCGGTCGGGGTTCCGAGGCGCGTGTCGCGGGCGCGCTTCTGCTGCTGACGGCGCTGGCCACGGCTGTCGCGGTTATAGGGCGTGTGGCCGCGGACGCGGACCAGGCTACGATTGCCGAATCGCTGGTGTCGATCTCCGAGGCAAGAGGCTTGTACGGGCTGGGAGGAGCGGTGCGGCTGGTTTCGGGAATCACCCTGCTGGCGGCGGCGTGGTATCTTTCCAAGACGTGGATCATCCGGGAGAGACTCGGAACGCCCCTGGCGCTAATCCTGCTCGCGGTCTCGGGCGCGTTCACCGCAGTTTCGGGCGCGTGCGCGGTCCTGCTCGCGGTGTCGGCTCCAGATGTCGCTGCGACGAGCGTGGACTCTCTAATGGAGAACTCGGAGCTGCTGCGATGGCTGACCGGCAAGATAGGGTTCGCGGCGGCCGGGCTGGCGCTGATAGTCGCGGCTCGCTGCCAGTGGAAGGTGGGTGGGGCGCTGAGATACATAGCTCCGGCGTCGCTCGTCATCGGAATCGCTATGCAGTTCATCTGGTTCGACGCGGTGACCTTCGTGCATCGAGTATCGGGTGTAGCCTTCCTGGTCTGGCTCATCGCAGTGGGTGGGATGCTCTTGACAGGCCGGGTCGAAAGACTGTTCAGGCGAATGACCGCCGGGATTTCCTAGGGTGAACATGGCGCGGGCGTTCCGGCCCGTGTCGGGCGAGGACGCTGGGACTGCTGAGTATCGGGATCGCTCTGGGGTATCGCTACAGGTTGTGCGCCGCGCTGTTCTTCGTGGGTGCTGATTTATTAGTCGGGCTCCTCAAGATATATTGCGATTGACAGATAATCGTTGCTTTTCATATTGTCGAAAAGCAACAGTACGCAAAGAGGAGGCGACAATGCAATTCCAATCTGAGATCTCTGAGCGTTCCTTACCGGGATCAGAGTCCACCAGGGTATCCGGCAGAGATGAGGGCGCTGTTGACCTGGTAGTGACCTTCGAGATGGATGAGGACGGCTGGATAGTGGCAAGCTGCCCGTCTCTTCCCGGGTGTCACAGCCAGGGCCGGACTAAGAAGGAGGCGTCGGAGAATATACAGGAGGCTATCAGGGGCTACCTGGCGAGTATGCGCGACCGTGAAGAGCCCATGCCCTCTTCGACCGACTACGCCATATTGCGGGTGGCTGTGTAATGGCTCGTCTGCCCGTTATATCGGGAGACGATTTCGTCAAGGCGGTCGCCAGGATTGGATTTGTCTGGGAACGTACTGAGGGCAGCCACATGATACTGGTGGATCCCAGGGGCCGGAGTCTCTCCGTGCCCAGACATCGGGAACTGGGTCGTGGTTTGTTGAGGAAGCTAATCCGTGACGCTGGCCTGACGAGGAGGGAGTTCATGGAACTGGTCTGAAGAGCAGGAATTCGATGGCGTGCCAGCCCGTGGAGACGTTTGCCTCTCCGCCCTCTTCGTTGAGCGAGACTATCAGGTCTCTATCATATGGTGAGGAATTTGTCGGGCTTATTGATGATGCCCGCGCTCAGGTCTCCTTCCACGTATATTTTTAATAATTGCATAGGTAGATTACGTTTATGTGTGAGCTAAAGTATTCTGTCAGCGCATAGTTAGTCATCATATCCCTTCTTTTGGGCTTATAGGCGTGTCTCGGCTATAATGGGGGCCGTAAGTCCGCTAGATTCGGGGGAGGAAAGCGTTGCCAAGGTACTATCCGGCTTTCATTGACGTCCGGGGACGAGACTGCGTGGTCATCGGCGGGGGCGACCTGGGCGAGGAGAAGGTGGTCAAGCTGCTGGAGTGCGACGCCAGCGTGGTGGTGGTCAGTTCGGAGGTTACGGATAAGGTCCGGGAACTAGCGGAGGACGGCGCGGTGGAGTGGATCCGTCGAGACTATAAGTACGGCGATCTGGAGCGCGCGTTCATCGCGATAGCCAATACCGGCGATGCCGAGACGGACAGGCAGATCTACAAGGAGGCGGAGGAGCGCAACGTAATCCTGAATGTGGTTGACGTAACTCACCTATGCACATTCATCGCGCCGTCGGTGGCGCGGCGTGGAGAGGTGGCGGTGGCGACCTCGACCGGAGGGGCGAGTCCTGCGCTGGCGCGCACGTTCAGGGAGAAGCTGGAGAGCAGTCGCATTCTGGAGTACGCGGACCTCGCGCCTGTTCTCTCGGATGCCAGGGCGGAGTTGAGGCGCAAGGGTCTGCGCGTATCTCCTGACCACTGGCAGGCGTGCATCACCGAGGAGCTTCTGGACACAGTGCAGGCCGGGCGCTCGGTCAGAGCCTTCGACATGCTGATGGAAGGTCTGCTGGCCGGTTCGGAGCCGATTTAGGGTTATGGGCGAGCGGGTGGTAAGGGTCGGAACGCGGGGGAGCGCGCTGGCGATAGCGCAGACCGAGGAAGTAGTGTCCGCGTTGCGCGAGGCTTGGCCCAGGGCTGATTTCCAGATAGTTCGGATAACGCCGGACGGCGACCGCCGAAAGAGCGCGCCGCTGCTGAGCCTGGGACGCGGCACGTTCGCAAAGGGCGTGGAGGAGTGGCTGCTGGATGGGCGCATTGACATGGCGGTCCACTCGGCGAAGGATATGCCTACGACTCTGCCGCAAGGTCTTGTGATAGCGGCGTACCCTGAGCGCAAGGACGCGCGGGACGTGATAGTGAACAGGCTGAATAGGGGATTCCATGACCTTCCGCCGGGCGCAAGTCTTGGCACCAGCAGTCCCAGAAGGTCCGGCCAGTTGCTGGCGGCGCGCCCGGACATCGAAATCGTTCCGATTCGTGGCAACGTTGATACGCGAATGTCCAAGGTCGGCGAGGACGGGCTTGACGGAGTGGCGCTGGCGGCGGCGGGACTGGAGCGGCTTGACCGTATCGCTGAGGCGACCGAATTCCTGGACCCTGAACTGTGCGCGCCTGACGCCGGGCAGGGCGCGCTCGCGGTCGAGATAGTGGCTGAGGACGCGAGTATGCGCGAGATGGCGGAAGCGGTGAATCACGCGCCGACATGGGCGGCGGTCAGCGCGGAGCGCGCGTTCGTGGACGCTATCGGCGGAGGGTGCAGGGTTCCGGTGGCGGCCTACGCTGTTCCCCGGGGCGAATACCTTGACATAACGACGATGGCCTGTCTGCCGGACGGCTCCCGGATTTACAGGGACCGGATAGAGGCACCAATCTCTGACGTCAAAGCCGCCGGGCGCGTGGCCGCGCGCTCGCTGATGGAGACGGGAGCGGACTCGATTGTGTACGGGGAGCGCGAGAGTTGAGCGAGGGCAGGGTGTACCTGGTCGGGGCCGGGCCGGGCGACCCGGAACTTCTGACGCTCAAGGGCCTGCGCCTGCTCAGAGACGCCGATGTGGTGGTGTACGACCGGCTGATTGACAAGCGTCTGCTCGACCACTGCAAGCCCGGCGCGGAATTGGTTGACGTGGGTAAGTTCCCGGGTGAACTAGGCTCCAGCCAGTCGAGTATCAGTAGCCTGCTGGTGAAGAAAGCGCGGGAGGGCAAGCGGGTTGTGAGACTCAAGGGTGGCGACCCGTTCGTCTTCGGCAGGGGAGGAGAGGAAGCTGAAGCGCTTCGGGATGCGGGTGTGTCATTCGAGATTTCGCCGGGTGTGACGTCCGCGACAGCCGCGCCCGCATACGCGGGCATTCCCCTGACTCATAGAGACCACGCCTCCGCCTTCACCGTCATAACCGCAAGCGTAGCGCGGGGAAGAGAGGATATGCGGGCCGACTGGAACCTGATCGCTCGAATGCCTGGCACCCTGGTTATACTCATGGGCTGGCGACGACTGGCCGAGATTGCCGACGACCTAATTGCCGCTGGAAAGCCGAAGGATACCCCGGCCGCGGTCGTTAGCTGGGGTACGACAGTCCAGCAGAAATCGGCTTCCGGCAGCCTGAGCACGATTGCGGAAGTGGCGAAGCGCGCCAGTCTTGGCGCGCCCGCGGCAATAGTTGTGGGCGACGTCGCTCGACTACACGACCGGCTCAACTGGTACGAGGAGATGCCGCTGTTCGGTCGGCGAATCGTGGTTACCCGTACCAGGCAGCAGGCGGGAAGGCTCTCGGCGCGACTGGCGGAACTGGGGGCTCATGTCCTGGAGATTCCGGCGATAGAGGTCCAACGCCTTGACGACTTCAGCGACCTGGATCTGTGCCTGCGCTCACTTGCCGATTTCGACTGGATAGTATTCACAAGCGCCAACGCGGTGCGGGCGGTCTGCGACAGGCTTATCGAAATTGGAATGGACATCAGGGCTTTCCACGGTCTGAGAGTTGCGGTCGTGGGTAAAGCGACTGCATCGGCGCTCCTGGCCAGGGGCGTGAGGGCCGATTTCGTCCCGTTGAGCGCAGTTTCGAGACGACTTGGAGAAGAACTCGTAGATCATGGCATAGCCGGTCGCAAAGCGCTGCTTCCCAGGTCCGAGATAGCGAGTGAGGAACTTCCGCGAATACTGAGCGCCGGCGGCGCGGTCGCTCGGCATGTGGATGCCTATCGAACGGCGCTGCCGGAAGGCTCCAGGGAAATGGCCAGAGATGTGTTCAGCGAGGGAGTGGACGCGGTTACGTTTGCCAGTTCGTCCTCGGTGAATAATATGCTTGAGCTATTGGATGGAGACGCTTCCTGTCTTTCGGAAACAGCCGTGGCCTGCATAGGCCCCGTGACTGCCGAGGCCGCTAGCGAGCGCGGTTTGAAAGTTGATATAGTGGCAAAGGAAGCTACCATCGCCAGCCTGACTGGGGCGCTGGTCGAATACTTTTCGAAGTGAAGCGTAATGGAGGAGTGGGATATGCCTGGCTTCCCGACAATCAGGATGCGCCGGATGAGAGACAAGCCGGGGCTGCGCGACATGGTGCGAGAGACCAGGATTTCCCCATCCGATTTCATCTACCCCATGTTCGTCGTACACGGGAGAGACACAAGGGTGGAAGTGCCTCCCATGCCGGGCGTGTACCAGTTGTCGCTGGACCATCTTGTTCACGAGGTGGGCGAGTTGTACGACCTGGGTATCCGCTCGGTTATGCTCTTCGGCATTCCTGAACACAAGGACGAGCGGGGAAGCGACGCTTACAGCCCGACCGGGGTTATCCAGGGCGCCATCGAAGTTATCAAGCAGACCGTGCCGGAAATGACGGTTATCGGAGACGTCTGCCTCTGCGAGTTCACCAGCCACGGGCACTGCGGAGTGCTGAACGGCGAACGGGTGGACAACGACGCCACGCTCGACCTGCTGGGCCAGATGGCGGTGCGGCAGGCGGAGGCGGGCGTTGACATGGTAGCTCCCTCGGCGATGATGGACGGCCAGGTCGCGGCGATTCGCGGTGCGCTGGACGAAGCGGACTTCGCAAACATGCCCATCATGGCGTACTCCGCTAAGTATGCTTCGGGTTTCTACGGCCCGTTCCGCGTGGCAGCGGACTCGACCCCGCAGTTCGGCGACAGGGCAGGGTACCAGATGGATACTCCGAATGTCAGAGAGGCGATGCGGGAGATCGCGCTCGACATCGAAGAAGGGGCGGACATGGTTATGGTGAAGCCTGCCCTGGCGTACCTGGATGTTCTGCGTACCGCGCGGGAGAAGTTCGCCACGCCAATCGCGGCCTACAACGTGAGCGGCGAGTACTCGATGGTAAAGGCCGCAGCCGAGAACGAGTGGATTGACGGCAGACGCATAACCATGGAAATTTTGACGAGTATCAAGCGCGCGGGCGCGGACGTGATTCTGAGCTACCACGCCAAGGAAGTGGCGGAATGGCTCCAGTCCGAGCGGCGATAGACATTTCGGAGAACCCCTATGGCGACTTACATCCTGCTAATGAGAATGACCCAGAAGGGCCGGCGCAAGATGCTGTCCGACCCGGAGAGTATGCTCGCCTCGGCCCATGGCATAAACGTGCCGAACACCGGAGTCCTGGGGCTGTATGCGGTTCTTGGCGAGTATGACTTCGTTGGAATCGTGTCCGCGCCGGGCAATGAGGAGGTGGCCCAGTTCTCGATGCACCTGGGCGTCTCGGCGGGTGTGCATATCACGACTCTTCCCGCGATTCCGATAGGCAGACTTGGAGAGGGTGGTGATCCGCTTACGCACATCGCGGTCGCTCCGGAGGAGACAGAAATAGAGACCGAGTTTGTTGGTGACCGGCATTAGCCTAGGATCATCTTAACCTGATCGGTGGCCACGGCCACAGACGCGCCGCCACAACCCCCGCTATCAGGCTTGCTTCAATGGGGCCGAAGGAACGGCTGTCCACGCTGTGAGCGCGGTTGTCTCCCATTACGAAATAGTGGCGGTCGCCGATGTTGAATGAAGCGCTGTCCAGTCCCAGGTAAGCCGGAAGTCCTTGCAAATAGGGTTCTGTGTGCGGGGCTCCGTTGATGAACAGCAGGCCATCCTCGAACGCCAGCCTGTCTCCGGGCAGCCCGACGATGCGCTTGACCTGCCAGCGGAGGCCGTTCTCACAAGGCGTATCTATTACGACCATACGACCCCTGCGGAGCGCGCGGCGTGGCGGCGCGACCAGCAGCAGGTCGCCGTCGTAGAGAGACGGCTCCATGCTCGCGCCTCTTACGATGAATAGTGAAGGCCAGAATGCGATAGAAGGCAATACGATGTCCTCGACGAATCTCGCACAAGACATTAACACAGCGGTCGCCGAGAGGTGGGCGGAAGTCGGCGGAGACAGCATCCCATACCTGGCGGCGGGGGACTCGGAGCGCAAGGTCCTGCTGACTCATGGCGCGGGCTCGAGCCGGGCCACCTGGAAGGACGTCATCCCCGTCCTGGCAAAGGACAACAGCGTCTATGCGCCCGACCTGATCGGCTTCGGCGATACTCCGAGACGGGACTTTCCCCATACGCCCGAATACATGGCGGAATATCTCGTGAGGTTCATGGATTCCGTTGGCATAGAAAAGGCGGCGCTGGTGGGACACTCGCTGGGCGGGAGGGTGTGCCTGGAAGTGGCGCTCAGACATCCTGAGAGGGTGAGCGGTCTGGTGCTGGAAGCGTCTATGGGCTTCGGGAAGGTGGCGTGGAGGGGAAGGCTGTTCAGCCACGCCCGGCTGCTGATACACCGTGTCCTGGGGCTGAAGTCCCCCTATCCCAGGATGGAATTCCGGTCCGCGGAGGACGACCTGCCCAGATTTGCGGAGGTCGGCTGCGACACTCTCATCCTGTGGGGAACCAGGGACCCCTACTTCCCGCTCGAACAGAGTCGGGTGGCCCTGGATGTCATACCCGGATCGAGGCTGGCGGTTTACGCGAGGGTGGGACACTCGCTGCACCGCTCCGATCCGGTGCGCTTCAGCAAGGACGTCGGTGCCTTTCTGGCGGAGCGCGTGTGAGCCCGGCGGCTAAGCTAGGCGCCATTCTCGCCCTGTTCCAGTTGCAGTTCGATGAATGCGGGAGCGAGGCTTTCAAGAATTTCTATCGTCTCGCCCGGAGTGTCTCCCCAGGCGCGACAGCCCGGAAGCGCCGGGATCTCGGCCATATACTTGTCCGGTTCGGTAGATTGCTCCGGGCCGTATATGACATAGGACAGATTGTAGTAGCGCTTCATGTCTGTCCGCGCTTCACCTTCAGGACTGACAAGCCTCTCCGCCATGGACATGATCGCCTCTCGCGTGTGTGATTGCCGAAGTCTAGCGCTGCACAGATGGAGTGTCAATTTGCCTCAGCGTCTCATAATCCGCCCAAACTCGATACAGCGTCCTGGGCCGATGGCGGGGTTGCGCGCCCCCGCCGATTTTTGTATCTTCATAGGCGCAATATACAACCCATAGTTTTCTGAAAGGAGAATGCAGGCTATGACAATCACGTCTGCCCTTGCAAGACTAATTGGAGCGCGGGAAGCGAGCGCCCACTGCGACATCCCGTGCGGAATCTACGACCCCATTTCGGCGAAGATAGCGGCCCAGACCGTGCAGAAGATGGTTCTCCGGATCGAGTCGCTGGACGACGCCGGTGATGCCGCTTCCGCGAATACGCTTGGTCGCTATATCACCGTGAAGGAAGAGCACGCAGAGCTCTGCAAGCACGAGCTTCGGGTTCTGTGGGCCGACTACACCTGGCCCGGCACCGATGCCAACGACATCGCCGCCAAGTTCAACGCGGCACTCAAGCTGGCCAGCCAGTGCAAGCAGAACGTCAGCATGGAGAGCGCCGAGGCGCTGGTTGCCGCGGTTGACGACATCGCCACCGTGTTCTGGTCCACCAAGGGCGTCGAGTACAGCGATCCCAATGCCGCGGTCCGCTACGGCACGTAGGATTCACATTTCAAGATTAGGTTAGACTAGCCCCATCCCGCATCCACGGCATGGGGCTTTGTAACGAGAAGGGAGTAGATTAATGCCCAAGTATCTGTTTCAGGCATCGTACACGGCGGAAGGAGTCGGCGGACTTCTGAAAGAAGGCGGCTCCAAGCGCGTCGAGATGGTAGCCAATATGATAACTAACGCGGGCGGGACCCTCGAATCCTGCTACTACGCATTTGGGGATGACGATGTAGTCCTGATCGCGGAACTCCCCGATGAGGAAACGGCAGTATCATTATCTCTGATAGTGTCCGGGAGCGGCGCGGCCTCCGTCAAGACCACGGTGCTGATAGATCCGGCGACCATAGACGCCGCCGTGCAGATGAGCGCCAACTACAGGCCGCCGGGCGCGGATTGACTGGACAGATAACATCGCGGGGTGGTCTGAATGTGTCCAGATCCCAAGCTGGGAATGATGCGCCTATACGAGAACTCCAGCCAGTTCGGCGGACACCTTTGCCAGATGGACAGACGCCCTTCTGACAGCGACGCCTATGGGGTCTCCGAACCCCTCCGAGTCTTCCTCGTCCACCTGCCAGTACGCAACCAGGTCGCCGTTCTCGGTAATTAGATCGGGGTCGTCGGTGGTTCGACCCATCGTTAGGGTATCGGTCTGTGCGTCATATCCCCTGTTGCCCAGGGGAATGTAAGCGGACGCGCCCATAACCGTGATTCCTACTATTTCGTGCCCTTCCTCGGTGGCGAGATCAATCGCGATGCCGGGATCGTCCAATAGGGAGGCGGATACCGCATCGGGTGTCTCTGTGATGACGCGCAGGACATTCACTTCATGGTCATATATAATTCGCATCTCGCACCTCCACGTTCTGGTAACGTGTGCTGAAGTAATTGAGATTGCCTTTGTTCCAATGCTGTGTAGCTGTCCGATCCTGGAAGGCTGTAACGATTCGCTCATCGTCTATGGAGACCGCCACTCTCAACATCTTACTTAGTCCGGGTACGAAAGCCAAATAAATCCAACTCTGTGTTCCGTCGTTCTCGGTATAGATTGCACGAAGCGACCAATGTTCGAGAACGCGCCGCACTCGTTCCTCGGTGATGCTCCTGTTCGGCTCGCTTCGCATATGTCGAGTGACCGTTCGAGTGCGCCCGCCCGCCGTTATCTTGTCTGGCAGATCGCCCGAACCGCGACCTCTATCCCCGAACGGGATCAATGCTTGTAGTCCTCGCGTGGTGGGCTGAATATGTCCAGGGCGACGGCGGGCTGATCGGTCGCCTTCACGTAGTGTTCGACTCCGCCCGGGATTACGTATGTGTCTCCCTTCTTCACTCTTGATGTAATCCCGCCAATCGTGAAGTCGAACTCGCCCTCCAGGACCATTCCCGCCTGCTCGTGGGGATGCTGGTGCATCGGCACTTCGGAGTTGGGCGAGATTTCGACGATGCTCATCATTATCTTCTCGCCCCACATGGTCCTTAGAAAGACGCCGGGCGCGAGTTCCCGGCGGGTTACGTCGTCTGGGTTGTAGGTATAGGTCAAGTTGGAGTCCTCCGTGTCGGACTGAGGGGTTGTGTCTATGCGCCGGATACCGCCCTGTTGTGGGCGGGAGTCAGGCAGGCGGTTATGAAATCGTTGAGCGGAGTGGGTACGCCGAGTTCGTGTCCCAGTTCCGATACCTTGCCGTTCAGATTGGCTAGTTCGAGCGGCCTGCCCGCATTCAGGTCTGCGTGCATCGAGGAGACGAGCCCGTCTCTCTCTTCATAGAGATGGGCCATAGTTGTCTCGGCGACATCGTCTGCCAGATTCACTCCGGCGGCGCTGCCCACGGCGGCCGCTTCCTCCATCACTCTGAGGGTCAGGCCGGCTGTCTGGGGAGTTTCGATGACCTCCTTGAAAGATGAACGCGTGATGCAGGTCATACCGCTCAAGCCGCAGATGTAAACCAGCTTGTTCCAGAGCGCTTCGTTTATGTCGGCGGCGATCTCGGACTCGATTCCGGCGGACTGGAGCGTGTGTAGAATCTCAGAGCAGCGTTCGGTAGGCGGCCCGTCCTGTTCGGCGAACACTATGCGGCACGTGCCGCCGCGTTCGTCGAAAACGCCCGGTTCGGGATGAGAGGCGTCCACGTAGGCCGCTCCCAGAAGCACTTTGTCCGCGCCGAACGCCTCAGAGAGGTCTGAGCCTGAGCCGATGCCGTTTTGCAATGTCAGGATGGTGGTACCATCGCCGACGGCGGGCGCGATGGTCCGGATGGCCAGAGCGTTCTGATAGCCCTTCACGCAGAACATAACCAGGTCTGGCGTCCAGCTGCCGTCGAGCGAAGCGACGGCGTTGACGTTCAGGGTGAAATCGCCGGAGTTCACGCTGTTCACCCTGAGTCCGTCCCGCCTGATGGTGTCCAGGTTTTCGCCCCTGGCGACAAAAACCACGTCGTTGTCGGCGCGGGCGAGCAGACTTCCATAGTATCCACCGACCGCGCCGGCGGCCATTATCAGAATCTTCATTTGCGTACAGACCGCCTACTTCTTCAGTTCGACCAGCACGTTCACGTACCGGCTGTCGGTGTTGTTGATTACCCTGTGAATCTTGTGCTCGCCATGGTATCTCCATGTGCCGGGACCGGATGGGCTGTCCTCGGAGGTGCCGTCATCGTACTCGACGGTCAGGCCCGCGCCCTCGACGACTATCGTAACGTAGTCGCGCTGGTGCATGTGCCAGTCACTCGCCTCGCCCGGGTTTACTACCAGGTTCCATATCTTCACGTTGTCGTTCTCGAAGAGAACGTCGGTGGCTATGTCGCCCAGCGGTTCGTTTCCTCTTGGCATGGTAATTCTCCCTACTGCTGTTTCACTTCCACGATGGAGTTGCTGTACAGCGCGTCCCCGACGTTCGTTACCCTGTGGACCGATCCATGATGTCCCTGCACCACCTGGCCCAGCGCGAGATCGCTGACCGAGACCGAGCCGTCCTCGTACTCGGTCCTCAGCCTGCCAGCCCTGGTTACGGTGAACACGTAGGGCATCGTGTGCCTGTGCCAGTCGCTCGACTGTCCGGGTTCGAGAACGAGGTCCCACGTCCTTACGTGCTCGTCTTCCCACAGTAATTGTGTTCCAACGTCTCCCAATTCACGTTCCATGATTACCTCCTCCAATGACTAGTGCCATGTTCAGATAAATACGTTATATTCGCCATCCATTTTTCGTCATTCCCGCGAAAGCGGGAATCCAGGGGTGGGACGCTGGTTGCTATTCAAAGCTGTACTAGAAGCCCAGGTTTCTCTGCTTCATGCTGACGAAACTCTGTTGTCCTATGACGATGTGGTCCAGCAACTCAATGTCCATCATCTCCGCGCTCTGGTTCAGACGCCTGGTCACCAGTATATCCTCCGGGCTTGGCGTAGGGTCGCCGGAGGGGTGGTTGTGTACCACGATGATGTACGGGCAGTTCTCCCTGACTGCGGGCCTTAGTATCTCCGCGACCCGTATGGAGGCGGAATTAACTGTCCCCTGGTACACGTCCCTGATTGCCATGACGCGGTTCTTGGTGTTCAGCAACAGCACTCGCAGCCGCTCCTGCGTAAGCTGCGACATTTCGGGGCCGACGATGTTGTTCACGTCGTCAGGCGACGAGATAGAAGGCCGGTGTTCCGGGTTTGCGCTGGCGGCGCGCTTGCCGAGTTCGATAGCCGCCAGCACCTGGCAAGCCTTGACCGCGCTTATCCCGTGAATGTCGCTCATATCCGAGACGCTGGCCTCCGGAAGCCCCGACAGTCCGCCCACTTTGACGAGCAGCTTGCCGGAGAGCGTTATTACGTTCTCACCCTTGACCCCCGTGCGCAGGAGAATGGCTATCAACTCATTCGTGGAAAGGGCGTTGGCCCCGAGCTTGAGCAGGCGTTCGCGGGGCAGCATATCCGCGGGCATATCGCGGATCATGGGATTGTAGGGCGCTGGGGTCTGGTCTGCGTCTTCGGTCATTCTGAGCTTATCATAGAGCTATGGACATAGCGTTAATTGAGCAGTGACCTGGCCCTTATCAAGTGGACGCCTTGGCGGACAGCCTCTTCCCTGATGTCGGACTCGATTTCCATGTGGTAGAGGGCTGCGTGTATCTCGGCGTCGTGGAATACCTTGCCGAGTATGTCAGACGTCAGAATTACTTTGGCAATGTCGTTTCGTGATACGCTGTATGACGCCTCGATAGCAGTATAGACGAGATTGGACGATCCGTGTCTGATGCCTCTGACTATCATGTCCGTGTCCAGAACGCGGTCATACTCCGCTTGGGACAGGACATCGTTTTCCAGCGCCTCGTAGAGGGCGTCGTTGAAGTCTGCCGAGTTGTCGTCTCGCTCCGCGACTCTGACCCTCTGCCCGTCGCGCACTTTAAGCAAGGTAGCTATCAGAGACACACCCCGGTTGAAGAGCTTCGTCTCCAGCCCGATGCCCTTGAGTTCGCCTATGTCGTTCGTATGACGATGCTGTCCTGCCCTGAGTTCCTCTTGTCCTGTCCTGAGTTCCTCTTGTCCCGCTCTGAGTTCTCGCTGACCTTCTTCAAGAGTGTCCAGTCGCTTGTTCGTGGCCTCGGCGTAACTGCGGAATTCGGTTCTGAAAGTGTGGAACTCCACCGGAAGGGTGAGCAGTTCCTCAGTCAGGATGAGTTGCCTCACAGCTTCGCGGAACTCCTGATTCTCGCGCAGCAGATCTATCAGGTCTTCGGCTGTGTTGACTGTGGTCATGTCAGTCGCTCCATGGTTGCCTCTGATTATATAATCTGGGAACAGGATTGAACAGGCCGCGTGAAGCGTCGCAACTCTGGGCGACAGCTATGCGGCTCCAGTTGATATGACTCTCGCTCAGGAGGATATGGTGCGGGACTCGGTAAGGCTTATCCTCGAACAACTTCGCGTGCAACTCACTTCGGACAATGAGGAGTGGGGCGTGTCCGGCATCGAAATGGCCGGGGCGGGACTGCAATTCCTTGTCTTTCGGGCAGAGTCGCGAGCCTTCGGCCCAATCGCTATCAGGACCCCTATGAATCGCTGGATCATGGATGACAACGACCCATGTATGGACTCACGGCACTTGCTGAGACAGGAGGCTGCCCTGGCCTACTATATGCTGACATTCGGCGTTCCGGTTCCCAAAGTTCATGCTTTGGTCATCGAGGACGACGGACTGGACTTCCTGGTAT
Source organism: Dehalococcoidia bacterium (assembly GCA_034420555.1). Taxonomy (GTDB): domain Bacteria; phylum Chloroflexota; class Dehalococcoidia; order Lucifugimonadales; family UBA1123; genus VXRN01. Next base: position 20,440 of record DAOULF010000255.1, read on the forward strand.
CCGAATACATAGCCCACGATGGAACTGCTTATGAAAGCCGACGGCTTGGCGAGTTGGTTCGCCTGATTCACGATTGCCCAGTGCCGGACATACGACTGGTCGCTCAGACCGATGCTTCCACTGAGGAGACGATAGCTCTGCGTCTGCACAGAAGATTGCGCGTCGTCGAGGCCGCGTCCGGTCGGCAATTGAGCCCTCCCTCCCTGGGCGAATTCAGGACTACTTTGAGGGGGCTCGGCGACAGGCGTTCGCTACTCCACATGGACTTGCGCCCGGATAACATTCTGACCAGCGGCGGCAGGATAGTGGGCCTGGTAGATTGGGACAACGCGCTCCTCAGCCATCCCGCCCTCGAGTTGGCTCGCATGGCGGAGTACGGTGTATTGAACAGAGACTTCCTGGACGGGTATGGCGGTCTGGACTGGGAGACAGAATTGCCCCCGTCGCTGAACCTGCTGCTTCGCCTGGATGCGGCGGTGATGCTGGCCGTCGTCTTCTCGTCCGAAGTCCCCGACTTACAGCGCGCTCGGCGAGCCATCGAGCGAGTGGCGTTCCTATGCGACGCTGTTAATGGAGAAACATAGTTCTGGATGGTTTGTGTGCCGAGAGTGTCCATTTCCCAAAGAATCGTTTATTATTCTGGATACACTGGAGCGGGATTCTAATATATGCCAGACGCCGTTTTGACGGACAACTACCGCAAGGCCGAACTTTCATACGCATACCTTCACGCTCTGGCGGCTATATGCGGCTATACTTGTCAGAAGGGTCCTAATCCGGACGTGGATAGTGTAGATGCGATTATTGGAGCTAAGGGAGCGTACCTTCATGTTCAACTTAAGGCCACCTCTTCGCCTATGATCAGAGAAGACGGCCTCCACTTTCAGTTAAGGAGGAAGAACTACGACGATATTCGCAATCCATTTACTCCGATGATCCTGGTTGTCCTCGAACTTCCCGATGAACAGGATGAATGGCTTGAATGTGATGCGGAAGGCTTAGTGATGCGTCGTTGCGCGTGGTGGAAGTCCCTCAAAGGGTATCCTGAGATAGAAACCGACTCTAAAGTCATCATTACACCAGAATCCCAGAAATTGGACCCTGACAGCTTTAGGCGCGTTATGGATATGGCGAGCCGCAGGGAAATATAAAGGGGGGCGCGGTCATGACTAGGCATATCAGATATGTGAGCGACATCGAGGCATTGTCGCGGATTGAGCCGCGGATCATCCGAAATTATGTCGCGGCGCAGGGATGGCGAGAGAAAGAGCCGTATGGAGACGTTGGTCACGTTTACGCGCAGGATGGATGCGACGAAGAAATCATAATCCCTGTGAAGCGAGATTTCTCAGACTACGCGCTGACCGTGAGCAAAATCATACTCACGCTCGCAGAATCCGAAGAGCGCAACGAACTCTCGATAGTGAGCGACCTCTCTCTGGCGCGCTTTGATCGTATTCGCGTGAGAATCCCGGAAGACGAGGGTTCAATTTCCATTGACTCTGGAGTAGCACTCGTTGAACAGGCACGGAATATGTTGCTGTCAGCGGCCTGTTCGGCTCATCGCCCACAGCGTTCCTTTAGACTTGGCAGCAACAGAGCTGCAAAAGACTATATGCGAAAGGTAAGGCTAGGGCATACTGAGCAGGAAAGTTTCGTGGTCAATCTATTGTCGCCAATGCCTCCCGTGTTGTCTCTGCCCTCAACTGATGTCCGTGTTCCCTTTTCAGAAAATGGGCTACACGATCCATTTGAGAGGCAAGTTACCCGGAAGTTGGCTTCTGGTCTGCGGATGATACATGAGGAGACGGAACTTGCCCATATCCAGGATGTACCTTTTGCAGGGATGGCGTCAGGGGGTATCGAACATCATGGAGTGAGCGCCAATCTGTGCGAGGCGATTGGTGAATTGATTGTCGCGGGGGAGGAAGGCGGAGTGGAAATTTCTATTAGCTGGTCCCTTGCATATCCAAGCGACGAAAGCCCAGTACAAGAGCTATTTGAAGGCCAAGACGCCCCCGTTTTGCGGGAAGCGGCTGAAATTTTAAGAAATCAAACTGAACGCCCTAATGTTCGAATTGAAGGATTCGTATCAAACCTTGCTCGTGATTCCTCAGATCGGGAAGGAAGAGTAATCGTAAAGTCTAAAATAGATGATGGAGAGCGAGCGGTTAGGGTGGATTTCTCCCCAGATGACTATAATCAGATTGTGGACGCCCACAGAAGACGATTGAAAGTTTCAGTCAAGGGCGATTTGTGGCGTGGTGGGCAGCGATGGGTTCTCTCTAACCCACGTGACATCGAAGTTCTGAACATATAACAGTGCGTGCTTCAAATCTGAGACGCGCTGCGATTCCTCCTTTTCCAATCCGATTGACAACCTTCGCCTGACTTGCGTATGGTGTCCTCGGACTCGCCACAAGTCTAACTACCATGACGCCAAAGTTGCGACGAATCACAAGGATGGCATTTTGCCTCCTTGCCGGCGCAACGGGTAGGCGACTTGTGGCGAGTAGCCCACCATCCTTGTCGCAGGGAGGCTACTGATGAAGGCCAAAGTCGCCGCAGGCGCAATCATCGCCGTTCTGGCGTTCGGACTGATAACGCTAACTTTGTCGCAGACTCAGGCGCAAAATCCTGCGGACTCCGACGACCTAGCCAAGTTCGTCGCTGTCATGCAGTACATCCGCTCCCAACCCACTCCCTCTGATGTAAAGTCCGCCAACATCCCTCTGCTGTCCACCCTGGACACATCCCTCTCCGACATATACATAACCGGATTCATAACCCCCTACACCAGCGAGACCTCCGACCAAGTGAAGGCGCGTCTCCAATCCCTTCCCGAAGAAGACAGGTTCACAGCGGTGATGGTGGAGTCGTATCGTCTTTCACCCAATCCGTTGTTGCTGGACATAGTTCACCAACTTCTGCCGCTGTACTACGTCGAGTTCTTCACCACTGCGGAGGACCTGAACGCCTCAGCAGAATTTCTCAAGCGCGCTGACCTCGAGAGCCTGGCAGCTACGTTCGACTCGACAAACTACGCCATTCCCGCGCCCTCGGCGACGGGTATGCCTCAGTCCACGCCTGTGCTCGTCCATACTCCGACCCCTGTTGTCGAAATCGTGGCCGCTGTCTCGGCTCCTGCGGCAACGGGTGACGCGGGCGTTATCAACATCGCCATTACGGATGTTCCGCCCGGTGTCGGGATCGGTTCGGCGCAGTTAGCCGACGCCATACACTACTGGGGCGTCGGCGAGGTCACGATGAAGCTCGTTGATCCCGGAGTGGTCGCGCCGATGCTGGCCGAATCCTGGGAACTTGAATTCGGGGAAGGCTATAGCGACTTCGTTGGGGCCACGCTCAAGATTCGGGATGACGTGGTCTTCCATGGTCAGGGACTCGGCGACCGCAGCAACAACGGCGAAAGCTGGGGCCCGATGACGGCGCATGACATCGCGTTTACCATCAATGACGGAAATAGAGCTATCAATAGAGCCAGCATTCACTGGCAGGCGGGCGACTTCGCAATCGTGTTCGGAGACAACCCGGCGGTGGCGGTGGACGACCGTACGTTGCGGGTAACATTTGCCAAGACCATATATGACCCTCGCTGGAGCGCGAACATCATGAACGACGCCGGGAAGGCTTTCAGCGTTCAGAGCCTGAACCGCTACAACACTGTTGGCGAGATGGAGATGAAGGACACTCCCTTCATCGGCACCGGCCCGCTGCACGTGGTGGAATGGATACAGGACGACACCGCCATACTGGAAGCTGTTCCCTACGACCACTGGGACACCAACTCAAAGGTGGACAGGATAGTATTCAAGGAAGTGAGCGATCAGAACACACGGATAGCGCTGATGGAAACGGGTGAAGTTGACGCCGCTCCCATCCTGCTCAGGAGCCTGCCTCGTATGCTGGAAGGTGGATTCAAGACAGCCGACAACGGACTGGCGGGACACGCCTCCGTAGTGTTCTCTGGCAACCTGTGGGAGACAGACCACGTGTTGTTTGGCACTCCCCTGGACACCGCGGCGGTTTACATGAGAGACCTGCCCTGGATCAGCAACCCGTCTCCCAATGACAGCGGCGCCTGCCCGGCGGGATGCTCGGACTTCGAGGAAGGTGTGTTGGTACGGAACGCGCTGGCAAGGGCCATCAACAGGGAAGAGATCAACGAATTCCTGCTGAACGGCACCGGACATCCGATTTACCTTAACCAGTTCAGTCCGAATAACCCAAATTGGCAGTCGAAGTGGGAGTATGAGTACGATCCGGCAGAGGCGGGCAGACTGCTGGATCAGGCAGGCTACCCGAACGGCTTCGATACTCCTCTGTACGCGCCTAACCCGGGCGGATACCAGGAACTGGCTGACGCGATAGCCGGATACTGGGAAGAGATTGGAGTAAGGACGGCAGTGCAGAAGTACGCCTACTCGGTGTATCGCCCGACCATCGTCGCCCGCGCGACGACTATACCATGGGTAACCGAGTGTGACGACGGCAAGAGCTTCTGGCCTTGGGAGTGGCCGAAGTCAGCCGACCATACGTCTCTGACTCGCGGCGGCTTCGGTTGCGGCCTTGAGATCAAGGTGGCTGCGGAAACGTGGGTTGCAGTCGCGGCTGAGCCTGACCCGGCGAAGCAGATAGAGTTGAACAACGCTTTGGCGGACTACCTGTTCGAGACCGCTCCCAGCTTCGGTGTGGTTGGAGTTCCGGCTCCCATCACCTACAACCCGAACAAGATAGCCGAGTGGCCGATGGACCCCGCTCTGTTCGTCAGTTGGAACAATCCTGAGGATATTGTGCCCGTGGGCAGGTAGCAGAGGGTTCGTACATCTGCGCCTCGCTCTTGACACTGCGGAAGTGCGTCCCTATACCCAAATCACACAGAGTTAGATTCAGGGGCTGTGAACAGGACTAGTGCGCTGTCAGGCGGAGCGGCAGAGAGCCGGGGACAGGTGAAAACCCGGCGCTTGCACGTCCGCCCGTCTGCGAATGACATCGCTTTTTCAGCGGCGTCGAGCATATGCCTTATCCGAATCTGATCAGCTTCTTTCATACACTGATTCTGCTTCGTTCAATACCCTCGCGCGGAAATATCGGCTCAGGTCTTCGGGTGTTCGCAGATCAACTTTCCTTTCCCCGAACAAGCTTGATAATTCTCGCTCCATACGCGCCATTCCCAAAAGCCCCGGTATGCTGTCAGCGTCGAATTCGACGAGAACATCCACATCGCTGTCCGGCCCGAAATCCGGCCGCAGCGCTGAGCCAAATATGGCCAGACGCCGTACTCCGCGTTCTCGACAGAACGAAGCTATCCGCTCCTTGGAAATCTGTACCTGAGTGTTCATCCCCAATCTCCCGCACACGCAGAATTTCGATCCTGGCGACTGGGATGATTCTATCACACGTAGTTTAGTACGCGCCCAAACGAATCTATATCAATCTAATCGGTTGTCCGATCCGTAGGGACGTCCCTTGTGGACGCCCGTGCGCGCTCACCACCCAGACTGTTACAGTGCCTTCCCATCCATCTTTGACTCAAAAGAACATTCATGCTATAATGATCTAGTCAACAATCACCGAACGCCTCAGCATTTACATAAACAGGAGATTATCAAAAATGACTTCGCCGACGAAAAATCTCCGGTCCAAAGCTAAGAACAGGTGACGACAGGTCACTTTCCAAGTCACCCGCCTCCTATCCCGCTTGGAAACTCACCTGTAACTCCACCTGTATAGTATAAAGTACAATATATTGCCGACGCTCTCGAACCGGACTGAGGACTCTGAATATGTCCTTGCACTTTGATGCTTCCTGGTAGCGTCCCGGCATGCGAACCTGATACTATCAACCCATTCTTTCGTGAGGTCAGACACCATGGTCATATCTGAGAACCTCATCCAAACGGTCAAGGACAACATGGGCCGCTTTCTTGACTGCGCATTCGAAGGCAAGATCAGATTCGGGCCTATTGAAGTGACGCCACGGACCGACCATGATGGCGAGGAAAATATCGCTATCGTCGTAGTTTTCAAGGAGTCGGCGGACGTATTGGATGCTAAGAAACTCAACGAGGTATCCATGGCTCTGGGAGAAGTTCTAAGCAAGAACGGATTCCACAATATCCCAGTCGAATCTTACATTGCCGAGACCGAGTATTCGGAATGGCTGCGCCAGAACAGCTTGCTCGCCCCTTGGCTTGAGGAGGAAGATGAACTGGCGGCAACTCATTGACACTGCCAGAGAACTCGCAGGCGTAGTCGGCGACACGCCTATAGGGCCTGGCAGGCCTCGCCAGATTAGACTTAGGCGAGCGCTCAGCACCGCTTACTATGCCATGTTCCACGCTCTCTGCAGGAGCAACGCTGAAACACTCATCGGCTCGGCGTCGGCTATGCAAGGCACTGAGTCCTGGGTGTGGGCATACCGAGCGTTGAATCATGGGTCGGCGAAGAGAAATTTGGCCGGCTATCGTCCTAACAGTCAAATACACCGAGACATTGCTTCGTTCTCTCGTGTGTTCAGCAATCTCCAGGAACACCGCCATGATGCGGACTATGACCCACGTAAAGTGTACACGCGCCGCGAGGTAGATACCTTGATCAATCAGGCAGAAGCGGCAAATGAAACCTTTGAGGCTGTTTCTGCGCAGGACCGCCGCGACCTCGCTGCATACTTGCTCCTAGCCCGCAACCGCTGATCATTTCCGGGGAAACGTCACAAAGTCCAGATAGTCCCTGACTCATTACTACGCGCCTGGATGTTTGACGCTTCCATGCCCACGCCCGCTTGCCCTGTGTTCCATTCGCTACTACCATATATCCACCGTACAGCACAGCCTAGACATCGCCCGGAGCCTCTCATGGTCACCAGACTGACCACAGACACAATCCCCGAATACTATGACGAAGGTTCTTTTCCCTGGCCCTGGCCCGAGGACGAAGTGCCGGAACGGATACCCATAGAACCGATGCAATCTCCGGCCATCAAACATATCCTGATGCTCCTGTCTTACCACTACCTGGAACTTGGTCTGACTCCGTTCATTGACACCAACTTCCCGTTGCGGTTCAACCCGAATAACCGGCGCGTGTTCATCGCTCCCGATATCCTTGTATCCTTCGACGTGGATCTGACCCTCTTTCTGGACAAGAATTCCTACGATCTGTGGGAAGTTGGAAAGCCGCCCGAATTTGTGCTTGAGGTAGCGTCTGTCTCCACCCACAGAAAGGACCTGTACGAAAAACCGGATATCTACGCCTACTTGGGAGTAGATGAGTATTGGATGTTCGACCCGAAGGGAGGGGAGTTTTACGAACAGACGCTGGCCGGGTATCGGTTGGTGGACGGGAGATATGAGCCGATAGAGATAGCCCTGAACGAACACGGGTTGGAGAGTGGTTACAGCGAGGCGCTGGGACTGAGGCTGTGCTGGATTGAGAAGTCGAGGCAGTCCGAGCTGGTTGCCGTTCAGCCGGATTTCGTGTTCATGCCCGACGACTTCACAAATTTTCAGCTACTGTTGCAGGACTCTGATACGGGTCTCTATGTATTGAACCCGCATGGAGTGGGAAGGCAACGCGCGAACGCCGAAGCGGACAGACAGCGCGCTGAGGCCGACAGGCAGCACGCCGAAGCGGAACTCCACGCTGAGCGTGAACGCGCCGAACTGGCCGAAGCGGAAGTCGCGAGATTGAGAGAAGAGTTCCGACGCATGGGACAGTCATAGCGCGCGCTTTCTGGATGAGCGACAAGGGGCATGGAGGACGACGATGGTCCTCGCTCCCTTGACACCCGCCAAAGCGCGTACCTATACTCAAGCACAACAACATAGATTCTAAAGGCTGAGAACAGGACTAGTACGCCGTCAGGCGGAGCGGCAGAGAGCCGGGGACAGGTGAAAGCCCGGCGCTTGCGCGATGGCCGAATGGACTTGGGAGCCGCCAACCGAATCCGCGATACGCGGTTGTAGGCTTGGCCGGTGAGGGTACCGTTAACAAGACCCGGGGCATCGAGGCGATAACCGCTTCCGTGCCTGGCAATGAGGCTTGCGATTGCATCCAGCGATCTCAGGCAAATTAGGGTGGTACCACGGATAACCTATACCCGTCCCTATGTGGGACGGGTTTTTTTGTTGGAAGAAATTTCCCCGTTGGAGGTGAAGGCGTGAGAGAGACAGTCCGCCGACCGTTGTGGAGAGCGAATCGTTAGCAATCAGAATTCATATTGCGCGAACGGTACTCGCCGTTCTATCCAAAGAGGGAAACATGACTACTCAAGTACAAGAAAAGACAGAAGGTATGATTGGCGCCATCGCCCGAAAGCGCGTCTTCAGCGGGGTTCAGCCGAGTGGCGACCCCCAGCTCGGCAACTACATCGGCGCGTTCAAGCAGTGGGTCGAGAACCAGGACGCGAAGGAGAACTTCTTCTGTATCGTGGACCTCCACGCCATCACCGTTGAGGTCAATCCCGACGACCTGCGCCGGCAGACGCGCGAGCTCGCCGCGACGCTGTTCGCCTGCGGCATTGACCCGGATAAGAGCACGCTGTTCGTCCAGAGCCACGTGACCACGCACGCCGAGGGCTGCTGGATCCTGAATTGCGTTACCCCCGTTAGCTGGCTGGAACGCATGACGCAGTACAAGGACAAGTCCGTCGGGCAGGAGAGCGTTTCGACCGGCCTGCTGGACTACCCGGTTCTCATGGCTGGGGACATCCTCATGTACAGCGCGCACGAGGTGCCGGTCGGCGACGACCAGCGTCAGCACGTCGAATTGACGCGAGACATCGGTGGCAGGTTCAACCGCCTGTTCGGCGAGACGTTCGTGCTGCCCGAGGCGGTCATACCAGAGGTCGGCGGTCGTGTGATGGGACTGAACGATCCCAACGTCAAGATGTCCAAGAGCTACTCGCACATCAGGGGCCACGCGGTGCGCCTGCTGGACGAGCCGAAGGAGATACAGCGCTCGATAATGAGAGCGGTGACCGACTCCGGCAACGAGATTGCGTTCAGCGACGATCCCGAAAAGGCCGGCGTCAATAACCTGCTGGGCATATACAAGGTCATCACCGACAAACCGGAGTCCGACGTCGAGCGCGACTTCGCGGACGCGCGCGGTTACGGCGACCTCAAGCGTCGTGTGGCCGAGGTCGTCATCGAGGAACTCAGGCCCATCAAGGAACGGTACTATGAACTGATGGACGACGTTGCCGAGCTTGACCGCCTGCTCGCCATTGGAGCGGACCACGCCCGCAGCATATCCGAGCCCAAACTCGACGAGATGAAGGAACGGGTTGGGTTCGTCCTGCCCGGATAGGAGACGCGAAATGTACTACCCATCATTGGAGCAGGTCGCGTCCTACGAGGGCGAGGCGAACCTGGTGCCAGTCTATCGGGAGATAAACGCCGACCTGGAGACCCCGGTGTCTGCGTATCTCAAAGTCGCCAACGGGCCTTACTCGTATCTGCTGGAGAGCGTCGAGGGCGGCGAGCGTATGGCGCGATACAGCTTCATCGGCACGGACCCTCAGAAGATAATCAAGACCGGAGCGAGTGAGGAACTTGGCTCGATTGATCCGCTAATACCGGTCGAGGAGATGCTATCCGAGTACAAGCTGGCGGACGTTGACTACCTGGACAAGTTCAACGGCGGCGCGGTGGGCTACATCGCCTACGACGCCGTTCGCTACTTCGAGGAGCTTCCGACGCCGGAGGTTGACCCGCTCGGACTGCCCGAATCCATATTCATGCTTTCGACGACGTACCTGGTGTTCGACCACCTGCGCCACAAGATCAAGGTGGTCAGCCACGCGCACCTGAAAGGCGACACCAAGCGCGCCTACGAGGATGCAATCGGCAGGATAGACGACGTAATTCGCAGGCTGAAGTCCTTCCCGAACATGCCCGAGCCGAACCTGGATATGCAGACGGACGCGGACATCGAGTTCAACATGAGCCGCGAATACTACGAGGACATGGTGGAGAAGAGCCGCGAGTACATAATCGCGGGAGACGCGATACAGGTGGTCGTCGCGCAGCGTATGTCGCGTCCCACTTCTGCGCATCCGTTTCAGATATACCGCTCGCTCAGGGCGGTGAACCCATCGCCGTATATGTACTACCTGGACATGGACGACTTCCAGATAGTGGGCGCGTCGCCCGAGCTGCTGGTACAGGTGGTGGACGGCGCTGTGGCCGTTCACCCCATAGCCGGAACTCGGCGGCGGGGAAGGAACGAGGCCGAGGATCTGGAACTGGAAGAGGAACTGCGGAATGACGAGAAGGAGCGCGCCGAACACATCATGCTGCTCGACCTGGGCCGAAACGACGTAGGCCGGGTGTCCAAGCCCGGCACCGTTGAGGTGAGCCAGATCCTGGACATCGAGCGCTACTCGCACGTAATCCACCTCGTATCTCACGTGACGGGTCAACTCCGCGATGAGTACACCAACTACGACGCGCTGAGGGCCTGCTTCCCTGCCGGCACCGTGTCGGGCGCCCCTAAGATTCGCGCCATGGAGATTATCGCCGAACTCGAACCCGACAGGCGCAGCGTCTATGCTGGAGCGGTCGGGTATTTCGACTTCTCAGGCAACATGGATACCGCCATAGCGATACGCACGATGGTGCTCAAAGACGGGATAGCGCACGTTCAGGCGGGCGGGGGAATCGTTTACGACTCCAATCCCGAAGACGAGTACATGGAGACGATTCACAAGGCGTCTGCCGTCTTCAAGGCGATAGACCAGGCAGAGCAGGAAATAGACACTATATAACCCGACGGGAGAGCGGACATGATTCTGCTTATAGACAACTACGACAGCTTTACCTACAACCTCTACCAGTATCTGTGCGAGCTTGGCGCCGAGGTCGAGGTTGCGCGCAACGACAAGATAACCCTGGAAGAGATAGAGCGGATGTCGCCGGAGAAGATAGTCATATCCCCCGGCCCATGCACGCCCGCCGAGGCGGGCATATCCAACGACGTCCTGAGGCGGTTCGGCCCCGAGACACAGACCCTCGGCGTTTGCCTCGGCCACCAGTGCGTCGGGTACGCCTTCGGCGGGACGGTCGGCGGCGCGGGTGAGATAATGCACGGCAAGACGTCGCTCATTCACCATACCGGCGAAGGCGTCTTCAGCGGCCTGCCCAATCCGTTCGAGGCGATAAGGTATCACTCCCTGGCGATCTATCGGGACGATCTGCCCGACGATCTTGAGATAACGGCATGGACGGACAACGGCCTGATAATGGGCGTCCGGCATAGGGAACACCCCATCGAGGGGATACAGTTTCACCCGGAGTCCATAATGACCAAGGTCGGCAAGGATCTGCTTAAGAATTTTCTGGATGCGCCCGTTACCGGCGCGATGGGAGTATAGCGATGATACAGGACGCGATACAGGCGGTCGTCGAGGGACAGGATCTGACTTCCGACCAGGCCGCCGCCGCGATGGACGAGATAATGAGCGGAGAGGCGACGCCCGCCCAGTTCGGCGCGCTCGTGACCGCGCTCCGAATTAAGGGCGAGACCGTTGACGAAATAGCTGGCATGGCGCGGTCCATGCGCGAAAAGTCGGTGCGCGTCGAGGCGAGCGGCATTATCGTTGACACCTGCGGCACCGGAGGCGACAGTTCCGGCAGTTTCAACATATCCACCACGGCGGCCTTCGTGGTGGCCGGAGCCGGAGAGAAGGTCGCCAAGCACGGCAACCGCTCGATGTCCGGCTCCACGGGCTCAGCGGATGTACTGGAAGCGCTCGGAGTCAAGATTGACTTGTCGCCCGAGTCCGTCGCCAGGTGCATAGAAGAGGTCGGCTTCGGCTTCATGTTCGCGCAGGGCTTTCATCCGTCCATGAGATTCGCCGCCGGCCCCAGGCGCGAGATTGGCATCAGGACGGTCTTCAACATCCTCGGCCCGCTGACCAACCCGGCCAATGCCTCTCGGCAGCTTATCGGAGTCGCCGACCCGTCCATCGCCGAGCGCATGGCCCTCGTCCTCGGGCAGCTTGGCAGTGAGAAAGCCCTCGTCGTCCACGGCTCCGACGGCATGGACGAACTGACCATCACCGGCCCTTCCACCGTGTGGCAGCTCGAGAATGGCGAGGTTTCGAGCTACGAGTTCTCGCCCGCCGAACTGGGCTTCTCGCTCTCCGACGCTGACTCGATTCACGCGGATGGGCCGGAGGACAGCGCCCGGATCGCAAGAGCGGTCTTGTCGGGGGAGCCGGGGCCTGCGCGCCTGGTGGTCCTGCTGAACGCAGCCGCCGCGCTCGTGGCCGCCGGAAGCGCGGACACGCTGTCCGCCGCCATTCACCTGTCCGCGCGCTCGATTGACAGGGGTGAAGCGATGGACAGGCTGAACGCGCTCGTAGAACTCAGTCGGACGCTGGACTGATGGAGCCAATACGCGAACGCGCGACAATCCATCCCGCCATAAGAGACGCGAAGGCCGTCCTTTTCGACTTCGACTTCACGCTCGCGGACTCGTCCGTTGGAATCATCGCCTGCATAAACTACGGACTCACCAGACTCGGCCTGCCCGAGGCTCCAGATGACGAGATAATGAAGACAATCGGCCTCTACATTCCAGAGGCTCTGGTCGTGCTTGCGGGCGAGGAGCATCGTCCGAAGGGGCAGGAGTTCTTCGGGTACTTCACGGAGATGGCGGACGATGTTATGGCGGGCGGGACGGAAATCTTTCCGGCCACCGGACTGGTCATTCCGGCCCTCGCCGGGCTCGGATATCGCGTTGGCATAGTATCCACCAAGTTCAGGTATCGCATCGAGGCCATGATGCAAGACGCGGGTCTTTTCGACTGTCTGAATGTCATAATCGGCGGCGAGGACGTAACTCGCCACAAGCCGGCCCCGGACAGCCTCATCAAGGCCGCCGGGCGGCTTGACCTTGGAGTCGAGGACTGCGTGTACGTCGGGGACAGCGACGTTGACGCGGGCGCGGCGCAGTCGGCGGGAATGCGGTTCGTCGCAGTTCTATCCGGCACGACTTCCGCTGAGACATTCGAGCGGTATCCGAGCGTCGCTGTACTGCCGGGCGTGGGGAGTCTTGTCGGAGACGGATTCTGTTAGAATGGGACTTGCTAATGATGGACGACAATCTAACTGGACGGGTATCTATATGGAGCGTACTCGCCAAGTACTGGAACTCAATCGTATGGGTTCTCATCGTGTTCCTGATAATCTGGACGTCGGTGTTCGTGGCCGCATACGACTTTGCCGAGGTCGCGAACGATAGCGCGAATACGGGGTCGGAGCCGTTTAAGAAGGGCTATTATGTTGTTGTCGCTTTGGCGTTCATAAAGGATTACGCTTCCTATACGATAGGGCCGGTGATGATTCTAACCGTGATCATGGCGCTGGCAATGGACGGAAAGGAGAATTTGAAAATGACTCTCACACGTTGGCTCAGGGAGAAAGTCGAGGAGGAAGAGATGATTAGAGCTCGTGCCGAGGGCCGAGCGGAGGCTAACCGGAAGTGGGCTGACTGGTATCGCAGACTGAAGGAGGCTCAAGAGAAGAACGAACCTTTTGATGAGCCGCCGCCCGAACTCTAATCCCGCAGGAGCGCATACGCCGACATGGTTGTCAGAACAGACTCTCCTGACATACTGAAGAAGATAGTAGAGGTCAAGAGCGAGGAAGTCGAGCGTCTCAAGACCGAGGCCCCGCTCGACTCGCTGCTCGCCAGAATCGAATGGCAGGCCGAACCCCTCAACTTTGCCGCTAGGTTGAAGGGAAACAGCGTCAAGGTCATCGCCGAGGTGAAGAGAGCGTCTCCGTCGAGGGGAATCCTCAGAGAGAATCTGAACCCCGCCTGGCTCGCTACACAGTACGTCAAGAACGGCGCGGCGGCTATATCCGTCCTGACCAACAAGGACCACTTTCAGGGCAGCCTAACGGACCTCGAAGCCGCCGGCTCGGTGGCCCACACTCACCTGGTACCCGTGCTGCGCAAGGAGTTCATCTTCGACCCCTACCAGGTCCACGAGGCGCGCGCCTACGGAGCCGACGCTATATTGCTCATAGTCTCTATGCTGGACATCGGCGCTCTGGCGGCCTTGAAGGAACTCGCTGAAGACTATGGTATGAAATGCCTCGTAGAAGTCCATGACGAATCCGAGATGGACATAGCAATCGAGGTCGGCGCCGAAATCATAGGAATCAACAACCGCGACCTTAGGACGTTCCACACGACCTTAGACGTCACTGACGGGCTCGGCCACAGGGCGCCTCCTGAAAGCATTCTGGTCAGCGAAAGCGGGCTCAGGACGCGCGACGACCTCGAGCGCGTCAGGCGAGCGGGCGCGTCAGCGGTGCTGATAGGCGACGCGCTGGTGTCCGCTCCAGACCCTGGAGCGAAATTGAGAGAATTGACATGACGCGATTCAAGATATGCGGACTGCGAGACGTCTCGAACGCACTCGTCGCCGCCGAGTCAGGAGCCGACTTTCTCGGGTTCAACTTCGTAGAGGGCGTCCGAAGACAGCTTCAACCTGCCGAGGGCAGCCAGATCATCTACGACTTCCGCACGGCGTTCGACGGAGACGGTATGCCCGGAATCGTCGGACTGTTCGCCAACCAGGACGCCGACTTCATCAACGACATCGTTCATCGCTGCGGCTTGGACTACGTCCAGCTCTGTGGAGACGAATCCCCTTCCCTTTGGAGTGAACTGGCCGCTCCGGTAATGAGGCAGATCAAGGTCAGGGAAGACATTCCGAGGGCCGAAGCCGTCGCACTGGCGTCTCACCAGGTGGCTGAGACGCTGGAAGCGGGACACCTGTCCCTGCTCGACAAGCACAAGCCCGGCGCGCTTGGCGGGACTGGCATCGCTTTCGATTGGGAGATTGCCCGGGAGGTGGCGCGGGAAAAGTCCGTCCTCGTTGCGGGTGGACTTAATCCTGATAATGTCGCCGAAGCCATAAGCGTTGCCGCGCCCTGGGGAGTTGACGTTTCCAGTGGCGTGGAAACCGATGGCGTCAAAGACCCTGGAAAGATAAGGGCCTTCGCCTTAGCGGTCAGGGCCGCCGGATAGCGCGCAGATGTCCGGGCCGCTGGCGCTAAAACCTCAAAGCGTGGAGATAGACGCGCCGCGCGAGCTTGTCTTCCAGATGCTGACCTCCTTCCGACGCGGACGCATCGAGGGAGACGATTCCGAGTCCTCCAGGCTGATTTCGGAGGACGGAAACACGAAGATCGTCGAATTCAGGACGAGGGCCGGCCCATTCACTTACACTACCATGGAAGAAGTAAGGCTCTTTCCCCCGGAGAAGATCGCCTTCAGGCATCTCGAGGGCCCGCTCCACTTCTCTGAGGAAGAGTTCACATTCGAGGAAACGGACGACGGGCAGACCCTGATGACCCATACCGGGAGTTTCATCTGGAAGAGATTCCCATTCTTCGGCTGGTTCGGTGGGGTCATCTATACCAGGCCGATGTATCACCGGGTAATCCGAAAGCACCTGGCCGTGGTCAAAGAGGCGGCGGAGGCGAGAGCCGCCCGCAGCCACGTCTTTCGGCGCGGGCGGTGAAAAGGCGCTTGAACTCAAGCTGGGCCAACTAGACTCAATTCGCTCGGTATGCTAACTTTATCTGCGGCATCCACAAGACCAGAGGTAGGTTTGTATGTACTCCCATGACGTACTCATCATAGGCGCCGGCCTAGCCGGAATGAGGGCCGCTCTATCCGCGCGTCAGAACGGCGCGGATGTGGCCGTCATATCCAAGGTCCACCCCGTCCGAAGCCACTCCAACGCCGCGCAGGGCGGCATAAACGCCGCGCTCGAACACGCGGGCGACGACTGGCACGACCACGCCTACGATACGGTCAAGGGCTCCGACTACCTCGGAGACCAGGACGCCATCGAGGTCATGTGCCGCGAGGCTGGCTCCGAAGTCATCCAGATGGAGCACTACGGCGTTACGTTCAGCCGCGACGAGGATGGTCGTCTGGGCACTCGCGCTTTCGGCGGACAGGGCAAGGCGCGCACCTTCTTCGTGGCCGACTTCACCGGACAGGCGCTCCTCCACGTACTCTACGAGCAGATAATGCGAGCCGGTGTGCGAGTCTATGAGGAATGGTTCGTCCTTGAGATACTGGTCGAAGACGGGGAGTGCGCTGGCGCGGTCGTCATGGAGATTCGTTCCGGCGATATACACGTCATCCGCGCCAAGGCCGTCATCATGGCGGCGGGCGGACTCGGACGTGTCTTCGAACCGTCCACCAACGCCCTCATCTGCACCGGCGACGGCATGGGACTGGCCTATCGCGTGGGCGCGCCCCTCATGGACATGGAGATGGTGCAGTACCACCCGACGACGCTCAAAGGCAGCGGCGTCCTCATTACCGAGGGCGCGCGCGGCGAGGGCGCTCACCTGCTGAACTCTGAAGGCGACCGCTTCATGGAGCGGTACGCGCCCAACATGATGGAACTCGCCTCCCGCGACGTTGTTTCCAGGGCCGAGCAGACCGAGATAAACGAGGGGAGGGGAATTGACGGCAGCGTGCTTCTGGATCTCAGACACCTCGGCGAACCGCTGATTCGTGAACGCCTCACCCAGATACTCGATATAGCGCGAGACTTCGCAAACGTAAACTTGCTTGAGGAGCCGGTGCCGATACGCCCGGGTATGCACTACCAGATGGGCGGGGTGAAGACCGACGTGGACGGCCAGACGCCTCTTCCGGGTCTGTACGCCGCCGGAGAGGTCGCTTGCGTCAGTGTACACGGCGGCAATCGCCTGGGCGCTAACTCCCTGCTCGACACGCTCGTGTTCGGACGTCGGTCCGGTGAACACGCCGCGGAACTCGCCAAGTCCAAGGCGCACAAGGATTTGGACGACTCATCCGCTGATCCAGAGAGGGAGCGTATCCAGCGTCTGATGGAAAACCCCAAGAGCGAGGATATGTTCGGCCAGATTCGCGTTGACATGGGCACCACCATGAACGACCATCTCGCCGTCTATCGTAACCAGGCCGGAATGGAGTCCGCCCTGGACACGATCCGGCAACTGCGAGAGAGATACCAGTCTGTCTATGTCCCAGACAAGGGCAAGACTTGGAACACGAACCTCGTGTTCACGCTGGAACTCGGCTTCATGCTCGACTGTGCCGAGGCGATCACCCTGTCCGCAATCGAGCGCAAGGAGAGTCGCGGCGCGCACACGCGAGAGGACTTCCCTGAGCGCGACGACGAGAACTGGCTGCGCCACATACTGGTCAGGCAGACCGAGGACGGCCCCGCGCTCGATTATCAGTCCGTGGTCATAACACAGTGGGAGCCGCAGGTGCGAAGCTACTAAGTCGAGTTGATACTTCCCAACGTTTCCCACATTCACAACTGTCATTCCCGCGAAAGCGGGAATCCACTGAAGTCAAGTAACGGAAATACGATAGTATTACTGCGAATTTGTATAAGGAATCATTATGCAAGTAACGTTCAGAGTCAGGAGATTCGAACCGGATACGCATCCCGCCATTCCGAGATACCAGGAATACACGCTGGAGATGACCGAATCCAACACCGTCTTGGACGGCCTGATTCGCATACGCGAAGAGATGGACGGCACGCTCGGCCTCCGATGCTCGTGCCGTAGCGCGATCTGCGGCTCGTGCGCGATGCGTATCAACGGCCAGGCCGGGCTGGCGTGCAACACGCTGCTGATACACGCCCTGCCGAAGGACGGCGGCCCGATAGTCGTCGAGCCTGCTGGCAATATGGAGGTCCAGAAAGACCTCATAGTGGACTTCGCTCCTTTCTGGAGCAAGGTCCGCGCCGTCCAGCCCTGGCTTCAGCCCGAAGGCCCTGAGCCTGAGACGGAGTACATCGCCCCGGCGGAGGACATGCAGCACCTCACCGGCGTCATGGCCTGCATCATGTGCGGCGCGTGCGTTTCGGACTGCACCGTCCTCCAGGTTGACGACAATTTCCTGGGGCCCGCCGCGCTCGCCAAGTCTTACCGCTTCGTCCGCGACCCGCGAGACGACGCCGACAACTCCAGACTGGGCGCGCTGAACGAATACGGCGGCGTCTGGGACTGCACACGCTGTATGCAGTGTGTGGAAGTGTGCCCCAAGGGAGTTGACCCGATGGGCAGGATAATGGCGCTCAGGGACCGCGCGATGGAGGAAGGCTACACCAACACGACCGGCGCCAGGCACGCCAACGCCTTCGCCGATTCGGTCGAGCACAGCGGCTGGCTTGACGAGACCAAGCTGGTCGTCAAGAGCCACGGCGTTACCAACGTCAAGGAGATGCTCAAGCTGATTCCGGTCGGCATTCGCGCTCAACTGGCGGGCAAGCGTCCGCCCCTTGTACACAAGAGCATTCCGGGCGTCGAGAACGTCCAAAGAATCTTCGATAAGGTAGAGAACAAGCAATGAGATATGCCCTTTATCCAGGCTGCGTGTCACGCGGGGCCTGCCCCGAACTTTACGCCTCCACGCTGGAGATATGCCGGCGGCTTGGCATCGAACTAGACCTGATAACTATGCAGGGCGCGTCCTGCACTGGAGCGGGCGTCCTCCAGGAGAAGAACCTGAGACTGGGCGACACGCTGAACGCGCGTACTTTCGCTATGGCGGAGCGCGTAGGGCTGCCCATACTGACTATCTGCTCGACCTGCCAGGGCGTCATGTCCCAGGCCAACCAGAGGCTTCAGGACGACGAGTACCGCGAGTCCATTAACGAAGACCTCGCCGAGGAAGGCTTGAGATACAACGGCACAGCCGACCCTGTGCATCTCCTCTGGGTCATAGTGGAGGAGATAGGCATTGACAAGCTCAAGTCGCTCGTCGTGCGTGAATTGCCGGAGTTGCGGATCGCGCCGTTCTACGGCTGCTACATCGTGCGGCCCACCTCCGCTCTGAAATTCGACGAGCATCCCGACCGAGAGGACGCGCTGGAGCAGGTCATAGAGGCCGTGGGCGCGCAGGTCGTGGACTTCCAGGGCAAGACGCTGTGCTGTGGATTCCCGATTCTCACCATCAACGAGACCAATTCGCTCAAGATGGTCGCCAATCACACGATGGACGCCAGGGGCAAAGGCGCGGACGCCATGGTGACTCCATGCCCGCTCTGCCACCTGAACCTGGACGGATATCAGCCACAGGCGGCGAAGGCCAACAGCCCCATGGCCCCGATAGACATACCGATTCTGCATCTGCCGCAGCTAATCGGTCTGGCAATGGGAATAGACCCCAAGCTGATGCGCCTCAACCGGCACATCGTCTCCACCAAGCAGATGCTCTCCGAGTTGGCGCTGTCGCCTTAATCTGTCAGCACCTAATTTGTGCAACTAACGCCTCATTGGATAGGCAGCGGCGGCTGCCACCAGTGGGGCGTTTCGCTGACCTCGATCTCGGTCACCCACTTGACCCACTCGAAGCCGCGCCTGCCCGGAGCAACCAGCCTGACAGGGTAGCCGTGCCCATGCGATAGCGTCTCCTCCGTCACGTGAGTCGCAAGCAGAAAGTCTTGCGCGGCGTCGAGCGAGAACTTTCTGTAATAGCCGGTGACCGACCGGACCGTGATACTCCGCGCGTCTTCCGATGGCTGCGTCTCCTCGATGATGTCGTTCAGGGGAATCCCGCGCCACCGCTGGGTTGAGTGCCAGCCTCCGGTGCAGTCCAGCGTCGCGGTCGTCTCCGCGATATTCGACAGGTCGGAGTAGCTCAGGCTAAGTTCTTCGCTCACCGAGCCGGTTACTCCTAGTCGCCAGGACTGGATATCTATCGGGCCAGGACTGTCGTTGAGCCATGAGACGCGGGGGAAATCGTTGCCTGAGAAGTCTCTGGCCTTGTATGAGCCGGTGAACCTGCGATGCTGGCCGCTGAGGTCGGCGGCCCTTGCTATGCGCTCTGTGGCCTGCCACGCCGCTAGCCCTAGCGCGAACGCGCCAGCCGTCCGCAGGAAGAGTCTTCTATCCGCCCAGAATCCGACCGGGAAGCCTCGCGCCATGTACCAGATGTGCCACAGCAGAAGTGGGGCTATCGCCGCGCCGACGTAGATGTGCCAGCTCACTCCGCTGAATATCCACCAGCCATAGGGTCCAACCAGGGACCAGGCTACTCCGGTAGCCAGGCAGATGATGAGCAGGACTGACAGGGCAATCGAGGCGGTGCGGGCAGGTACGGGTCGGTCCCACTCCAGGGAGCGGAGGACGTTGGCCGTCTTCCAGACAAGTGTAATCAGGATCCCGTATCCGGCGATGCGGTGAAGCTGAATATGGATAGCGCGGTTCTCGGAGCCGGAAGTGAGTCCGAAGAACCCGGATACCAATTCGAGGGCCAGGAACGTAAGCAGCAGTATGTTGGCCCAGGGGAAGCGCATTTCACGTTCCGGTTTGTTGGGGTACGGCGACGCGCCGTTCTCTATGAGCTACGCGCGCAAGGCCAAACGGGATTGGGGCTTGTCGCCCGTCAGGAGGGAGAAATTGGTGCCCAGGAAGGGATTCGAACCCCCACACCCGTAAGGATAGCGGATTTTAAGTCCACCGCGTCTGCCATTTCGCCACCTGGGCACGTGAGAGCAGTTGATTATCAGTTTACAGCGGCTTGGAGTTGGTTGCCACTGTAAACTGACAACTCTTGGGTCTCGATGTTGTTTGAACACCCTCACCCCCGTATCAGAGTACGGGGCAGGCTCTAGCCCTCTCCCATCGAGGGAGAGGGAACTCTTTAGATGCTATAAGAAGAGCGGGGCGAAGACCAGCGCCACTATGCTCATGAGCTTGATGAGGATGTTGAGCGCCGGGCCGGAGGTATCCTTGAACGGATCGCCCACGGTGTCGCCTACGACCGCTGCGGCGTGAGACTCCGAGCCCTTGCCGCCCAGGTTGCCCGCCTCGATGTACTTCTTGGCGTTGTCCCAGGCTCCGCCCGCGTTCGCCATCATGATGGCGAGCAGGAAGCCGGAGGCTATCGAGCCTATCAGCAGGCCGCCGAGCGCCTCGGCGCCGAGTATGACGCCCACGACTATCGGGGCGAGCACGGCGATGACGCCGGGCAGCACCATCTCTCTCATCGCGCCCTGTGTGCTGATGTCAACGGCGCGGGTGTAGTCCGCCGGGGTCGTGCCTTCCAGCAGCCCGGAAATCTCGCGGAACTGTCGCCTGACCTCCTGCACCATCGCGTTGGCCGCGCGGCCTACGGCCTGCATGGTAAGCGCTCCGAACAGGAAGGGCATCAAGGCTCCAAGGAGAAGTCCCATCAGCACCTTGGTTTCCGTCAGATTGAATATCTCGACGCCGGTGACCTCGGAGTAGGCGGCCATGAGCGCGAGGGCGGTCAGAACCGCCGAGCCTATGGCGAAGCCCTTGCCGGTCGCGGCGGTCGTGTTGCCGAGAGAGTCGAGCGCGTCGGTGCGCTCGCGCACTGATGGGTCCAGTCCTGCCTGCTCTGCTATGCCGCCCGCATTGTCCGCGACCGGGCCGTAAGCATCCGTGGCGAGCGTGATTCCGAGCGTGGAGAGCATCCCCACGGCGGCCAACGCGACGCCGTAGGTGTCGGCGAGGGAGTTGGCTATCCACATTGCTATCACGATCACCAGGGCGGGAACCACCGTGCTGACCATGCCGAGCCCGAGCCCGCTGATGATGACGGTCGCGGGACCTGTCTCGGCCTGTTCCGAGATATTGCGCGTGAACTTGTACTCGTAGCTGGTATAGACCTCTGAGGATGTGCCGATTATCTGTCCGGCAACCAGTCCGGTGAGCACTACCCAGAAGAGCTTGAAGTCCATGTCCAGGATCAGGAGCGCGGCGGCTGTGCCTATGAGCACCAGGATCCCGGCTCCGAAGATGCCGAACCTGAGCGACCAGAGCAGCGAACCCATCGTCGCGCCGTCCTTTGTGCGGACGAGGAAGGTCCCGATGATGGAGGCGAAGACTCCTATGGCAGCTATGAGCATGGGAAGCACGAGCAGGTCTGAGTCGAATGGAAGGGAATCGGCGTTTGCGATTCCGAGCGCGGCGGCTCCGACGGCGGCGAGCGCGATGGTGGCGATGATGGAGCCGGTGTAGCTCTCGAAGAGGTCGGCGCCCATGCCTGCCACGTCGCCCACGTTGTCGCCCACGTTGTCCGCGACCGTGGCCGGATTTCGAGGGTCGTCCTCGTCCATGCCCTGCTCGACCTTGCCAACCAGGTCTGCGCCCACGTCGGCGGCCTTGGTGTAGATGCCTCCGCCGACCCTGGCGAACAGCGCGATGGATGACGCGCCGAATCCGAATCCGGCGACCACCTTGATGTCCTGGAAGATGAGGTACATGACCGTGAGGCCGATCAGCCCGATCCCCACCACGCTGACGCCCATGACCGTGCCGGAGTTGAAGGCGAGCCTGAGCGCGGGGTTGAGTCCCTGCTGCGCCTGGACGGTGGTGCGCGTATTGGCGCGGACGGCTATGCTCATGCCGATGAATCCGGCGAGCCCCGATCCTATCGCGCCGACAAGATACGAGATTGCGGTGCCCGGGACGCCGCTGCCGCTGTCCTCTATCCGGTTCAGGATGTCGTAGTCTATGAAGACCGCGAGGACTATACAGACGATGACCACGAAGATGGCGAGCATCCGGTATTCGCGCGACAGGAAGGCCATGGCGCCTTCCCTGATGGCATTCCCTATGAAGCGCACCTGCTCGTTGCCTTCGTCGGCTTTGAGGATGCGCATGGTGAGAATGGCTGCGAACCCGAGGGCCACTACGCCTGAAACTATTGCGAGGATTAGTATTCCCACATTATACCTCCGTCGTAGAAACGGCCTCGCCACAGTTGTGGGAGGCCGTGATTCGCTTGGCGTTCAATGGTTCAATGTAGGTGGAAAAGTAACACAGGGAGCGCGGGAGGGTCAAGTTGGAGTAAAATGAGCGAGAAGACAGAGAGCGAAACGGGGGTATCTGAATATGAACAGACGGTTTATGCGTGACCTGAGAGAGGCTGTCAGAGTCTTGGGGCCGCAGGAGGTCGTGGATCTCAACGACAGGGGGAACAGGTACCGTGAACAGGGCGAGTACGACCGCGCGCTGCGGGAATTCGACAGGGCGCTGGAAATGGCTCCGTATCTGTCGGAGCTATACTCGAACCGGGGAAACGTCCATGCGGGGAAGGGACATTTCGCCCGCGCCATAGCCGACTATGACGAGTCTATACGGCTGGATCCCGAGGTTTCGGAACACTACACCAACCGGGGGGCCGCCAAGCGCGCGAATGGAGACATAGAGGGCGCGCTGGCGGATTACGCCGAGGGCATCCGGCTGGACCCGAGATTCTTCGGAACCTACTACAACAGGGGCAATGTATATCTCGACAGGGGGGAGTACGAGCGAGCCATCGAGGACTATGTGACGTCCATACGGCTGAACCCCGGGTACGTCGGAACATACATCAACATGGCGAACGCGCAGCGCGGCCTTGAGAGATACGACCGCGCCATCGCCGCGCTGGATGAGGCTCTCAAGGTCGAACCCGACAACGCCGACGCATACGCCAGCCGCGGCGAATCCTATCTGCGAAAGGACGATGAGGAACGCGCGCTTGCCGACCTCGACCGCGCCATAAACCTGGATCCGCGCAACGCCACCTTCTACTACTCCAGGGCCGAGGTCTATATCCGAAGACTCGACCACAATCGCATCATCGCGGACGTGGAGAAGGCCATGAGGTACAACCGCAGGCCCGACTCCACTTATCATCTCACGCTCGCCGACGCCTACCGCAACAGGGGCGACGTCTTTCTGAAAGAGGGCAGCTACGACCGCGCAATCAGGGACTTCAACAGGGCGCTGAAACACAATCCCGACGACGCGATGGCCTACAACGACAGGGGAGTCGCCTACGTGAGCAAGCGCAATTACGGAAGGGCGATGAACGACTACAACCGCGCGCTCAGGCTCAACCCCGAAAGTTCCAAGACCTACCACGCCAGGGGAAGGCTTCATGGGCTGCAAAAACGGTACGACAGGTCCATCAGGGACCTCGACAAGGCGATTGAGCTTGACCCTGAGAACGCGGTGGCATACGAGGACAGGGGCATATCCTACGAACTCTCGGGCAGGACGGACAAGGCCATCGCGGACTATGACACGGCGCTGAAGATGAACCCCGAAAGCGGCGACGGTTACTTTAAGAGGGGATGCTCGCGCCTGAGCAAGAAGCAATGGGACAAGGCGCTGGAGGACTTCGACAGGGCGCTGGAGCTGGGCTCGACCGACAAGGAGATCTACCCTTTGAGGGCGAGCGCCTACCTGGAGATGAAGGAGTACGATCAGGCTATCCAGGATTTCGACATGGCGATAGAACTGTTTCCCAGGGACGCCCACCATTATGTGGGCAGGGGAATGGCATACGGGCGGAAGGGCGACCAGGACACCGCCCTCGCCAATTACGACAGGGCCCTCCGTCTGGACCGGAAGCACGCGCCCGGCTACATCAACAGAGGTGTCGCCTACTTCGAGATAGGAGATTACGACGCGGCCATGGCGGACTTCCAGATGGCGGTGAAACTGGACCCGCGCAACCACCTCAACTACTCCAACAGGGGAGAGATGTACCTGCACATGGGCCAGCCCAGGCGCGCCATCGCCGACCTTGACAAGGCCATCAGGATGAACGCCATGAACGGCGAGGCTTACAAGCACAGAGGCAACGCCTACATCGAGATCGGAGACCGCGAGCGCGGAATGCGGGACCTGGCGCAATACGAGCGGATGGGCGGCGATAACTGGCGCGAGCGAATTTGAAGGCCGGGAATACGCCATGCTATAATTTGAGGTGTAATGAATAACTCATCAAGTGAGGAATTAGGAAACGTTGTATAAGTCAGTTTCGGCTATCGGATGCTCTTGTAAGACCCTCCAGCGCAGGTAGGGTATCAGGAGACGACGGCAACCCCGAGGCAGCAGGCGGCTCCAGACGGTCGCCAATGCCCAGGATCAGGCTCCATGCCAGCGCCTAGCGTTCGGCGATGGGGCTTTTTTTATTGCATGAGCCAATCGGCTTCAGCCGAATCGGAACCGGCAGCGCCAAAAGCAATTTGGAGGAACTCAATGGTCGCAGCTACTCAAGTCAGGCCGCTAACCCCCTACCAGGTGAGGAGATACAGCCGCCACATAATCATGCCGCAGGTCGGAAGCGCGGGACAGCGTAAGCTGATTGACGCTAAGGTACTGATCGTTGGAGCGGGCGGACTCGGTTCGCCAATCTCCATCTACCTGACGCTGGCGGGCGTGGGCACTATCGGAATCGTGGACTTCGACACCGTGGACGTCACCAACCTCCAGAGACAGGTGCTCCACTACGACACCGACATTGACAAGCCGAAGGTTCAGTCTGCGGTCGAGACACTCAACGCCTACAATCCTGAGACCAACGTCATTATCCACGAGACCCCGATCATGTCGGACAATGCGATGGAGATAATGCAGGACTACGACATCGTGATCAACGGCGCCGACAATTTCCCCACCAGGTACCTGGTGAACGACGCCGCGTATCTCTCCGGCAAGCCCTTGGTGGACGGCAGCATCCTGCTGTTCGACGGGCAGGCGACGGTGTTCATTCCCGGACAGGGATGCTATCGTTGCCTGTTCCCGACGCCGCCCCCTCCGGGCGAAGTCCCAAGCTGCGCCGAGGCCGGAGTGCTCGGAATGCTGCCCGGAATGGTCGGCACGATTCAGGCGACCGAGACCGTCAAGCTGATTCTTGGTGTCGGCGAGTCTCTGTCCGGGCGACTTCTGCTCATTGACGCGCTGGAGATGGACTTCAGGGCGGTCAAGATGCGCCGCAACCCCGACTGCCCGCTCTGCGGAGACAACCCGACTGTTACCGAGCTTATTGATTACGTCGCCTTCTGCGGAGGCGCTCCGCTTACCGGATAGATACACAAACTGAAACGAGAAAACGGGATGTGAGAGTCCCTGACCTTGGAGGATTAGAAAATGGCAAGCGTTGCACACCCCGAATCTATCGTTACGACCGAGTGGGTCGCCCAGAACCTCGGCAATTCTGGCGTGAGGCTCGTGGAAGTTGACGTTGATACCGAAGCCTACGACCAGGGCCACATCCCGGGCGCGGTCGGCTGGAACTGGACGTCCCAGCTCAACGACCAGCTTACGCGAGACATCCTGTCTGCCGAGCAGATGGGTGAACTTCTGGGAGAGTCAGGCATCGGCCCGGACACGACCGTAGTTCTGTATGGCGACAACAACAACTGGTTCGCCACCTACGCCTTCTGGCAGATGAAGATATACGGCCACTCCGATCTGAAGATCATGGACGGCGGCAGGCAGAAGTGGCTCGACGAGGGCAGGGAACTGACTACCGAGGCCACGTCGGTCGCGAGCGTATCCTACGACGCGCCCGCGCCGGACCTGTCTATTCGCGCCACGAGAGATTACGTTCTCAACGTGGCTTCGACAAGTAACAGTACAGGGCTGGTGGACGTTCGCGCCCCGGACGAGTACAACGGCACGCTGCTCGCGCCTGCCAACCTGCCCCAGGAAGGCTCACAGCGCGGCGGCCACATCCCAGGCGCGGCGAATATACCCTGGGCCACCGCGGTAGCGGAGGACGGCACGTTCAAGTCGGTCGAGGAACTCCAGTCGATTTACGGCGGAGCCGGAATCTCCGGCGACGGCGAGACCATCGCCTACTGCCGAATCGGTGAGCGAAGCTCCCACACCTGGTTCGTGCTGTCGCAGATACTCGGCTACGAGAAGGTCCGCAACTACGACGGCTCCTGGACCGAGTACGGCTCCATAGTCGGCGCTCCTATCGAGAGGTAGGCATTCATTTCAGTCTATAGGGGACACCCTTGGGAAGGGTGTCCCTCATACTAAGCTGCACATCCAACTCCACAAGGAGAGAGGCCATGATAGTCAAAATCACGTCAGAAGATCAGGTCACTTTTCCGGCGGGTGCGCTGGAAGAGTTGGGTATGCAACCTGGAGACCAACTTGAGTTGGAAAAGGTCTCGGACGGTTTCATGTTGAGGCCATGCGAAACAGACTCGCGTCCTCGTCAAATAGACCCGTCTCTTCTCGGATATCTGGCGGACAAGATAGACCCCAACGCTGAGCCGTTTGACATAGCGAAGTTCCGGGACCAGACTTATGACCCGTCGCTACGGGATTGACACGTCTATACTAAATTCTGCCGGTCAACCCTCTCTCCCGCCAGAAAAATGTCCGCCACCCGCCTCAAATCCGACAAGTCCTCCAGCGGGTTGCCATTGACGACCAACACGTCAGCCTGCTTGCCCGACTCCAGTGTCCCGACCTGATCGGCGATCCAGCACGAACGGGCCGCGTCGCGGGTGGCCGACACGATTGCCTCCATGTTGGACATGCCCGCCATGGCGTGCGCTTCGATCTCCGTCTGGAAATCGCCCATCTGGTAGTTGCCCCACGCCGAGTCCGAGCCCGCGGACATTACCACGCCTGCGTCCCGCATCCGCGCGAACTGGTCCATTCTGACTTCGGAGGCGGCGCGAACCGTGTCCAACTCGACTCGCTGTTCGGCGGTCAGATCGCCCATGTCCTCAAGCTCGCGTATCCTCGCCACCGACGCGCCAATAGTGGGATTGACGAAGACGCCGCTATCCGCTATCCGCTCTGATATGTCCGGGCGATAGGTGTCCACGCCGTCCGGGTCCTTGTGGACTCCGTGGATTATTGTGTCAATGCCAGCATCAAGCACGTTCACCATACCCTGCGACGAGGCACAGTGGGCGGCGGCGTGCCTGCCGAACTTGTGCGCCTCTTCGCAGATGGCGCTCAGTTCGTCAATGTCGAACGACGGCCTGAGAGGATGGCTGGTACGGGTGCTGCCGCCCGTAGCGGTTATCTTGATGAAGTCCGCGCCCTCCTTGATGAGCTGGCGGACTGCGGCGCGGCACTCGTCCTCGCCGGTCGCCTGTATGCCGAAGTAACTGAGGTGCCCTCCGATTATCGCCACCGGTCTTCCCGCCAGGAGCAGACGGGGAGACGGCAGGATGCCCATTTCGACCGCCTGGCGCAGCGCGAAGGTGGTGCGGTTCTTCGCGCCGCAGTCACGCACTGTGGTAACGCCGGAGTACAGGTGGCGTCTGACGTTCTGCGCCGCCTGGACGGTCAGAACCTCGTCCGGCAAGGTGACCAGTTCGTCACCGGCGCGACCGTCGCCGATGCCGATGAGATGCACATGGGAGTCCACCAGTCCCGGTAATATAGTAGCGTCGCCGTAGTCTATCTCTCTGACGGAGGCGCCCTCTGGGGCCTGGACGGTCTCCGAAGTTCCTATCCGGCGGATAGAGTCGCCTTCAAGCAGTATCGCGGCCTGTTCAGCCGCCGGGCCTCCGTTGCCGTCAACCATGCGGGCGGCCTTGAGTATAGTGAAATCAGCGTTGGATTCTGGCATATCCGGTCTCCGGTATATTTTGATTGAGTGTGTTTAGAGAGGGGCCGGAATCTGTCTGACGGCAGCCTGCGATTCCTCGGAGCCGCGTTCCAGTTTCTGCCCGGCGAAGTAAACGTCGGCCACGTTCCACAGGTCGTTGATTTCCTGGGCAGGATTGCCTCTCACGACCAGGACGTCCGCCTCCTTGCCGGGTTCGAGCGTTCCAACACTGTCGTCCATGTTCAGCGCCGCCGCGGCCCAGTTCGTTACGGATAGAACCCCCTGCATCGGGGTATATCCGGCGTGTACCAGGAGTTCGGTCTCATATACGGTGTTGCCCAGCTTGTAGTTCCCCCAGGACGAATCCGAGCCGGTGATGACGTTCAGACCCATATCTATCATGCGGCGTGTATGGTCGAGGTTGATGTCCATGCTTGCGCGCGTCTCGTCCAGTTGCGCCTCTTCCCCAGCCGTCAGTCCTTCATCGTCGCGCTTGTGGGCGAGCGTCCAGGCGGACGAGCGTCCCACGTGCAGCGTCGGGTTCACGTATGCGTTCTGCTCGCCGATGCGCTCCGCTATGTCCTCCCGGAAGTTGGGCGTTCCGTCCGGCTCGCGGTACTGGCAGTGGATTATCATGTCAACGCCCGCCTCCAGCGAGTTGGCTATCCCGTCGCACGACATCGAGTGCGTGGCGGTCAGCTTCCCGAACTTGCGCGCCTCGCTAGTCACCGCCTTCAGTTCGTCCACATTGAACGAGGGAAGATTCCGGTAGGATGTGCGCGTGCTGCCGCCCGTGGCGGTTATCTTGATGTAGTCCGCGCCCTCCTTGATAAGCTGCCTGGTGAGCGCGCGGGTCTGGTTCGGCCCGGTTACCTCGCCGCCGAAGTAGCCCATGTGCCCTCCGATGATCGCTACCGGACGCCCGCACAGCGTCATGCGGGGGCCGATTGTGAGGCCCGCATTTATCGAGTCGCGCAGCCTGAACATCGTCACGTTCTTGGGGCCGTTTTCACGTATTGTGGTCACGCCGGAATAGAGGCTGGCGCGAGCGTTCCGGGCGGCCTGAACAGTGAGAATCTCGTCCGGCAGCAGCGCCAGATCGTCTCCCATGCGCCCGTCGCCGAACCCGTTGTGGTGAGTGTGGCAGTCCACCATGCCCGGCATGACCGTGCATCCGGGATAGTCGCTGACCTCGACTGACGCCCCCTCGGGCGCGCGAACCTCTCCCTGTGTGCCGACCGCGACGATCTTGTCGCCCTCTACCAGGACGGCGCCCTTCTCGATTGGTGGGCCTCCCCTGGAGTCAATAAGGCGGTCGGCTGTAATCAGGGTGAATTGGGCGTCGGAGGACATGACCATTCTCCACGGAACTTTTCGTATGGCGTCGCTTGTAGTATCTCCGTGAGACGCGGGCCTGTCAACCACGGGCGTCAGCGCGCTTGCCCAACCCGTGCCGCGGGGCTATCATGCTATCAAACTCAACCTAGCGGGAATTAGGCCATGGTCGCAAAATACACAGACACAATCCAGAGACCACGCCACACCGACCATCATGAAGACCCGGGCATGTACGGACTGCTCGGAGAACGGGTCCCCTACGCCGAGAAGGGTACATCTAATCCAATAGACATCACTGAGAGGCAAACGATATGACAGGCGCGGACCTGGTTGCGAGAATTCTGAAACAAGAGGGCGTGGACTTCATGGGGGTCATCCCCTTCAACTCGCTTGAAGAAGCGGCGACGAAGGCGGGCATAAGGCCGCTCATATTCCGGCAGGAGCGCGTAGGCGTGAACCTGGCCGACGCCTACACGCGAGTCACCAATGGCAGAGGAACGGGAGTGTTCGCGATGCAGGCCGGACCCGGCGCGGAGAACGCCTTCGCGGGCGTGGCGCAGGCTTATGCCGACTCGGTTCCTATCCTGCTGCTGCCCGCGTCCGCGCCCCGAAACCGCGCGGGCGTGCATCCCACGTTCAGCCCCAGCCGCACTTACGAGTCGGTCGTCAAGTGGTCGGGTAGAGTGGATCTGCCGGAAGAGATTCCAAACGCTCTGCGGAGAGCCTTCAGCCAGTTGAGGCTGGGACGCCCCAGTCCGGTGCTGCTGGAGTTGCCGAGCGACATACTGCGCGGCGAACTGCCCACCGGCGACGCGGAGTATATACCTGTGCGTCAGCGTCGTTCGGCGGGCGATCCCCAGGACGTGCGCGACGCCGCAAAGGTTCTGCTTGGAGCAAAGAATCCGGTGATTCACGCGGGACAGGGGGTGCTCTACGCCGAAGCCTGGGACGAACTGCGAGAACTGGCGGAACTGACCCAGACGCCCGTAATGACCTCGATGGCGGGCAAGAGCGCTTTCCAGGAAGACCACCCGCTGTCTCTGGGGACGCGCTCCAGCACAACTACGGGGATGGTCGTTCACTTCCTGGAGCAGGCGGACGTGGTGTTCGGAATCGGGTGCAGTTTCACCCGGATTCACTATGGAGCGGATGCCTTCGACAGCAAAGTGCTGGTGCATATCACCAACGACGAGAACGACGTGAACAAGGACTACTCGCCCGACGTGGCTGTGGTAGGCGACGCCAAGCTGGTAATGCGGCAGCTAATCGGCGAGGTCAAGGAGATGCTTGCGAACGGCAGCGAGCGCGTGGACAGAGGCGACGTCGCCGGTGAAATCAAGGCAGTGCGCGAAGAGTGGATGAAGGAGTGGCTGCCCAAGATGCACTCGGACGCCGTGCCTATCAACCCGTACCGCGCGCTCAACGACCTTTCCAAGGCGATAGACCACAAGAACACGATCATGAACCACGACTCTGGCAGTCCGAGAGACCAGATGATCCCGTTCTACAAGACGGTCACCCCGCGCGGCTTCATCGCGTGGGGAAAGTCAACGCAGTTGGGTTACAGCCTGGGCGCGGCAATGGGAAGCAAGCTCGCCGCGCCGGACAAGCTATGTGTCAACGTAATCGGAGATTACGGTTTAGGTATGGTAGGAACCGACTTGGAAACCGCTGTGCGCGAGGAAATTCCAATCCTGACCATAGTTCTGAACAACCACTCGATGGGCATATACAGGCCGGAGCATTTCGCCACCGCCCATGAACTCTATGGCACTAAGACCACAGGCGGCGACTTCGTGAAGATGGCGGAGGCGTTTGGGGCGTACAGCGAGCGCGTCACCCGGCCCGACGACGTGACGGCGGCAGTGAAGCGCTGTGCCAGCATAGTCGAGTCGGGTCGGACGGCCCTGCTGGAAATCGTGACCGACGACGCCGAAAAGGATATGCCGTTCAGGATGTTCTAGTAGTTCGACAACTTAGTTGTGATGGATATTCAGATTCCGAATTATTCCCTCTCCCTCTGGGAGAGGGCTAGGGTGAGGGTAGATAAGCCGTCAATCCAAAGATGTTGGAACATTAGAAGGAATCGAGTTATGAAGATAGAACCATTCGAGATAAGCGTAAGCGATGAGGTCCTCGACGACCTGAATCGTCGCTTGGAAGCTACGCGCTGGCCGGACGAGATTCCGGAAACGGACTGGGACTACGGCGCCAATCTTGGCTATCTCAAAGATCTGGTGGAATACTGGCAAACCGATTTCGACTGGCGCGCCCAGGAAAATCTTCTCAATTCCTTCCGGCATTTCAAGGCGGATGTCGGCGGACTGGGTATTCACTTCATACACGAACGAGGCAAGGGGCCGGACCCCATGCCCCTGGTGATCACTCATGGCTGGCCCGGCTCGGTCTTCGAGATGCACAAGATCATCCCTCTGCTGGCGGACCCGGCTTCGCATGGTGGGGATTCCGGTGACTCATTCGACGTCGTCGCGCCCTCTCTGCCTGGCTTCGGATTTTCGGACCATCCACAAGTGACGGGTGTCGAGGTCCAGAGGACCGCGGTCCTGTGGGTGAAACTGATGGCCGGACTCGGCTACCCGCGCTTCGCGGCGCACGGCGGCGACATAGGGGCGGGTGTTACCTCTCGATTGGGGCACGGCCACGCCGACAGCATGATCGGAATCCACCTGACTTCCGTCACCAGGCCCACACCGTACCTTGGTCCAGGCTCCACAGAGTTGACGAATGCCGAAAAGACTCACATGAGCGAGCGCGAGGAGTGGCAGCGGACGGAGGGCGGATACGCCCACATCCAGGGAACCAAGCCTCAAACGCTCGCCTATGGCCTTAATGACTCGCCCGTGGGACTGGCCGCGTGGATCGTAGAGAAGTACCGTACCTGGAGCGACTGTGGCGGAGACGTTGAGAGACAATTCACAAAGGACGAACTGCTGACCACCATAACTATCTACTGGGCTACCGAAACCATCGGCTCCTCCACTCGTATGTACAAGGAAAACCAGAGATACGAGTGGACGATGGGGAAGGACGAGAGGATAGAAGCGCCAACCGGAGTAGCCGCGTTCCCTGAAGAAATCAGCAGGCCGCCGAGGGAGTGGGCGGAACGCTCCTATAACTTGCGGCGGTGGACAAGTATGCCGCGCGGCGGACACTTCGCCGCCCTCGAAGAACCGGAACTACTGGCCCAGGAAATCAGGGAATTCTTCCGTCCTCTTCGGACAGGATGACAAGCACTGCCAACTTGCTTACTCGGAGAACTGCATAGCCGCCAGCGTTCTCAGAATCTCTCCTCCCGCCCAGCTGACCAACTCGAGGCCCTCCACGGCTTTCTCCAGTTGTTCATCGTCCAGTATATCCGCGACCATCTGGAGCCGGTCCCGTCCTATGCGCCAGAACCGTTCCAGAGCCTGGCTGCCTTTGTCTGTCATCTCACACATCACGAGTCTGCGGTCGTTCGGGTCCGATACCCTATCCACAAGCCCTCTTTCGACTAGTCGGTCCACGACGGTGGTAGTAGCTGACAGGGCCCTTCCGATGTAGATGGCGATGTCCGTCATTCGTGCGGTGCCCATACGCTCCAGCAGGACCAGCGTCCGTATCTGGGGAATGGTCATATCCAACCCTTCCCAATCGTCAAGATGTCCGCTGTGCATCTGCCGGTTCAGTTGCTCTGCAACCGTGAAGAAACGGTCTTCTAGTTCCTGCCTTCTCTCATCCTGCATTACATTCACCCGTATTTGTCCTGCTCAATCTCAATACTGATCGTTATCCTGCCATTGGCTCCGAATGTATCGAGAATGCGGCGGCTAATCCCTTAAGACAGAAAGGCCAGATTATACACTGTGGGATTATTTCGTATGGGTCTATTCTGATTCTGACGAAAGGTTCCGGTTGAGTTCGACCAATTGCGCTTCCAGCCGCCGTTGGCGCAGAGCGACGGTAACGTCGCCCCGGGTCCGTTCCAGGACTCCGCGCATGACGTCGGTGGTGCGACGGAGGCCGCGGGTCACGCCGTCGGGGTAGTCGAGGGTGACGAGGGCGGCGTAGATTTCGTCCATGATGCCGAGCAGGTTCTCGCACCTTGCGAAATCGTCGTTACGCAGAAGGTCGAGGACTATGCGGCGGAGCTCTCCAATCGTTTCGGCGAGTCCGTTCATGTAAACGGCGGCGCCGACGTCAAGTTCGTCCATCGTGGGCAGACGTGATCCCTCCGCGATAGCGAGCGTTGCGTGCGCCTCGACGAACTCCTTCAGCGCGTCCTCGACATATCCGCCGTAGTACACTGCCGGATGTGCGTTCCTCTGGGCCTCTAGTTTGGCGCGAAGATCGGCGGCCTG
This sequence comes from Dehalococcoidia bacterium, assembly GCA_034420555.1. GTDB lineage: Bacteria > Chloroflexota > Dehalococcoidia > Lucifugimonadales > UBA1123 > VXRN01. The sequence continues at coordinate 54,537 of DAOULF010000255.1, forward strand.
AGCTATCAGGCGTCGCGCCTCGTCATACTCTGCGCGATGCGTCGCCCTGATGGAGTTCGCGGAGAAGCGGATTATCTGCCGCGAGGTGGTGATGGCCTGCTCTCGCGCGGCGTGAGTCCCGGCCATCAACTCGGACGCGGTGGCTCCCGCGAACTGTATAGCTCCGATGAGTTTTTCGGTGGAGAAGTGTTCGGTTGGCATGAGAGAATTCCGTCCGTTAGCTTGATGCGTCTTTGTACAGTTGGACGAGCTCGCGCGTTGCCGTCGCCGGGTCGTCCGCGAATGTGACCGCGCTCACGACGCATACGGAATCGGCGCCTGCCTTCACCACGTCCGCGATATTGCCCTTGTTGATGCCCCCGATTGCGACTATCGGCTGGGAGACGGCCTCCTTGACGCGGGTTATCTCCCCGGGACCCAGCGCCGAGCGTCCGGACTTGCCCATCGTTGTAGTGGCGTAGATAGCCCCGACCGCCACGTAGTCCACAGGCTGTTGGGTTGACACCAGCGCCTCGGGAAGGCCGTTGTTGGAGTTCCCAATAAGCTGGCGCGGCGCGAGTATGTCGCGGGCGTCTGTAACCGGAAGGTCGCTCTGGCCTACGTGCAGGACATGAGCGTCGGAGGCGCGCGCGAGGTCGGCGTGGTCGTTCATCACGAACAGCGCGTCGTACTCGTCGCACAGCGCCTTCAATTCGCGCGCCGACTTGAGGATGTCGCCCTTGTCGTTGAACTTGTCCCTTAGCTGGACGACCGTCGCTCCACCCTCCAGTGACTGTCGCGCCACTTCGCTCACCGGACGCCCTCGCGTGGCCTCGGGATCAACTATGACGTAGATGCCGTTCAGCCTGGGCGCGATTCGAGCGCGTATGTCGGCGGCTATCGCCTGTTCCGCGCGAGTAAGGACGGGCCGGACGCGCTGGGCAGTATCGTCCCCCAGCGTATCCACCGCCGCCCGAAGCGAAGCCGCGATTTTCAGAGTGTCTTCCGGTCTGTCGTTCATGTTTTCTACAGGTCCCACGTCGTATGAGGAATCCAACGATCCGCTCAACCCTCTGAGATCGTCGAGAAGACCTGATTCGCCGGTGAAGTACGTTTCCAGAAGGCGGGTACCCTCTGCAATGGCGCCGGTCTGAGCTTTCGTAAATGTGTTCAATATACTGTCCATCCCAAAATCCCGTAAATCCTGATTCTGACAACTACGCAGAAATTGTAGCACAGGTATGCGGGATGCAATCTGTCCTTCTTGGGCTTACAATAGCGGCGCGGAAAAGCGCGATCCTAACTGGAGTCAAACTAATGTCGGAGTACAACGTTTCGGTTATCAGGGGAGACGGGATAGGCATAGAAGTCATAGAAGAGGGCATCAAGGTGCTGAACGCCGTCGGCGGCGAGTACGGCATTAGCTGGAACTGGGTAGAACATCCCTGGGGCAGCGACTACTACATGAAGAACGGGACGGTCATGCCCTCGGACGGACTGGATACGCTGAGCGAGTCCGACGCCATCTTCCTGGGCGCGGTTGGCCATCCCGACATCCAGGACCACATCACGCTGGGCGGGCTTCTTCTGCCCATACGCAGGTCGTTCGACCAGTACGTGTGCGAGCGTCCGAGCGTTCTGTACGAGGGAATCACGTCGCCCCTGGAGGGCTACGGGCCGGGCGACATAGACATGGTGGTCGTCCGCGAGAACACCGAGGGCGAGTACGCCGACGTTGGCGGATTCGTCTATCCCGACTTCCCGGAGGAGCTTGGCATACAGTCCGCGGTATTCACTCGGAAGGGCTGCGAGCGGATTATCCGGCACGCCTTCGAGGTGGCGCGACGCAGGAACAAGGCCGGGCACGTCACCTCCATCACCAAGTCGAATGCGCTCGGATACGGGATGCTGGTTTGGGACAGGGCTTTCGAGCGTGTGGCGGAGGACTATCCCGACATCGAGACCGGCTCCCTGCTGATTGACGCCGCCTGCATGGACTTCATCCGCAGGCCGGAGTCGTTCGACGTGGTGGTCGGCAGCAACCTGTTCGGCGACATCCTGACCGACATCGGCGCGATCATCACCGGAAGCATGGGCCTCGCGCCCAGCGGCAACATTGACCCTGAGCGCAGGTACCCGTCCATGTTCGAGCCGGTGCATGGCTCCGCGCCGGACATCACGGGGCAGGGGATAGCGAATCCGCTGGCGACGATACTGTCGGGAGCGATGATGCTTCGACACCTGGGAGAGGAGGCTGCCGCCGATTC
>DAOULF010000256.1:0-8678 GCA_034420555.1 Dehalococcoidia bacterium
CTCGAACGGGTCATCCAGAACATACAGCGCCAGAATGCGCCGATACCCGACAGGCGTGAGACTTCAGCCGTGGTTGTGCATCTTGGCGACGCGGCAAAGAGCGCGGGCGTAAAAATAGCGTCCGGGCTTCGACGGGCGGGCATATCGGCGTCACTCGCTCCGCCACGCGGAATGAGGGCGCAGCTGCGTTATGCCTCCAACAAGGGCGCGACCCACGCGATCATAATCGGCGACGATGAACTCGCCAAGGGCGTGGCGACACTCCGAGACCTGGACAACAGCAGCCAGTCGGAGGTGACCCTGGACAGTCTGGCTGAAGCTCTGTCTGCGTTTACGAACGACACGGCCCAGGATGGGTGACGAGTCGTTCAGGACAGCGGCCTCACCGCCACGACAACCGTGGTCGCTCCCGACGAATGGCGCTCGCCATCCTCTGGAAACCCGTGCTCATAGGATTCGCCGCATTCGTGGCTATGCCCTTCGTCCGGAGCGGACGTATGGGCCGCGTCAGCGCCGGCTTCCTGCATGACCTCCACCTTCTCGATACGCAACCCACCGAGTTCGGCTACTATCTCCTCGGGTGTAGTCAAGGATCTCAAGTCGTCTTCGCTCCACCCCGAAGGGCGCACGGATTTATCGTGGCTGACAAAGAGAATCCTGCCGCCCGGAGCGAGCGCCCTCGCTGCGTTGGCTAACATCCGCGCCCGTTGATCGGGCCACAGTTGGATATAGAAAGACGTAATTAGATCGTACTCGCCTTCCGGCCGATACTCCGTCGCGTCGCGGACCTGAAGCTCGACTTCAAGACCTCTACCAAGCGCTCGCTTTCTCGCCTTTTCAATCGCAACGCCGGAGAAGTCTATCCCCGTCACCCGCCAGCCTCGTTCGGCCAACCACAGCGCGTTCCCTCCCGCCCCACAACCTACATCGAGGGCCCGACCGGGCGCGAGTCCATCAACATTATCCACCAACGCCTGATCATAATCGGCGAAGGTGTGATCCATCGTATCCCATATCTCGTCCCAGAACTCTACCGTATCTGAACCCGACGATTCATTATTCATAGATGCCTTCCTAAGATGCGCAAATCGGACATTCACCCTCAGAACTCAACGATTACCCACTCTCCCCTTACGTTTGATCGCAGTCCTCTGTATCTCCGACAGTCGCGCTATCCCGATTTCGGCGAGCGACAGCAGTTCATCAAGGCGGGCGCGAGAGAAGGTTCCGTCCTCCGCTGTCCCCTGCACCTCGATGAACTCGCCCACGTCGGTCATAACGACGTTGAAGTCCACTTCTGCCCTGTGGTCTTCCTGGTAGCAAAGATCGAGAACGGCCTCGTCATCCACCACGCCTACGCTGACCGCCGCCACTCCCGACTTCATCGGTATGTCGTCAAGGTTTCCACTATCCCTCAACGAGGCCAGGGCATGGTATAAAGCGACATACGCCCCGGTAATCGCCGCCGTGCGCGTACCGCCGTCGGCCTGAAGCACGTCGCAGTCAACGGTGAGAGTGCGTTCCCCCAGCCTGTGCATATCCACCGCGGCCCGAAGCGAACGCCCGATGAGGCGCTGAATTTCCTGAGTGCGCCCCCTCGGCGTCGTCTCGCGCCTCGTCCGGGTCAGGGTGGCCCTGGGCAGCATCGCGTACTCCGCCGTCACCCAGCCGCGCCCCGATCCTCTCAGGAAGCGGGGCACGCTCTCTTCGACGCTCACAGCGCACAAGACGCGGGTGTCCCCCATAGTGATCAGGGTCGAGCCCTCGGCGTAACTCTGCACGCCGGTCTCAATCGAGGTGGGACGGATTTGGTCCCTTCTCCGTCCATCAATTCTGGTCAAGTCTTTCTCCTCAGGTCCCGTAATACCGGTCGCCGTAGTCGCCGAGTCCGGGGGTTATGAAATTTCGTGCATTGAGTCCGTCGGGGTCAACCGCCAGTACGGTTATGTTTGCGCGCGGTATGACGGACGCGAGCCTGTCTATACCCACAGGCGCGGCCAGAACGCCCGCGAAGTATATATCTTCCGGCTTCAGGCCTTTCTCGATGAGCAGTCGCGCGACGAGACGGGATGTGCCCGCCGTGCCGAGCATAGGGTCAATTATGACTGCGCGGCGCGGAAGCTCAGAGGGGAACTTCTTGTAGTAGAGTCTGGGCAGGGCGGTCTCTTCATCGCGCTCCACCCCGACGATGCCGACGGGCGCGTCCGGCAGCGTATCGGTGAAGGCGTGGAGAATGGTCATCGCCGCTCGCAGGACGGGGACTATCATCACATCGTCCGGCAATGCTACGCCATCAGTCTCGCCGAGCGGTGTTTCTATCCGCACACGCCTGTCCGCGAGCTTGGGGATGATTTCGGCGCAGAGAAGATACGCAAGTTTATCCGACGCGCGTCTGAACTCTGCGGTGGGCGTATTCTTGTCTCGCAGTACGGTGAGCAGCGCTTCTTTCATGTCGCGGTTACAGTCCCCTTGTGTGAGTGATGGGCAGGCTCGCAATCAAGCGCTGAAGGCCAGCCTGCTCATGAGTCAATCGGAACAGGAGCTATCGCTGTGGGACCTTGTAGCCCCCCGTTCCGGCTGCGAGGCTATTCTCGTCCCACGGGTGGGCGAGCGCCACTTCCTCGTTTATGTCCGCGCCCCAGCCCGGGCCGGCGGGGACGGTCATGTAGCCGTCTATGATTTCAGGTACGGCGGTCGTCAACTCGTCCTTCCAGGGGATGTCGTCAATGTCAATCTCCATTATGCGCACGTTGGGAAGCGTGGCGCACAGGCTGGCGCTGACGAAGCTGGACAGGTGGCTGTAGTAGTTGTGCGGCGCGACGTTGTGCTGATACACCTCGGCAAGGTCGCCCACCTTCTTGGACTGGCTGAACCCGTTCCACGGCACGTCTATCATGAACATATCCGCCGAGTGGTTCTCGAAGTACGGGATGAAGTCGCGCATGTAGAAAAGGTTCTCGCCCGTGCATATTCGCGTTGAGGTGGAGTCCTTTATCTGGCGCAGGCTCTTCGGCTCGTACATATCAATCTCGAGCCAGAGCATATCGAACTGCTCCAGTACCTTCGCGATCCTCAGCGCGCCTTCGGTCTTGAAGTGGAAGTTCAGGTCCAGGTTTATGTCAATGTCGTCGCCCACGGCGTCGCGGAACGTGCCTATCAGCTTCTCTACGTGAGGCACAAGCCACTTTGGAGCGTACTGGTCGGTTGATCCGACGCCACCACTGAAACCGCCCCCGAACGTCGCGTCCTCTCCCGGCATTAGTATGTTAGTCTTGAGCGCGGTGAAGCCGCGTTCCTTGACCTCATGCCCCAGATTGGTCACCGCTTCCCACGAATCAATCGGCGGCGTACCGAGGATGTCGTGATGCCGGATGCGCGAGCTGCCGCAGTGCGACCAATAGACGCGCACCTTCTCGCGCGTCGGCCCGCCAAACAGCTCCACCGCCGAAATGCCCAGCGCCTTGGCCTTGATGTCAATGAACGCGCAGTCCAGCCCCGCGATGGCCTTGGCCGCGATGCCGCCCGGGCTCTGCCGGGTTATGCGATACATATCCTGGAAGCGCATCTCGAAGGCCCTGGGATCCTTGCCGATGAGCAGCGGCTTCATGTCCCGGATCGTACCTTCTATGCCATGAGGCGACCTGCCGTCGCTGCACTCGCCCCAGCCGGTTATGCCCTCGTCGGTCTCCACCTTGACGAACATCCAGGGTCGCCAGCCCGCGTCAACGATAAATGTCTCGATATTCGTTATCTTCATGCGCGATTCCTCTCGTGCCTGTTTGAGTTTGATTTTCGGCAGGGATGATACCACACTCGATTCGGATTGATTGCGGCTCAATGCCGGGGATGCGATAATGACAACCACGTTATACACGTTATATCGGAGGTGTGTAGTCCAATGAGGGTTGAGATGGACAAGGATGGCAGAATAACCATCCCCGCGGAATACCGACATGAGTTGGGCCTAAAGCAGGGGGATGAGATAATGCTTATACTAGAGGATGGTGAATTGCGCCTGTTCAGCGCCAAGCATGGATTGAAGAGGGCCAGAGAGATTTACCGAAAGCACATCCCGGCGGACCGTGACCTGGTTTCGGAACTGATAGCTGAACGCGGAGCAGAGGCTGTTCTCGAATGACCAGTCCAACCGTAGCGCTGGATGCTTCGGCGATATTGGCGTATCTCAGATCTGAGCCCGGCGCTGTCAGGGTTGGGGACATGATGTCACGATCAATCGTCAGCTCGGTAAATCTGTCCGAGGTCATCGCTAAGCTAGCGGAAGGGGGTATGGAAGAGGTCGAAATACGCAGAACCATTGATAGATTGCCTATGCTTGTTGCCTCTTTCGACGAAGAGTCCGCTTATGTGGCCGGGTTATTGAGGCCGTTGACGAAAAGTGAAGGTCTGTCGTTCGGGGACAGAGCCTGCTTAGCTTTAGGAATCACAATGGGTTTGCCTGTTATAACATCCGACCGTAACTGGGCGCGAGTTTCGTTAGACTTGGACGTGCAACTGATTAGATGATTCACACTGACGTTAGGAGACTCGCAATGCCCAACCTGGACGACAACCTCGCCTTCGCGCCCGCCCACGAACTCGCTGGCCTCATAGCGGACAAGCATATTACCTCGGTCGAGCTTACCGAACTGTATCTCTCGCGTATGGAGAGGCTGGACGGACAACTCAACTCCTACCTGACCCCTACGCCGGAAATCGCGCTCGATCAGGCCAGAAAAGCCGACGAAGCCACCGCGAGAGGCGAAAGCCTGGGCGCGCTTCACGGCCTGCCCATCTCGATAAAGGACCTCCAGATGACCGCGGGCGTCCGCACCACCGGCGGCTCTCTCGCGTTCAAGGACAGGGTCCCCGACGCCAACGCCACCTGCGTGCAGAAGGTACTCGACGCAGGCGCGGTCATGCTGGGCAAGACGAACACGCCCGAATTCGGACTGCTGGGCGCGAACGAGAACCGGCTTGGCGAGCCATGCCGCAACCCCTGGAACACGGAGCGCACCTCCGGCGGTTCGAGCGGAGGCGCGGGCGCGTCCGTAGTGGCCGGACTGTGCGCGCTCGGCACGGGCGGAGACGGTGGCGGCTCGATCCGCATCCCCGCCAGCTTCAACGGGATATACGGCATCAAGCCCACGCAGGGGCGCGTGTCCAGCTACACAGGCGTTGACGCGCCGCCCGCCGTGAACCTGATAAGCCAGCAGGGGCCTATGTCCCGCACGGTGCGCGACACCGCGATTCTGCTCCAGGTCATGGCGGGATACGACCCGCAGGACCCGGGTTCGCTCAGGGCTCCGGTCCCCGACTTCGTAGCCGCGCTGGACAGGGGCGTCGAGGGCCTGAAATTCGGCTGGAGCGCAGACTTCGGCTACACGCCCGTCGACCGCGAAGTCGCGCAGTCTGCCGAAGCCGGAGCGAAAGCGTTCGAAGAACTGGGATGTTCAGTAGAAGAATCGAGTCTCGCGCTGGAATCGCCCTTCGATCCTTGGATGGTCTTGTTCGGAGGCAATGCCTACGCAGGAAACGGACATCTGCTGGACGACCCGGAAGACCCACTCACCTGGTACGGACGCTGGACAATCGAGCAGGGCGCGAGCTTCACAATGACCGACTACATCCGCGCGCTCGGAAAGCGCGACCGCATGATCCAGCAGTTCATGGACGAGTTCGACAAGTTCGACCTGCTCCTCTCCCCCACAATGCCCGTGACAGCCTTCCCCACCGACCAATACCCGGAGAAGATAGACGGCCAGGACCCGTACCCGACCGCCGCCTGGGGCTTCGTCCCCTTCACCCATCCGATAAACACGATTGGCTTCACCGCGGCCAGCATCCCGTGCGGATTCGACTCCGACGGTATGCCCATAGGACTGCACATCATCGGCAGGCCGGGCGACGAGGAGACGGTGCTTGCGGCCTCCGCCGCGTTCGAGGAAGCGCGGCCCTGGGCGCAGCACAGGCCGCAGGTGTCGTAATGGCAACGCCCTCCGGTTTCAGATAGAGGGCGTTATTCGTGTCCGGCATTCCCGATTATCCGCCGAGCCAGATCATTCTTATAATCCATAACGCTAAGAGAACGGGAGAAAGTATCGCTATCAGCAGACCCCAAGCCGCTCCTGGATACCCTTGGATCTGCTCTGAAACCTCGGCAACCGGCGTGGACGATAGGGTAGCGGTGGGAGTCGGCGTCGCCTCGCTAACTGCCCGCTCCAGTATCTCGGCGTCCGCTACCATGGCAAATACGCCGAATTCGCGGCGCATTGCGCTCATAACTACTCTCCCATCGGAAATCCAACTCAGGGAATAAGGTATCTCCCTCCATTCTTCGCCCAGGTATTCCCTGAAGGCGAGGCTGACACCTCCCATATAGTATGTCCGCATTAGAGCCGACGTATCTTCATACGGACTGGCTGACTCCGGGTCCAGGCTGATGCTCAGACGGGCGGGCGACGTGAGAACCACCCCCGTCTCCGCCCTGCCAAATTCATCAAATATGTCCACTCTGACACAAGACAAGATGACGCCGGGAGGCTCCGGTCCTGAAAGACAGTGTTTGTCGTTGGTACTAACTCCTACTTGGAAGGTTTGGCGTCTGGACAGAAGTGGAAACATGACGGACACCCTGCCATCGGGCGAGACGATATGACTTTCGGCGTTGGGCTGGATGATTTCGACCACTTCGCTGGGGGACTCTTCTACCACGACCGGTACTACATCCAGAATGACGAATACAGGTGTGGGCGTAATAGTAGGGGTAGGGGTTGGCGTCGCCGATGGCGTCAGCGTCGGAGTGTAAGTCGGTGTTGGTGTCGCGGACGGCGTTGGTGTCGGAGTGTAAGTCGGCGTTGGCGTATATGTCGGTTCAGGAGTAGGGGTGGCAGTCGGCTCAGATATATAAGTTGCCCCGGAACTTCGCGCCCTGCGAGATGCTGGTGTGGGTGTCGGCGTATAGGTAGGGATTGGGATTGGAGTGAAGGTTGGCGTCGGCAGTTGAGTGGGCGTGGGTGTCGGCGTATTTGTAGGGGTCAGAGTTGGCGTGGGAGTGGGCATGAGTGTGCGAGTCGGTGTCGGCGAGTTAGTCGGCGTCGGTATAGCCGTCGGAGTGGAGGTGAAAGTCGCGGTGGGTGTAGGAGTAGGGGGCATCTCCCGCGCTACTGTAACGCGGTCAGACCAATATCCAGGGACTACATCACTCCCAGATGGGTCCAAATCCTTATAGGCTGCGACTCTGTATGTGTACGTAAAATAAACTGGTACATTCTCATCTAAGAATGAAGATTCAGGGCCCACAATGGTATAGATACCGCCGTGCCCGAAACCGGTGTCAGGATCGAATCCCCCCTCGATACATGAACCCACACAGCGTTCTATATCATATCCTGAGATTCCAGTGATCGGTTCCCACGTTAGTCTGACGTGAGTGTTGTCAGGAGTAAGCTCGGCCTTAAGATTCTCGACTGCTGGCGGAACAACACGTATCTCGAAGTCCAGCGCGGCGACTGCTATGCCCGTCGCAGAGTCAATAGCAGTGTAAGTCATTCGATAGCGGCCCACCTGAGTTGGCGTCCCGGACAGCGTTCGTGTAGTCGTGTCGAATTTCAGACCGGGAACCTGGGGCGTTAGTGTGTACGTAAAGTCGCCGTTACCGCTGGGCATCGTGGGTAGAATAACAGGGTCAATGTCCTCGCCCAATGCGTAAGTGTTGTCATATGTGCCGGGCGGAAAGCTGGGTATTGGAGTCGGGGTGGGAGTAGCAGGCATCTCCTGCGATACTACTACGTCAGACCAGAATCCAAGGGCTACATCACTTTCAGAGTCGTTCAGATCCGCATAAGCTCTAACTCTGTACGTGTAAGAGGAGCCAACTATTACCTCTGCATCTTCGTAATAGGTTTGGGAATCCGGAACTCTCTTAAAGCCGATAGGCTCAAAATCCCGATCCTGAACGAACTTCTCTTCTCCAACACATGAACCCACACAGCGTTCTATCTCATAACCTGACATCCCATCAATCGGGTCCCATGTGAGTCTAACCTGAGTGTCGCCAACTACGAACTCAGCTTCAAGATTCTCAACTGCTGGCGGAACAACGTGTATCTTGATGGTCAGCGCGGCGACCGCTACGCCCGTATCGGAGTCAATAGCAGTGTAGGTCATTCGATGCAGGCCCATCTGGGTTGGCGCCCCGGACAGCGTTCGCGTGGTCGTGTCGAATGTCAGACCGGGAACCTGGGGCGTTAGCGAATACGTGAAGTCGCCGTTACCGCTGGGCATCGTGGGTAGAATAACAGGGTCAATGTCCTCGCCCAATGCGTAAGTGTTGTCATATACGTCGGGCGTAACGTCTGGAAAGTCGGGGACCGGAGTGTGGGTTGGCGTAGGAGTTGGCGTTGCGGTCGGTGTTGGCGTGGGTGTAATAGTAGGTGTGTTCGTAGGTGTGGGAGTAGGTGTATTAGTAGGAGTGGCCGTAGGCGTATATGTCGGCGTAGGTGTGGGCGTGACAGTAGGTGTCGGTGTGGCTGTTGGAGTCGGCGTGAATGTCGCAGTCGGCGTCGGTGTCGGCGTGGGCGGAAGTTCGATGTACACGTCTTCAGAGTCTTTCCCAGGGCCGTGACGAAGTTCACCGGAGGCCAGTTTCAGATACGCCGAGATTCGGTAGAAGTATTCGT
>DAOULF010000257.1:0-11387 GCA_034420555.1 Dehalococcoidia bacterium
GCGGTCTGCTGATAGTGGACGCGCCCGGGTCGGGGCTGTACCTGAGCTGGGGCGTCTCCTGTCTGCTGGCGGGAATAGTGTCGCTCGCGCTGTACCGGGGGCTGTACGTCCACATGCGCGAGCAGGCGAGGTCGCCGCTGATAATGCTGGTGGCGACGCTCGGAATACTGCTGGCGATCACCGCGTTCACGACGATCATCTTTCAGAGCGCGCCGCGACCCCTGCCGGACACGTTCGGCAGCGCTCCCTGGAAGATAGCGGGCGCGAACATCAAGGGGTTCAACGTATTCACGATAGCGGTGGCCCTGGCGGGCTTCGGGCTACTCTTCCTGCTGCTCAAGATGACTGCTTTCGGCAAGGCTGTGAGGGCTATCGGCGACGATGAAGAGGTATCCAAAGTCGTGGGCATAAACACCACAGTGATCATTGCCGTGGTGTTCTTCATCGGGGCGATATACGCGGCGATGGGCGGAATTCTGAGCGGTCACGACACCGCGATACAGCCGCGCATGGGGCTGCTTCTGCTGCTGAAGGGGTGGATAGCGTCGGTGGTGGGCGGCATCGGTAATTTGTACGGCGCGATTGTGGGCGGATTCGCGCTGGGGCTGGTCGAGCAGTTCGGTATCTGGGACCTGGCGGGCGAGTGGAAGGACGCGATTTCGTTCGTGCTGCTGATACTGTTCCTGTCGTTCTGGCCCAATGGCCTGCTGCCGAGGAAGTAGAGAAAATGGCAATGGAAGGTAAACACCCTCATCCTGGCCCTCTCCCTCAAGGGAGAGGGGATTGTCTTCACCCTCATCCGTCAAGGGGAAAGGGACTTTTGCAATCTTCTTGGGAAGCGGCGCTATGATGTTTAGCATAAGTGGCTTGAGAGACGCCGTAGAACTGGCGCAGGACCCGCGCAGGCTGTGGCAGACGTCCAAGAGCAACATACAGTTCTGGGCGAGCCTGTTCATCATAGCGTGGGCCATCGGCTTCATGCTGTGGCAGGGTCTCGGCTTCGCAATTACGGTTGGTACCGTGTTCGCTATCTGGGCCATTCTGGCCGTCGGCCTGAACCTTGTGGTTGGATACACCGGCCTGCTGTCGGTGGGACACATCGGCTTCTTCGGCATCGGCGCGTATGCCATGGCGATTCTTACGTCCGACCCGGCCTACGAACAGCTTCGCACCGAGGCGATCCCGACGTTTGGCTGGCCGTTCTTCGCCGCGCTGCCGGTGAGCGTGCTGGTGGCGGGACTCGTGGCTATCGTCGTGGGCGTGGTGTTTAACCGATTTCGGGACGACATATACGTGCTGGTGTCCTTCGGGTTCGCCATCATCGCCTTCAACGTGTTCCTGAACTGGCGCAGCTTTACCAGAGGGGCGTTCGGGATTCACGAGATAGCGAGGCCCAAGATTGGAAACTGGGTGCTCGAGGGCGAGCTCCAGTTTTTGGTATTCGTTCTGGTGTTTCTCGCAATCGTAATGCTGGTAGCCTGGTTCATAGTGTCGTCTTCGTTCGGGAGAGTGCTCACCGCCATACGCGAGGACGAGGACGCGATACAGGTCTTCGGATACCAGGCGACTCATTTCAAGCTGGCGGTGTGGGTCATATCGGCGATGATGGCCGGGCTCGCGGGCGGGCTGTTCGCGAGCTGGACGAGCTTCATTGACCCGTTCTCGTTCATCCTGCTGGAATCCATTCTGCTAATCTCCATTGTGATCCTGGGCGGACTCGCCACAATCTGGGGGTCGCTCCTGGGCGCGATGGCCTTCGTCCTGCTGGAAGAGGGGATGCGCTTTCTTCCGGGTATGCCGGTGGAGTACATAGGCCAGGCGCGGCAGGTGGTACTGGGTGTTATGCTGGTACTGCTGATGCTGTTCAGGCCGCAGGGTCTTGTGGGGAGGTACAGGCTATGAGCGCGAGCAGGGTTGAGGATATTAGTGAAGTCGCGCTGGAGACGGAGGAAATCTCCAAGCACTTCGGCGCGGTCAGGGCGGTGGACAGGCTTTCGCTCTCCATCCCGCGCGGGGGCATGACGAGCATAGTCGGGCCGAACGGGTCGGGGAAGTCAACGCTGGTAAACCTGCTAAGCGGGACTCTGCCGCTGGACGGCGGAATGGTGATCATTGACGGCACTGGGCTCAGAGTGGTCCACGCCTACGAAACTCCTGAGCACGGCATCACCCGCACCTTCCAAGAGGTGAGGCTCTTCGACCAGATAAGCGTGCTGGACAACATCATAGTCGTGCTTACCAGCCGGGGTGTATTCCCGTCGCTGTTCGAGCGCACGAAGTCCGAGCACAGGGAAAAGGCGCGGACGATTCTGGAAAACGTGGGGATGTGGGACAAGCGAGACTCGCTGGCGATGGAGCTTTCATACGGACAGCGCAAGCTGCTGGAGATAGGCCGCGCTATGGCAATGGACGTGAGGACGTACCTGTTCGACGAGCCATTCGCGGGCCTGTTCCCGCAGATGCTGGAGCGCGTCAAGGACATAATGAAACTGATGCGGGAGGAAGGGTACACAATCATCTTCATCTCGCATAATATGGACATCGTGCGAGAGCTTACCGACCATCTCATCGTGCTGGACAGCGGAAGACTGCTCACGCAGGGCGAGGTTGAGGAGGTGCTGAGCAGCGACGAGGTGATACAGGCGTACCTGGGGACGTGAGATAAGACACCCTCACCCTAGCCCTCTCCCTTGATGGGCTCACAAGGGTAGGCAAAAGTCCCTTCCCCCTTGATGGGGGAAGGTTAGGATGGGGGTGACTCCGCCAATCCAACTTCAATGCCTACCCCTCTCAGCCCTTGATGGGAGAGGGGATATTTGGATACGACAGACGACGAATGACTGTTTCTGAACAGACTCAAATGACACAGGAAAGCGCCAGGACGGGATTTCTGGACCTGACCGACATATCCGTTCACTATGGAGCGGTAATCGCGTTGGACGGAATATCGCTGGGAGTGAACGAGGGTGAGATGGTGGCGGTGATGGGACCCAACGGCGCGGGCAAGTCCACGGTGCTGAAGGCGATCATGGGTCTTGCGCCCGTGGTCGGCGGCAGAGTTTACTGGCAGGACCGTCCGCTGGCCGCGGCCACTCACGAGATAGTGAAAGAGGGCATCGCGTTCGTGCCGCAGGGCCGGCGTGTCTTCACTCACCTGACCATCGAAGAGAACCTGGAGATGGGGTGTCTCTACCTGGACGACCGATACGAGAAAGAGCGCCGGCTGGACTCCGTCATGGAGCTATTCCCCATCCTGCACGAGAAGCGGGGCGACATGGCCAGCCAGATGTCGGGCGGCCAGCAGCAGATGCTGGCGCTCGGGCGCGGGCTGATGGCCGCGCCGGACGTGCTTCTGCTGGACGAACCGACGCTGGGGCTGGCGCCGATCATCGTGACCGAGGTGTTTCAGAAGGTCGCCGAGATCAGCGACAGGCTCAATACGACTATCCTGGTCGTGGAGCACAACATCAAGGGAGTGCTGGACATAGTGGACCGCGCCTACGTGCTGGACAAGGGCCGCGTGGTACACATGGGTACGCCGGAGTCGGTGAGAGATACCGACATACTGACGCGGGTCTTCCTCGGCAGTTACAGCGCCGAAGAAGAGTCTGATGCAGGGTAGGGGGAAGGTTGCTGACCGTATCACGCGAGAGCCTTGGCGACAGACAGGGTTGGTAGGCGTCCTATGATAGAAGAGGCGCTACTTTCTATCGGACTATTGATAGTCCTCGCCAAGGTTGCCGAGGGATTGCTCAGGCGGTTCAGGGTAAGTTCCATCGTCGCATACGCTGGCACGGGCGTCATACTCGGCCCGGTTCTTGGCATAGTCGAGGCGACCGCCGAGCTGGAGATACTCCTGAGCATCGGTGTATTCCTGTTCTTCTTCCTCATCGGTCTGGACGAGATAGACGTGTCGAGTTTTATCTCGGTCATTCGAGGCAGGTTCTTCATCGCCGCGGCCATTGCGGTCCTGGTTCCCCTATTCGCGGGGATAGCGGTCACCTCAGACTTCTACTTCGACTTCGGGCTTGGGCTGGACTTCACGGACGCGCTGGCCGTGGCCGGGGTGCTTGCGCTGTCGAGCCTGGGCGTCGTGGCCAAGGTGCTCTCGGACGAAGGCCGTCTCAGGGAACCACTTGGACTCCAGATATTCGCGATAGTGATCATCGCGGAACTTATAGCGCTGCTCGTGGTGGGGTTCACCATCGGCGAAGGTGGTCACGATCTGAGCATAGCCAACATTCTCACGCTGCTCGGGCAAATGGTGGGATTCACCATAGTGGCGTGGCTGCTTTCCACGAAGGTCATACCGCGCCTGATAGTCATTCTTCAGCGAGTTCTACGAGTGCCCCATCTCTCGTTCGGCCTGCTTCTGGGCAGCCTTTTCCTCATGGTCGTCGCGGCGGAGAAGATGGGTGTACATGGGAGCATCGGAGCGCTGCTGTTCGGAGTCGCCTTGTCCAACCTGCCGGGACGCATAAGACAGGACGTGATGCCCGGCATACGCAGCACGGCGGACGGCCTGTTCGTGCCGCTCTTCTTCGCGTCGGCAGGTCTGCACCTGAGCATGGCCTTCACAAGCCTTCCGCCCCTGGCCATCGCGGCCATAGTGATCATACCGCTGGCTGGAAAGTTCCTGGGGGCGATAGTAGGCGCATACGTGATACGAATGGGTATATCGTTCCCGCTGGCGACCGGGCTTATGGCAAAGGGCGCCGCCGAAATCGCGCTGCTGCTGATCATGCACAATCACGATGTAATAGGGAAGGATCTGTTCTCACTGCTCATCCTCATCATGTTCGGGTACTTCCTGATTATGCCGCCGCTCATAACGTTCGCAATAAATCGCGTCAGGCCGTCAGGTTCGGATGATGTCGTCCCCGGGATAATTCCGGCTCCGCTCATCCGATTTGCGCTGGACGATATGAGAATCAAGGACATCCTGGACGCTACGCCGAACTACCCCGATACCGATCTGACCGTCAGAAACTTCGTGGACAACTGGATAGTCCCGCACCAGGAAGAGTACGTGGTGACACACAGGGGCGAGTTGGCCGGTATAGTCTCGCTGAGTATGCTGCGCTACCTCCCCAAGAGCGACTGGGCCGGCACCCCGCTCGGCAATGTGTTGAGCCAGCGTGTGCCGAAGGCAAGCCCTGATGACTTCGTCGAAGATGTCTTGCAGCGGATGAAGGAAAACTCGCTGACAGTGATTCCCGTCGTAAACAGCGAAACGGGCGAGTTCATCGGGACTGTGACGACCCGCGACATCCTGGACATCATGATGATAGAAGTCAGGGGCGAACTCTGACGGTCAGGCGGGCGCGTTTGGGGATGCGCGCCGTCGCCATTCGCCTGCGCGCACCTCGGCTATGCGGGCGTCCACGCCGAACTCATCGCATATCTCGGATGCCGAAAGCCCTTCCAGCCTGGACTCGTCGGCTTCGGGTATCAGGAACCAGGCGGCGAACTCCTCCGCCTGTCGCTCCTGCTTCCAGCTCCACATGCTGTCCAGCCCGCGCATCCAGACCTGGTTGCCTAGGTGGAGAAAGTGATGGCCGAGGGCGTGAGCGAGGCTGGAACGCTCCTCGGCCTCTGATTCGGTTTCCAGCGGCAGAAATATGACGCCGTTCACGGAGAACTCGCGGAAACGCGCTCCGCCAAAGTCCAGCCGCGCGATGGACAGACCTTCGGACCGGATGATCTCGCACAGGTCGTTGGAGCCGTGTTCGCGGATTATCTCGGCGGCTTTATCCCTGCCCAGCATGTACTTCGTGGCCTTACTGCAACGGCGAATAGTCTGTCGGGTTGAGGATGGAGTTGGTTATCCTGGTCGTCAGCGGACCGTCCACTTCCGACTCCGACCTGACCTTGTTCCACTCCGGGTCAGCTCGGAAGGAGGCCCACGCCTCCGCTCGCTGCCCCTCGTCCTCGAACGCGACGATGTAGATAAGCCGGTCGCTGTAGTCGCCGACGCTGGCGGTCCAGTAGCCAATGTTCTTGATGCCGTGTCGCTCGAAGATGCCGAGCGTGTGGTTGCGGAAGCGGGCGTTCAGCGCCTCCAGCTTGCCGGGCGCGGCCTCATAGACTCGATATTCGTAGATCATGGTGTCCTCCTGAGAATGTGTGCGGTTAGATATTACACCAGGTTTCGGTGTAGCCGCCATATGATATAATGAATTCACCATGCCAGCAGCTCCGAAATCACGTAGGCGAAACACCTCCACATCCCCGGAACGCCTGTCCATGGCGATGGAAAATTACCTGTTGTCCATTTTCCGGCTCAACGAGCAGGGCGTACACGTAACCCTCACGATCCTCTCCGAGCATCTCAAGACGCTCCCGACGGACGAGGGTCTGGGGACGTCGCTGCCGTCGGTGGGCGGGATGATAAGGCGCATGGCGCGAGAGGGTTTGGTCGAGACTAAGCCCAACAAGGAGGTCGTGCTCACCGGCAGCGGGCGCAAGGAGGCGGCGAGCGTAGTCCGACGACATCGTCTCGCCGAGAGGCTGGTCGTGGATGTGCTGGGCATGGACCTACAGGTGTCGCACATGGAGGCCCACCGCCTGGAGCACGCCATATCGCCGAACCTCGAAGCCCGCATTGTGGCTGTGCTGAACAATCCCGAAACCTGCCCTTTCGGGCATCCGATACCCGGCAGCGGCTACAAGCCGAACAAGAACTCCACTTCGCTGGATACGGTGGTCGAGGGCTCGGAACTGGTAATAGACTCTGTGCCAGAGGACGACCAGGCGCTATTGGAATACTTCGTGGAGAAGAACATACTCCCAGGCCAGAGAGTCCGCGTCAACGAGGCCGCCGAGACCAGGGGAGTCATCACGCTGGACAGCGGAGAGGGTGAGGTCGTCTTCAGCTACGACATAGCGGCCAAGATCCGGGTGTATCCGGCGTAGTTGGCGCACCGCGTATCGCACCGCGAAGAGAGTAGCATCCAAAGGAAAGTGTCATCCCATTTTGGAGTTGCTCCAAAGGTCGTTAGAAGTCATCCCATAAATATCAAGCGATGTTCATGGAAAGTGCCCTATCCCTCTTCTCGCAAAAGGGCGACGAACCCGGCCTGCTCGAAATCTCGGTCATAGGCAAGCACCTCGGTTATGCCGCGTTCTTCCATAACCAGGAAACTCGCGCAGTCTGTAAGGCCCCATCTCTGATCACTCCGAGAAACGTACCGTTCCACCGCCGCTCTGAATTGGGAGTCCGCCTGCGGTACGATATCCACATTGGGATTGCTTCCGAGGTCTTCAAGAAACCGCACGGCAGCCAGTCTAGTGTTGGGCCCCATCTTCGAAACGTGGTTCAGGACTTCAGTCAACACCATCTGAGTTGTGACCACTGTTGCTTCATCATAGGTTGCCGCCATAGATACAGCTCGGTCATGTAGCCAATCTCCGGGGAGCAGTATCGCTATCCAGTAACCGGTATCCGCAAAGACAAGAGCCATCAGTCTTCCTCTTTGGGGTGGCCGTAGAGGTAATGCTTGTGGTTCATGGCCAGATCCGGCGGGACATCCGCCCATTCTTCCGGCGGGATGTCTTTATGTAGTTCCTTCACCCTCTCAGCGATGGCGGCCAGCCCCTGTTTTGGAGCCTGCGTGTCTTCTATCGCCACTACCACTTCCGCCCCCTCCTCTATATCAAGACGTTCGAGCGGGACGATATGCCCGTTGGTGAATTTGGCCCTTACTCTTGTAATCATAGCCTTGCCTTTCTGAACGTCATCCTCAGTAGTAGATGCGATGATTATACCAATCCGGGATGATGACACCATATTCTGAACAACCGGATGTTGTGATGGATTACCGAGTGGAGAGCCCTTCAGGGTTCCCGCGCCTTCTCTATCTCCCGTCTCACTTCGGGGGCGTCTTCCGTTTCCAGCGCGTGTGCCAGCGCGGTCCGCGCCTCATCGCCGCCTATCCGTCCCAGCGCCCAGGCGGCGTGCGACCTGACCAGGGGGCTGTCGCTGTTCAGCGCGGCTGCAAGCGCGGGGACGGCCACGGGGTCGCCTATGTTGCCGAGCGCGACGCAGACGTTTCTCTGGAGGCCCTCGCGCTTGGCGCGGCGGATGGGGCTGCCCTCGAACCGCTTGCGGAACGCCTCGTCGTCCAGATCGAGCAGGGGAATCAGGTCGGGCGCGTCGAAGTCGTGACGCTTGTCGAAGTCCGGCTCCGAGCTCAGGACGGCCTTGCGGTTGACTGGACACACATCCTGGCAGATGTCGCAGCCGAACACCCAGTCGCCCATCAGGGGCCGCAGTTCGCGCGGGATCGGGCCGCGAAGCTCGATGGTCAGGAACGATATGCACTTGCGGTTGTCTATGACGTAGGGGGCGACTATCGCGTCGGTGGGACAGGCCGGGATACAGCGGATACACTCTCCGCAGGTCTTCTTCAGCGGCGGGTCGGGCTTCAGTTCGAGGTCGGTTACGACCTGCGCCAGGAACACCCATGAGCCGTGCGTGGGGGTGAGGATGTTGGTGTTCTTGCCGAACCAGCCGACGCCGGAACGCTCGGCGGCCGCGCGGTCATTCATGGGGCCGTCGTCCACGAAGAAGCGTGTGCGTACCGGCTGTTCCACCACGTCGGGAAGTTCGCGCGCGAACCGGCGCAGCCTGGCCTTGATGACGTTGTGGTAGTCGCGTCCCCAGGCGTAGCGGGCGACCTTGCCCCTGGGTTTCTCCGAGTCGGGCTGCGGCGGGCCGGTATTGTAATTGGCGGCCATGGAAATCACGGAGCGCGCTCCTTCAAGGAGCAGCCCGGGGCGGTTCATGCGGTGGACGCGCTCCTCGGTGTACCAGGGCAGCCCGTCCATGAGGCCGTCCCTGACGCGCCGGGTCGCGGCTCTTTCGTCGCGTTGGAAAGGAGCGGCGTCCGTAATGCCTACCCTGTCGAACCCAAGCGAAAGCGCCAAATCCTTCACCTTGTCTTCAAGACCCAACGAACTACCCCCCGACAACTTCAAACTAATAACTGACGACTGATTACTAATGGTCAATCGTCGAGGATGAGCGGAGTTCGGCGACCAGGGCGTGGACGCCCTCGGCGTCGGGGTTGTTGGGAGCGAGGTCCAGGTAGTAAACCAAGTCGTCCAACGCCTCGGCGCTGTGTCCAAGCTGGTAGTGGACGATGCCGCGGTCACGCCTGTCCATGGCGGAGTGCGGGTCCAGCGCCAGAGCGAATTCCGAGACGGTGAGCGCGCGAACGAAGTCCTGGTCGGTCATGTATATCGCCTTGAGATTGCGTATCATGCGAGCGACTATCTCGCGATTGAGCACGGGCTTCAGCAGGTCGCTGCTCCAATCGAGGTCGCCGTGAGTGCGATCACTGAGAATCTCCCTGCACTCTTCTTCGGACAGCAGTATGCCGCCGTTGAAGGCGTCTATGTACAGGTTCTCTATCTCCCTGTGGCGCACGAGGAAGTGTCCGGGCATCCCGATTCCCAGCAGAGGCACCTTGAGACGCCTGCCGACCTCCATATAGACGACCGCGAGGGTTATGGGAATGCCGGTGCGTCGCTCGATAACCTCGTTCAGGTAGCTGTTCCTGGGGTCGTAGTAGTTGTCCTCGTCTCCCCTGAATCCCATGTCGTCGAAGAGGTGCTCGCTGATTACGTTGACGCAGTACAGAGGATCGTCGTCGTCCAGAAACTTGCTCGAAATTGCCCCGGCCAGACGCTGGAACGCGAATAGCTCACGCTCCACGTTCAGATTCGGATACTCCGCGGCGGCCAGCAGCATCGCGGCCCTGGCTACGTCAATTTCGTAGTCCGGCCTGTCGGTGACTTCGGCGAACTGGCTTAGCAGGCTGCCTTGCTCCACTTATCACACCCTTCCTCTTGGATAGCGCTTCACTCAGAAGGTCATTATATATCACGCACCCGGCTTTCGGGCGGAGACGACGTACACGGGGTCGGAGTACGCGCCGGTATTGGGACTGATGTCGTACAGGGCTATATCCTCCCAGTCGCCGCTCGCCTTGAAGTAAGAGCCTACCAGTTGACCCCGGCGACGGTTGTCCAGGGCCTGCCAGGCGGCGACGGCCTTCGTGGGGAACATCCGGTTGGAGTATATGACGTGGAAACAGGCGCCTTCTTTCAGGATACGGAGGACTTCCGAGAACACCTCCACCGGGCGGGTCATGTACTGTATCGAAACGGTGACCACGACGGCGTCGAAAGCGTCGTCGTCGAGGGGTAGGCGCGGGTCCTCGTTGAGGTCGTGTATCACGTACTCGTCAAGCTGGGGATTCTCACGCATCTCGACGTCGTTCAGGCCAAGCCCGACCACGTGGCCCGCATGAAAGTCCGAAGGCAGGTGTGACCGCCAGGAGCTCATCAGGTCCAGGATGACACCATCTTCGGGCATCGTCTGGGAGAAGTACTGCCCAATCGCGGCGATGGCGTGGTCGTCTATATGCACGACGAGGCGCGGCTCGGTGTAGAAGAGCCTGTCATCGGACTCGTCCATGCGGCGGAAGAATTCGGGCGGGTATGTGGGAGTGTCGTTCATGGGCACGGTATTCAGGATACCATCAATCGCCGATGCGCATCTGAAACCGGAATTGCATTTGGAAAGGGTTCACTCCCCCGCCCTGACTCGCGCCGCCCTTCGCCCTGTGCCCACCCCTGCCGCAGCCGGCCCCTTGAAGAACGACGCGACTACGCCCACGAGCAGCAGACAGCCCATCCCGAGGTAGAGCGTGTTCATGCCGGACACGAACGACCTCAGCAGGCCCGTGTCCTCGCCACCGCTCACGTTGCCCAGGTCGGGCGCGTAGCCCGCCGCCACCATCGTGGCAGTGACCACGGCGGTCGCAACCGCGATGGATGTGACGTTGGCCGAGTTGCGTACCAGGCTCAGCAGCGCGGACACCACCCCGTGCCGGTTGCCCTCGGCGGCGGAGAATATGGAGGCCGAGTTGGGGGAGCCGAACAGTCCTGTCCCCGCGCTCTGTACCACCAGCGCGCCGATTATGACCGGCAGCGGAGTCGTCTCCGAAAACCGCGATATAGTGAATATGCCCACAGAGGCTGTCAACAGACCCACTACGTTGAACGCGCGGTAGCCGTAGCGGTCGGACAGCCGTCCGGCGATTGGCCCCATTATGGTCATCGTGATCGCGGTCGGCAGCATTATCAGGCCCACTTGTCCCGGATGGTATCCAAGCGCTCCCTGGAGATAGAACGGCATCATGAATCTCAACGAGCCGGTGCTGAGGAACGACATGAAACTCGCCGACACCCCAAGCGAGAACACCCGGCGCCTGAACAGCCCCAGGTCCAGCATCGGGGCGGGCGCGCGCAGTTCCCACAGAATGAAGCCCGCTACCAGCGCGATTACCGCCGCCCCGGCAAGCAGGATCAGCGGGGAC
>DAOULF010000258.1:0-2711 GCA_034420555.1 Dehalococcoidia bacterium
CGAGATTTCAAGTCGAACACCCGATGAGTATGAACGTACTGAACCTCAATGCGATGGCCCTAATCGAAGACACGCTGATCATCGCTATGAGACCACCGATGCTGGAGGGGCTGATTGATGTTCACGAAGGGAACGCTCCCAGCTTATGGGACGAGGAACCCTGGCGAGTTCTGACTCGGATGGTTGGGGATGAACTGCTGGGCGGCGCGCTGATACCGCCGGAATACGTGGCATCGCGGACGGCCACAGGCACATTCACAGATCGGTCGGCGGATGAGCGGCTGGAGGACTGGGGACGATACGTCTCCGGGCACGACGCCTGGGGGACACTGGAGCCTTACACCGCTGTGGTTCTTGGATACAGCGTTCGTGACGGAGTGGAGGGGACGACCATAGCCATGTATCACCCCGACCCTGACAGCGCCGAGCGCAACGCGACAGAACTGAAGAAGAGATGGACGTCGGCTCACCTGGACTTGAGATCTTTTTTGGATCGCGCCGTTCCTTTCAACGAGGTTTGCTCCCCGCTGGAAACCAGGATTGACGCATACGAGAATTCATCCGTACTCATTGCGACCTGTCCGGCTTTAGAACAGCCAGATCCGACCTTGATAAACATACTGGGGAGGGGTTTCTGGACGGGAATGATATCCGACCACGAACTGCACTTTCTTGTGCCGGACATGGCCGAACTTACGACGGCGCAGTAGGCGGCTTTGAAGACCGGCTTCCATACACTTCTGTCGGGATTTGCGCTTGAATAAGATTGTTCCAATGAACCGTAGGATACCCATGAAGGTGGTCTTATTGGCCGCCATAATTCTTGTGTTAGCTGTCTGGTATGGGCTTTGGTCTTGGAATCGTTCCGGGCCACCGCCGGATCTGCCGGAGACTTGGCTGTCGGATCTCACTCGAACTGTTCCTTCAGACATGGGCGCGGACTATCTGCTGTTCGCCAACTATCATGAGGCGCGGCTGGCAGCGGACGCGACGGGATTCGAGGGATTCGACACCTTTATCGCCGAGGGGCCGGGGAGCATTCCATGGACTTATGCGATGCTGCCGGCGAAGGGTATGTTCATGAGCTACTCGGAGTCGGCCAGGGAGATAATCGGGCTGGATCCGCTTGGGCTGGACCAGGGGATATGGAGTCCGCTGGAGGGGTCTTCCAAGCCGCCGTACTCGATTACGAGTGGCGGACAGGAAGATTCACAAAACATCTACACGAGGCTGGGGGAGGCAGGTTTCAATACCACCTTTCATTATGGGGTTCTATTATTGCACTTCTGGCGCGACGATCCGCCCACGCTGAAAGAGATGATGGAGCATCCAATAGGGACAAGCCTGTTCCACCTCAACGCGATAGCTCCAATCGGGGACAGGCTTGCGATAGCCCGGAGAGTCGAGACTCTGGAGAGGGTAATCGAAGCCCAGGACGGCGCCGAAGCCAGCCTGTGGGATGAAGTATCCTGGCGGGTTCTGACGCAGAGCGTCGGGGATGAGTTGCTGGGGGGAGCGCTGATACCGCCGGAATATGTGGTGTCGCGGACAGCGACAGGGAGCGAGTTTGGACGGTCTGCGGAAGAGCGTCTGGAGGACTGGGAGCGGTACGCTGTCGGGCCGGACGCATGGGGAACGCTGGAACCATATACGGCGCTGGTTGTCGGGTACGGCCTCCGGTATGGAGCGGAAGGAACGACTATCGCGATGTATCATCCCGACGCGGATGGGGCGGAGCGCAACGCGGATGAGTTGAAGCGGCGATGGGAGGCGGCGCGGTTGGACATGAGACGGTTATCGGGACCGGACGTCCCGTTCTCGGAACTATGCTCGCCGCTCGAAACACGGACGCTGGTATTCGATAAGTCGTCGGTTCTGATTGCGTTCTGTCCAGCGATAGAGCAGTCGAATCCGAGCTTGATAGGTACGCTGGGGAGGGACTTCTGGAAGGGTCTGGTGGGACACCACGAACTGCATTTTCTGGCGCCGGATATGGCTGAACTTACGGCAGGGCGGTAGGTTTGCGCAGGTGGGCGTTTTGCAGGCCGATGGCGATTAGGCGGGCGAGGGTCTTGCAGAGGGCGAGGGCGCGGTTGGCGTCGGAGTCGGAGCCGACTGAACCGGCAATGATCGCACCCATGGTCGTGAAGTAGTCTTCTAAGGGGACCGCAACGCGCCAAGAGTCTCCGTTTCGCGCGGTCAGCGCCTGGGAATGCGCGATGGCTTCGTACGCGAGCGCCTCTGCCTCGCGCGCCGTTAGATTTCCACCGAGTCTGCCGCCATTAGCCTGTCTCAGCGAGCCGGAATCTCCGCGCGACAAGTACAGTGCGCAGTATTCATAATTGTGTCGTTCGTATATCTCGCGGCAAATTTCGCGCGTGAGGTCGTCTATGTCATCGGCGAAGGCGAGGATGATGCGGGCGATCTCGAGCAGGGTTCCCTGTTCATGGCGGGCGGCCTGATACTGTAACCGCAGCGTGTCCACGTCCATGCGGGAATCTCCTTGAGTCTTGACCTGTATGAGTTTGGTTAGGGGATTACCCTCACCCTAACCCTCTCCCCTTGGGAGAGGGGACTTTTACCTACCCTTGTGGTCCCATCGAGGGAGAGGGGATTTTCGCGCCGCTATCTTATCATCAGGAGGCGGCGAGGGTGGTGAGCAGGTCGGTGGTGTATCTGCCGCTTGCGAATTCGGCGCTCCGGACGGCCCT
>DAOULF010000259.1:0-91651 GCA_034420555.1 Dehalococcoidia bacterium
CCCGGCAGGTTCCGCGAGGACCTTCACGCGTTCTAGCAGCAGCCTCATCGCATCCACGATTTGACTGTCCTGGACTGTAATTACGTCGTCCACAAACGCGCGAACGTGGTCCAGGTTGTGCTGACCGACGAAGGGAGCCGCAAGCCCGTCCGCGATGGTATTCATGGTTGCCATGTGTACGGGTTCGCCCTTTTTCAGCGCGAGCGTCATTCCGGGCGCGCCTTCAGGCTCCACGCCTATCACCCTGGTATCGGGCTTGCTCAACTTGATCGCCGCCGCGACCCCCGAAATGAGCCCACCCCCGCCTATTCCACAAATCACCACGTCCACTTGGGGGACATCCTCCAGCAACTCCAGTCCGAGCGTGCCTGTGCCCGCAATGGTGTGAAGGTCGTCGAATGGATGCACAAGAGTCATCCCGCGTTCCCTCTGGATTTCCAGTGCGGTCTTCAGAAGGTCCTGGTTGGTTAGCACCACCTCGCCGCCGTACCCGCGAGTAGCTTCCACCTTCGCCTTGACCGCGCCCTCCGGCATGACTATCACCGATGGCGCTCCGGCCATCGTCGCTGCGTAGGCTAATGCCTGCGCATGATTCCCGGCGGAAAGCGACACCACTCCCCGTCCCTTTTCCTCATCGCTCAGGCTCGCCATCTTGTTGAGAACGCCGCGCGGCTTGAACGAACCCGTCTTCTGGAACATTTCCAGCTTCAGATGCAGATTCACTCCAACGAGACCGCCCAGGTATTCTGAGGAAGTAACCGGAGTCCTATGGACGTTAGGGGCGATTACGTCCGCCGCGTCGCGTATGTCTTCCAGACTAACCAGTTCAATTGAGTTGGTCATTGAGTCGCCCCTATCCGGTAGCCTTTACTGTTCGCTTCGCCCGGCGACGTTTGGCAGTTTTGTTGCCCACCTTTCCCTTCGACGGACAACCCCACGCCAGAACGCAGTCGTCGCATCGCGGACGCTGCGCCTTGCACACCTGTCTGCCGTGTTGAATCAGATAGACATGGAATGCGAACACCTCGTCCTCTCCCACCATCGGTTCGAGAATGTCGTGAGCCTTGTCCGCTGAGACCTTCGGCCCGATAAGACGCAACCGCTGCGAGACACGGTAGATGTGGGTGTCCACCGGCATTGCCGGCATACCGAGCGAGAAGCACAGGATGATGGCCGCCGTCTTCGGACCAACCCCGGGAAGGCCCTTCAGCCAGGACTTGGCCTCCTCCAGAGGCATCTCTCCCAGGAACGACAGGTCGAACGACCCAACATCGGCTCGAACGATGTTCAGCACTTCCTTGATCCGTACCGACTTCTGGTTCGACAGTCCGCCGGACCTTATGGCGACCTCGATGTCTTCGACCTCGGCGTCCGCTATTCTGTCCAGCGTCTTGAACGTGTCCATCAGGTTCAGGAAGGCGCGCTCGGAGTTTATATCGGACGTATGCTGGGAGAGAATGGTATAAACCAGCTCCTCGGCTGGATTGTACCTCGGCTCCCACTCCACCGGCCCATAGAGCGGCTCCAGGTATGACATCACGTCCGCGGCTTTTGCCCTCTTGCGTCTTACCGCCATATCGTTGCGCCTCCCAATGACCTCGATGATTACAGATTATACTGGAACGGAGTTCCGCGCCCAATCCACTTGACACGAACCAAATTGCTCTATTACTTTCATTCTGCCATTGTAATTTGAACTGACTCAGTTTGCGATTCAGATTGGGCGGCATACCCGGAATTGACGGCATTCAGAAGAAGGCGGGGAATTTCACGCCCCCTAGCATTTCGGTTCAATTTCACTTACTGTAATTGGGCTTGGGAGAATCCCGTATTGACACTCGAACAGATTATGACGGACCTGTCGGATCCCAATGAGCAGATCAGACACACGGACCTGGCCCAACTGTCGGGCCTTTCCCGCGTGGAAGTGATGAACGTCATCTCGGCCTGGTCGAGAATCACTCCTGGTAGAAGACGGGAGTTGTTGGATAGAATGGCCGAGCTCGCCACCGACAACCTCGAGCTCGACTTCACCTCCATCTTCAGGGCCTGCTTGCGCGACCGCGACGCATTGGTCAGGGCAAGCGCGGCCCGTGGGTTGTGGGACTCTGATGATCGTATCGTAATACGCCCCCTGGTCGAACTGCTTCAGAAGGACCCTTCTGCGGAGGTCCGCGCCGCGGCGGCTATGACTCTTGGGAAATTCGCTGAGATGGCCGAAGACGGCAAGCTCATAAGGAGGGACGGCCAGCGAATCAGCGACGCCCTCATGTCGGTAATAGAAAATCCCGACGAAGAAAACGAGACACGCCGCCGCGCGATAGAAGCCGTCGCCCCAATCAGCTCGGAACGTGTTTACGAGACGATCCGGCAGTCCTACGACCACGATGACCCGCGGATGAAGCAGAGCGCGATCTTCGCCATGGGCCGCAGTTCCGACTCGCGCTGGCTTCCTACGGTGCTGCGAGAGACGAGCCACGTCGAAGCCGCGATAAGGTACGAAGCCGCCATCGCCTGCGGGTTCCTAGGCGACGACGAGACTGTTCCGCACCTGATCAATATGCTCAACGACGATGACACGCAGGTACAGCTTGCGGCGGTTCGCTCTCTCGGCAACATTGGGGGCGACCTGGCGAAACGCGCCCTGACCCAGGCCATGATACGGGGCGATCATGCCATGGAAGAAGCGGCAGAACAGGCATTGGCATCAATCGAGTTCGAGGAAGACCCGCTCGGCTTCAGTTTCCAGGAATAGATTCGTCCCAGGTGAGAGAATACTTACATTGACTTCTGTTGGAATAATCGCCAACCCTGCCGCCGGAAAAGATATACGTCGTATCGTCTCGCAGGGCCGCTTTGTCCCGAACCACGAGAAAGTGAACATTCTCAAGAGGATTCTGGCCGGCTTGGACGCCATGAACGTCGAGCGCGTAATCTTCATGCCGGATACGGGTTCGCTCGGAAAGAACGCTCTCGCCGGCGCAAAGCTGAGACTCGACCCACAGTTCGTCAATATGCCCGTGTTTCACGAAGAGCGTGACTCGTCCAGGGCAGCGAGGGCAATGAGGGAGTCCGGAGTGGGCTGCATCATCACCCTTGGCGGCGACGGGACTAATCGCACTGTCGCCAGGGAGTGTGGCGATGTCCCCATCATGCCCATATCAACGGGAACGAACAACGTGTTTCCAAGAATGATGGAAGGCACCATAGCGGGGCTTGCGGCTGGCGCGGTTGCCAGCGGAAAGGCGGACCCGGACAAAGCCACTACACGCCACACCAGGCTTGAAGTTTACCTGGACGGCGACCTTCGAGACATAGCGCTGGTTGACCTCGCGGTCTCCAGGGAGCGGTTCGTCGGCGCGCGCGCGATCTGGGATATTTCCACCCTGCATGAACTCTTCCTGACCAGGGCTGAACCGACCAGCATCGGCCTATCCGCCATAGGGGCGAGGCTGATGCAATTGTCTCCGCAGGAAGAGCGTGGCCTGCACATCCGACTGGGTAGAGGACAGACGATAGAGGCTACGCCGGTTGCGCCGGGACTTGTCCAGGACGTCGAAATCTCCGGGTGGAAGACAGTCGAAGCCGGCGGCCCCGGGGTTTCAGTTGACTTGCGGCCCGCGACCATAGCGCTCGACGGCGAGCGGTCGTTCAGCCTTTCCCAGCACTCCGAAGTCGAAGTCAGATTGAGCGGGGACGGCCCCAGGGTCATCGAACCCGAACGGGCGCTCGCCATGAGCCTGGCTCCCACGCTCGCGGATGCTACTAACTGATTCCCCATTCAGGTATCCTGATTTCTACACATATTCTCGATAACTTGGAAGGTTCTATGAATTTCAACTCTCGCAGGTCAAATCTCCGCGCAGCCCACGGCATGGTTTCCACAACTCAGCCGCTTGCGGCGATGGCTGGTTTACAGATGCTCACGAGTGGGGGCAATGCCGTGGACGCGGCAGTAGCCACCGCTGCGGCCCTGAATGTAACGGAACCTCATTCCACAGGCGTGGGGGGCGATCTGTTCGCCCTGGTCTGGATGGCTGACGAAAAGCGTGTGCGCGCGCTTAACGCTTCAGGCAGATCACCCGAACTGTCCTCACGCGACCAGCTTGTCGGCAAGGGTCTGACTCATATCCCGGACAATAGCCCCTATTCGGTAACGGCGCCGGGCGCGGTCAGTGGATGGGAGGCGCTTCTGGACCGGTACGGCAGCATGGGCCTGTCCGACGCGCTGGCTCCGGCCATACACTACGCGGAAGACGGCTATCCGGTCTCGGAGGTCATCAGCGACCATTGGGCCGCGGGCGCGCCCAGGTTGAAATCCGGGCCCGCCGGAGGAGAGCTGTTGCTCGATGGCGCTCCTCCCGCCCCCGGCGACGTAATGAGACTGCCGACATTGGCCTCGACGTTGAAGGAAATCTCCGAAGGCGGAAGCGAGGCGTTTTACGAAGGCCCCCTTGCCGGAAAGATCGCGCGATTCGTCCAGAAGATGGGTGGATGGCTGTCGGAGAGCGATTTCAGGAAACACCGCTCGGAATGGGTGGAACCCATTTCAACCTCGTATCGCGGATACGAATGTTGGCAGTGTCCGCCGCCCTCCCAGGGCGTAAATGCCCTTATGGCGCTCAATATAGCCGAGCAGTTCGACATCAAGTCTATGGGATTCCAGACGGAAGGCGCTCTTCACCACCTGATCGAAAGTATGCGCCTGGCCTTTGCCGACGCTCTCCATTACGTGACTGATCCCGACAAGATGACCGCGGATGTCGGGGCGCTTATATCCAAGTCTTATGCGACGGACAGGGCGAAGCTGGTCTCACCGGATTTCGCCATGAGACTCGCTCCTCACGGTCAGGTCGCCGCTCATCACAACACGGTTTATGTGAGCGCGGTGGACGGCCAGGGTAACGCCTGCTCACTGATCAACAGCGTGTTCATGTCCTTCGGAAGCGGTCTGGTTGTGCCGGGGACAGGAATCGCCCTGCACAATAGGGGCGCGTCCTTCTCGCTCGACCCGCATCACTCCAACCGGCTTGAGCCGGGCAAACTACCCTATCACACCCTGATTCCCGGGATGGTGACACACAACGGCGACCTCTGGGCAAGCTACGGGGTCATGGGGGCGATGCAGCAGGCGCAGGGACATCTCCAGGTGCTTACGAACATGATAGACTTCGGCTTAGGGCCGCAGCAGGCGCTTGACACGCCCCGATTCAGTATCCGGCTAGGCGAGGGCGTCGCCCTGGAAGATACGGTGAGCGAGCACGTCGCGCGGGACCTGGCGTTAAAAGGGCACCGGGTGATGGTGATGCCGCCTCACAGCACGCTGTTCGGGAGTGGGCAGATCATCGTGCGGGACCCCGATACGGGAGTAATCACGGGCGGAAGCGAGCCTCGCGCTGACGGGTTCGCCGTCGGGTGGTAGTGAAATCCAGCCCACCTAGCCCGCCCTGGACGACTCCGTAGCTTCCAACTCCGCTTTGAGTAACGTCAATTCCTTGCGGAGCTGAGTTCGCATCATCATTCGCAGCACGATACCCATAGCGGCAAACCATATCGTTAGAAAGACGTTGGTCGGCTTGGCGTCTATGGTATTGGTGAGACGTGTCCCGTACCCGTCTTCGCACAGTTCGACGCAGCTCTCGAATGGAAATGGGCCGGATGTGGAGCGCATCGCTACCCGGTTGGGAGGATCGTATGCGGTTATCTCATAGGTAATAGTGTGAGTCTTGCCGGAGTATGTGTATCTGCTCTCGAAGGCTGACCCTACTCCCCACTCCCCAACGGACACAGGTCTCGGGTCGCTTACGCCGTTGACCCACTTGTCCATGTTCCGTATGTCGGCCACAAAGTTCCAGACTTCCGAGACTGGCCTTTCAACCAGGATATTCGCTGATGCTTTCACAGAAATAGCTCCACCGGACACTAACATTGGGCGACAACCCAGTCCAAATGCTGGTTGGACTCCACCCAGGTGTTCGGGCCTTCTTGTAGATAGCTTATGGTTGCGATACGGCCTATCCCTCCTGTGGAAATGAAGGAGAGATAGGCCGTCAGACCTAGAGAGGAGTTTGACTTGGCCTCCTCGTCCGGAATCGGACCGTTGCCACATTGGAGTGTGTGATCCTATCCAAATTAGGACGTTCTAATAGTAGAACAGAACAAGCGTATTGTCAAGCAGTGAGAGAACAGATATACGGCATTTTTCGCTGAAAATCACGGTTGCAGTTCCCTGAGTCTGGCGTAGTCCGCCTCGGCCTCCTCGCGTCTCCCAAGCGCCCACAGCGCCAGCCCCCGCTGGCTGTATGCGAACCAGAATTCAGAATCTAATTCTATCGCCATGTCGAAGTCCCTTACGGCAGAGTCCAGGTCGCCCATGTCCGCATAGACTACCCCACGATTTGTGAATGCGTCGCGGTATTTCGGATTGAGGAGCAGCGCCCTGTTGTAATCCGCTATCGCGGAGTTGAAGTCTCCCATGTAGCGATGGGCAATGCCGCGATTGTTGAAGCAGGTAGCGTCTGATGGAGACAGATCTATGGCCCTGGTGTAATCGTCAATCGCGTCCTGGAAACGCCCTGAGTCCAGATAGGCGCCGGCCCTGCGAAAGTAGAGCTCCGACGAATCAGGGTCCCGGCTGATCTCGTCTGTGATGTGGAGCGCTAACTGGCCGAGATACTCGAGGTCGCTGGTTCCGCTAAGGTTCGGATCTAAGCGCCAGGAGTACAACTCAACCTTCCATACCAAGAGTGAGGATGATCTTCCATTCCCTGTTCGTAACCGGCTGTACGGACAGGCGCGAGTTATTCACAAGCACCATGTCCTTGAGGTCCCCATGGGCTTTGATCTGCTGAAGGGTCACGGGACTGCGGAACTTGTTCTCCGCCTTGATGTCAACCATGTACCATACGGGATTGTCCGGAGTGCTCCTGGGATCCGGGTGCTCCGAATCGGGGTCCCACGCCGTGTCGTCCGGGTAGCCCGACTTCACTACGGTGGCATAGCCGACCACGGCAGTCGGCTTGGAGTTGGAGTGATAGAAGAGCACCCCGTCCCCAACCTGCATATCATCTCGCATAGTATTGCGGGCCGTGTAGTTACGCACGCCATCCCATTCGGCGGTCTGATCTTCTTCGCTGAGAAGGTCGTCGAACGAATAGGCCCCCGGTTCGGATTTTACCAGCCAGAACTTCCTGACAGCCATTTTGCATACCTCGTCCTTCAGGTGACGGCTACTGGCGACCAGGAAGAGTGGAAATGTTGATCCAGTATTCCATCACACTTTTTATCATATCGTTGAAACGATCCCTGTCTATGGGCTTGTTCACATAACTGTTCGCCCGCAGGCCGTATGAGTAGAGAAGGTCCTGCTGAGCGGTGGAAGTAGTGAGTACGACTACCGGTATGGAACCCAAATTTTCATCGGACTTGATCTCGGCCAGCACTTCCCGTCCATCCATTCCCGGAAGGTTCAGGTCGAGCAAAATCAGGTCCGGCCGGGGAACGTCAGCGAATTCGCCTTCCTGGTATAGGAATTCCATCGCTTCTTCCCCATCTTCCGCAAGGTGTAACTGGTATCTGAACTCCGTATCTCTGATGGCTTCCTGGGTCAGCCGCGCGTCCGCCGGGTTATCCTCGACCAGCAGTATTTGTACTGGCCTGCTGTCTCCAAGTGTCATGGTCTTCCTCCTTGATGGTTGGAATCGTGAAGTGGAAGGTCGAGCCCTGGTCGAGTTCAGACTCTACCCAGATTCGCCCTCCATGGCGTTCCACGATCTTCTGGCACAGAGCAAGCCCTATACCCGTCCCCGGATACTTGCTTCTCTTATGCGCCCGCTTGAACATTCCGAATATACGCTCCTGGTACCTGGGCCTGATGCCAGTGCCGTTGTCGGCAACTGAGATCTGCCAGCTATCCTCCACGGGTGAGCATGAAATGTGAATTTTCGGCAGGCAGTCGTCCTTTCTGAACTTTATGGCGTTGGATATGAGATTCTCGAATACATGAGTTATCTGAATCTGGTCTCCGACCACGTCGGGCAGAGGGTCCGAGGTAATCTTCGCGTGCGACTCGTCTATGGATACTTCGAGGTCGGCAATCGCCTCGGACAGGGCGCGGTTGCAGTCCATCTTCTCGAAAGGGTTGCCGTGAGTCTCCACACGTGAAAACTCGAGCAATGCTTCTATCAATGCCCGCATACGGTGAGCGGCGTCGGTGGCGAAACCTATGAATTCCCGGGCGTCCTGATCCAGCTTGTCAGAGTACCGCTGTTCCAATAAGCTAACATAGCCGGTGATTACTCTCAGGGGTTCCTGTAGGTCGTGGGACGCGACATAGGCAAACTGTTCCAATTCAGCGTTTGAACGCGCCAATTCCTGTGCCTGTTGCTGAAGGATTCTATCTGCTTCCACGGTTTCCGCGTGCAAATGCGAGTTCTCTATCGCGCCCGATATCTGCGCCGCTATAAGACCTGCTATGTCCACCTCGTAATCGCTGTAAGCGTTTGGCTTCGCGGAGCTGAAGTGCAGCACGCCGATGGTTTCGTCCTTGTAGATAAGGGGCACGCTGATGAATGAGCGAAGCCCGCTGTGATACTGAGGGAGCAGGCCCGGGAACATGGTGCGGGTCTCGTGGAGGGAATGGGGAAGGAACAGGATGGCTCGCTGCTGCCGCACCACTTCGTCAGTGAACGTACCCTTCAGTTCTATGAGGTCTCCCCTGTCCCTGTGGGAAACCGGCACCCCGATTACATAGGCGTTGGTGAAGTCGTCGGAATCGCGGCCCAGCAGACTGACGACGATGCGGTCGAACCCTATGAGCCGGCGGGTCTGCTCGGCGAAGCCCGCGTACACGTCCTCGATGTCGAGGGACGCGGTTATGATTCTTCCGATCTCGGCGATGGCGGCATTCTGGAGCGCCAGGCGCTTAGCCTCAGCCTCAGCCTCGGTATGCTGGGCGTACAGCTGGGAATTCGCTATGGCCGGAGCTATCTGGGCGGCTACCTTGGTCGCCAAGTCGAGATGGTGCTGATTGTATGCGTTCTCATCGAGGGAGCGCATGTGCAGCACCCCCAGAATCTCGCTCTTGAACACGATGGGCGCCAGAAGCACGGACTTCAGACCCGACCTCACCATCATAGGGAATCTTCGGGAGAGTTCTTCGAGGTCCCCCTGGAGGACGACGGCTTCATTGGCCTCCACTGCCCTCAGAATCATAGTGCCCTCAAGCGGTACGACCCTTCCTTCTTCTCTGCCGGGCGCGTTAACTCCGAACACATACTGGTTATTGAAGGTGAAGGAATCCATGTCCACCAGGCTTATGGCGATTCTGTCGAAGGGTATGAGTTCCCTGACCTGCCGGGCGAATCCTTCATAGACGTCGCTTATCTCCAGCGAGGAGCTGATGATCATCCCGATCTCGGCCACAAGAGCGTTCTCGGCAGCCAGCAGTTCAGTCTCATCAGACGCGAGCTTCAGGGCGTCGTGCAAGGCTCGGTCTTCGGTGATGTCATCGCAGTAAACGCTGACCTGGGGTGAATCAGGCTCCAGCACGACCTTCTGACTGAAGATACGGTCGCCAACGCTCACTTCACGGGTGCTGGTGAGATGGCTACCGCTCCTCATCTCGGCGATAACCTCGTCCAGGCCCGACAACAGGGGATGCTTGAGGCCCATCACGTCCAGGCCGGGAAATTTTTCCCTTGCCGCGTGATTCAGATAAGTGACAGCGCTGTCGAACTCCACTATCGCGCTGGGGCTGTGGTCGGCAAGCGTCGCCAGGCGAGTCAAAACGCTGCTGACTCTCCTGTTCCTTCGCTGATACGCCTCAAGCTCAGCTATTCGCTCTTGAGCGAGACGAAGTCGCCTTTCCAGAGTTGCAGACTCTGCGCTTCTAACTGTCACAGTCTTCTCCAAGTCATTGGATTAGGCGCAACCAACATTAACGAAGGCTGATTCATGTCTGATTCGCCATGTTGACATACCCGCAAAACCACATATAGACTCTGCTTGAGTTCAGATAGTTCGTGATGCTGAATGCCCTAGAATCACTGAATCTAACCTTTAGCATTATGACGTTTCAACCATAACGTGGCAAGAGCGGAAGCGCTAATGTCATGTGGCGGTCTTGAGCCGAAGGGCTGTGTCGCCTGAACACTTATTCCCTGACGGGATGCGCGGATTCTGAAAGCGAGGACTGTAATGGCTGTAATCGTTACCGGTGGCCTGGCCGGTGGAGGCGGGAGATTTCTGGGTCCTGAGTTGTCCCGCAGAATAGACGCCGACTATGTGGACAGGCTCATCCTCTCCAACGTAGCCCGTGAACTACAGGCGACAGTCGAGGCGCTCGACCAGCGAGAGCAGCGGCCTCCTACCCGTTCTGAGCGATTCTCGAGGATCATTCAGCGCATCATGGAACGCACCGCTTACACCGGAGGGGGCTCCGATCCTTACTTCGGGACGGTATATCCTGAATTCCTGGTTTCTGAGTACGACGAACTGCCGAATCTGATCGCCACTCGGGGCCATGAAATAGATGACGACTCCTACATCACCGCCATACGAAACGTGATAACCGAGTTAGCCACCAGCGACAACGTAGTAATCGTTGGCCGGGGCGCGCACATCATACTCAAGGACAATCCCAATGTACTGCGCGTGGGACTCGTCGCCACCTTCGAAGATCGCGTCGAACGTGTCATGGTGCGGGAGAGAATGGGCCAGGCTACCGCCGAGCGCTCTATTCGTTCAAGAGACGAAGCCAGGCTCAACTACTTCCAGAGATTCTTCGGCATAGACAGCCCCGATGCTGCTGAACACTATCACCTGGTAATCAACACCAGCGAAATGAACCTTGACGCTGCCACCGACATAATCATCAGCGCCTCTGAGGAACTGGGGATGGGCAGATTGTCCAGACATGCGTTCAGGGTGGAGCCCTAAACCTACCCCTAGCTCCAGTATGGGAGCGGCGCTTCGCTGTCTTCCGGACCGACTTTGTTGTATCCGTCAAGCGCGGCGACCTTGTACGCTTCGGCCAGCGTGGGATAGTTGAACACAGTATTGACGAAGTAGTCTAGGCTGCCTCCAAAGGCGAGTACCGACTGCCCGATGTGTATCAGCTCCGACGCGCTGTGGCCGATGATATGCACCCCCAGGATTTTCCGACTCTCGCGGTGGAACAGAATCTTGAGCATCCCCTGGGTCGCCCCCATTATGGCTCCACGCGCTATCTCCCGGTACCGAGCCACACCTATCTCGTAGGGGACGCGATTCTCTGTGAGCGTCTCCTCCGTCTGGCCGACCATTGCAATCTCGGGAACTGAGTAGATTCCGTAAGGAAACAGGCTGCGTTCGGAAGTATAAGATACTCCAAAGGCGTTGCAGGCAGCGATGCGTCCCTGCTCCATCGAGGTTGAGGCAAGCGACGGGAAGCCGATGACATCCCCGACGGCGTAGATGTGGGGCTGGGCGGTGCGGTAGCGTTCGTCCACGCTTATCCGGCCCCTCTCGTCCGCGTCCAGTCCGGCCGCGGGCAAGTTGAGGTCGCCTGTCGCGCCCACGCGCCCGACCGAATACAGAAGCGCCTCCGATATTACGCGCTTGCCGCTGTCCAGAGTGGCGACCACTCTGCCCTGTCCGTATGAGTCCACCCGCCCGACCCGCTCGCCGAGCCTGAATACGCAGTCCATATCGCGCATGTGGTATATGAGCGAGTCAACCATCTCGCCGTCCAGAAACTCCAGGAGCCCCTTGCGCGCGTCCACGATGGTCACCTCCACACCGAGCGCGGCGAAGATGGAGGCGTACTCCATCCCCACCACTCCGCCGCCCACGACCGTCATCGTGCGCGGCAGTTCAGGCATATCCAGCACCTCGTCGGCGGTGACTACCTTCTTGCCGTCAATGTGCGCCTCGGTCGGGTGAGCGGACTCGGTTCCCACTGCGATTACGATGTTGTCCGCCGTAATCTGAATCCGCGAGTTCTCGCTGGTTATCTCCAGTTCCTGGTCGGACAGAAATCGCGCCATGCCGTCAATCACCACAACCTGGTTGCGCTGCATCTGGTGTCGGATGATGTCCACCTCGCGCTCTATGACAATGTTACAGCGCGAAACGAGGTCGGCCATCGTGATGTTCTCTTTGACGACATAGGACTGACCGTATA
The DNA here is from genome assembly GCA_034420555.1 of Dehalococcoidia bacterium. Classification (GTDB taxonomy): domain Bacteria; phylum Chloroflexota; class Dehalococcoidia; order Lucifugimonadales; family UBA1123; genus VXRN01. The sequence continues at coordinate 12,164 of DAOULF010000259.1, forward strand.
TGCCGCGCTGGATGAATCCGCTGAGATAGAGCGCTCCCTCCCTGAAGGTCTTGGAGGGAATGGTCCCGGTGTTTACGCAAACGCCGCCCACGAGTTCGCGCCTTTCGCAGATGGCTACGGCCTTGCCCAGCTTGGCCGCCTGGACGGCTGCCCGCTGTCCAGATGGGCCGGAGCCGATGACTATCATGTCGTAGTGGGGCATAGCTCCGCCATTGTCTTACGAACGGAGCGCTAATGCAACCGGGAGATGACGCGTATGAACATCCACAGGCCGCCATAAGCCGTGCCCATATATCCTGGATACGCTTACTGTTCGCGGAGGCGGCGGTTTCCGGATTCCAGCTCGGCGATTCTGGCTTCGAGTTCGGCGACTCGAAATTCGGCGGCGTCTGCGCGGCTTTCGGCGGCTATGCGGCCGGCGCGCTCGGTGTCAGCGCGCTCCTTTTCTTCTTCCTGGCTCAGCAGCCAGCGTTCCGCTACGGGGTCCCAGAAGCGAAGGTCGCGGTCGTCCCACCACAGGTCTAGGTTCAGCGTGTCGCTGTGTCCCCACACCCGACCGTCACTCTCGTAATTCAGAGGAATGGGACGATACTCTCCGTCCACGAGATACTCGCCAACTAATGGATCGCCATAGAACTCGCCGCCCGTCGGGTCGTAGCGCCAGTACTCCCCTACGCCCAACTCGGCGTACAGGTCCCGCTTCCCGCCCATGTCAACATCCGCGGTACTCTCCGAGCCTATCTCCAACACGAAGTCCGGGGCCTTGCCAACCTCCCAGAGCAGGTAGGTGTTGTTGCGCTCGAACGATTCCTCCGCCTCCGGGGACATATCCAGCAGGACATAGCAGTCCGGGGATATACGCCTGTTTCGGTTGCCTTCCTGGTAGTAGATGAACGTGTTGCCGTTTACCCTGGCTCCCGGAACGTTCCTGAAGTGAATGGTGACAGTTCCGAGAACCCTGACATACTGCGGCGCTTGAGTTTCTCCGTCTGGCAATGGCATACCGTCCGTTTCGGGATAGGCTATGGCTGTTGGAGCTTGGGTGACCATGGGTTTCTCCTTGCTGAGAGCGATTGTACCATAGCAAATCGCAATATATGATAGTCCCGGATCGCGCTGAAAACCGGGATGGACCGCCGAATGCAGAAGAGACCAGGGGGTAATAGGGATGATACTTTCGAGGTCTGAAGAGATCGGGAGATTCGAGCTTGGCCGGCTGCTCGGCGAAGGCGCGGACCTCCAGGTATTCGCCGCAACGGATACCGAAAGCGGCGAGCCGGTCGTGGTCAAGAGGCCGCATCCGACGCTGGTTTCTCGGAATATGCACGGCGATGTCGAGAAGCGGACGCTGCTCCAGGCGGAGATTCGGACGCGGATCGAGGATATGGCGAGTCTTGTAAAGCTGCATAGATTGACCGAACGGGATTCTTTCGGCTGGTACTTCGGCGACGACCTCGGCAACCCCTACTCAGTCCAGGTCGAGGAACGGGCCAAGGGCGTCCCCCTGGTCGGGAGCGTGTCGGACATGATAAGAGGGCATCCGGCCGGCTTGCCGCTCAACCTGTTCGTTCTGCATCCGTCAAGTGAACACATCGGTCGAGGGTATGCGAATCCCGCGCTCAGCGCGCTTGGGATCATAGAACGCTTCTATGAGGAAGGTTACCTGGCGCAGGACCTTGGACCGCAGAACGTGTTCTTCTCTCCCGCGTCCGGCACGAGCAGGGTGATTGACCTGGGAACGCTGCGAGAGCCGAGCGCAGCTACTCCACGCCGTCCCGCGTTCGACCTGAACGACATTCTGTTCGACGTGTTCCGGCTATACACCACCCCGGAGAAGCCGCTGAGAGAGGCGGAGCAGTTCGCCCGGACACGGGAATTTCGGCTGTCGGGGACGCTGGAACGAAAGGCCGAGTCGCTTTCCAAAGAGTACGCGGCAACGGACACAGGCCGGGCCGATTCCGCGCTGAAGATACTGTCCGCGATTGGGCGGCGTGAGTACGACTCGCCCCTGCGTTTCGAGGCGGACTTCCAGAATTACCTTGCGGCAGCCGAGGCCGTCGAGAGAGACGGCGACGCCCAAGAAGCCTGGCGCGCGGCGCTCCGGGAACTGAAGTCGCCGTACTGGAGGAAGTACCTGTTCGACGCCGGCGCCGAACTGCGCGGGCTGGTCTGAGATTCCTGGGACTATCCCGCGAATATGTCCTCCGGCAGGAACGCCGACACTGTTACGTTGGGCAGGTCAACTATGTTGCTGATTCGCAGGTCAACCGCCACCGAGCAGATCGCGTATGCCTGCTCCGCCGTGTATCCCCTCTCGCATAGAAGCTCTATCATGTCCAGCAGCGCGTTTCGCGCCGCGAGCGTCACATCCTCGCCCTCCTGGGTTCCATCCTCCCGTATCGGGTAGCCCATCGTGGCGGTGAAGTTCCTCGGGACTGAGTAATCGGGCGGCAGGAAGTATCCGGGGTGGGAGAACCTGGGAGTGCGGATATTCCTGCGCTCAGCCTCCCCCTTGTGGACTCTGAAACGCGCGCCCACCGTCGCGCCCATCTCTATGGCGGTTATGCATACCTCACCGTCTCCCTGGGCGAAATGGCCGTCCCCGACTGAGTAGAGCGCGCCCTCGACCGCCACCGGAACGTAGAGCCGGGAGCCGCGAGTTAGCTGTTTTATGTCCATATTGCCCGCGTTCTCGCGCGGAGGGACGGTGCGAAGTCCTTCCTCGCCGATGCGACCGCCAGGAACGGCGTCCTGGATGTCGGGAGGCTGTACGATTCCACCGCGTTCGAGCAGCTCCTGTTCCCGGCGAGTCCACGCCGCAAGCTGCTCATGGGAAGGCGCGACTCCAGCCGTTCCCATGAAAGACCCATCGGGTATTCGCACGCCCGGGATTTGTTCGGAGGTGGCGTAGCCGTGTTCTATATTCCAGTGCGCCACGAAAGGCTCGGTGAACACGTCCCTGAGAAAGCCCGCCCCGGGCCGGAAGCGTGTCCAGCCGTATGGCTCGGGGAATATGTCAACGTACTCGATTTCCAGGAGGTCTCCCGGTTCCGCCCCCTGCACGTAGATAGGACCGGTGAGCGGGTGGCTGACCTTCTGGTCCATCGCCTCCATGTCGGCAGCGACGGTGCCCGGGTTCATCTGGCCGTCGGAAGCGTCGCGGGTCTCGATTATGATGTTCTCGTTCTCGCCCACCTCGAGTATCGGGGGAATATCGGGATGCCAGCGGTTGTGCCCGGTTTCGGGCTGTTCTCTGAGTCTTTTGGTCCTGTCTATCTTCACGAACTGAGTCATGCGTGAACTCCACTCCCTCCGAATAACGCCCGCCCGCATTGTCCCGGTCGGCGTCGCCTCTGGCGCGAAAATTTCACCCGCAGCCTCACCCCGTAAACGGGTAGTCGTCCGCGGAGTCCTGGGGTTCCCAGCCCAGGACTTCCTTCGGGTGTGTGAGGTCCCTGTAGTTCCACTTGTTGTTCGAGACCGCGAAGAAGATGTCGAACTTGAGGTCGTCCGGCGCGTCTATGCACGCCTTCAGATGTGTGGCGACGTCGCGCTGACTCAGATATATGGCATTCTCGCGCATAGTCCTGGGGCGGTCGCCCTGAGTTACCGATCCAATCCGAACGCAGATCATGCTCATGCCGTAATCATCCGAGAAGTGGCGGGACAGGGCCTCACCCCACACCTTTGCGGCTCCGTACAGCGCCTCCGGCCTGACGTCCTCGTGAGTGAGCCTGCGGAAATCGGGCGGCACTTTGTCGTAGTTGCCCGTCGCTATATCTGAATACGGAGGAATACGTTCGAAACCGCGTATGGCGTTGCCGCTCGAGGCGAATATCACTCGCTTGGCTCCCGCACGTCTGGCGGCCTCGAATACATTGTACGTACCCAGAACATTGCTCGCGTGCTGACCTTCCCAGTCCTGCGAACCCAGGTAGGCGGCAAGATGTACGACGACATCCTGGCCCTCGAATGCAGGCGAGATGCTTTCCAGGTCGGAGATGTCGGCGCGAACCGTTCGCACTCCCTCCACCTCTCTCCTGTTGAGGGCGGTAAGCTCATAGCCACCCGCCTCCAGCAGGCTATCCTTCAGAACGCCTCCTATCAACCCGCTCATTCCCGTAATCAATACTTTCTTGGTCACGCTGCTCTCCTGGAATCTATGATGTACTCGATTAAGCCCCGCAAGATTATGCAATTAATTGTCGGCGTCAGACGCTGTTCTCCTATTTTGACATCCCGTAGCAAATAGTCAACGCTTGGGATTGTCGGGATAAGTATCCAAACGCCACCTTACCCAGAGTTGGGGTATAATACATAATGTGGTAGAATACCGCCCCCTGAACTAAGAAAGTAATGTGATGACACAAGAGAGACATCTCTGGGACAACCAGAGCACAGAGCTTGAAGAGTCTAACCAGGATCCTCTGGCGAGGCAATCCTACGACCATGTCTCCGACGCCTCGGAAGAGTCCATGGCCCTGCTGAAGGCATACGAGCGGGAACTGAGCGACGAGCCGACGGACACCGTGAGAGAGTACCTTCGCGCTATCGGGCAGCACACCCTTCTTACCGCTCAGCAGGAACTGGCCCTGGGACGCGACGTAGAGCGCTGGATCCTGCTGAAGGATACGCGAGCGCGGCTGCTCGAAGAATTCGAGTACGAGCCCGATACCGCGAGAGTCGCGGCCGCGCTGTTGTACGCCATGTTCCAGAATCTGCTGGTCCTCAGAACATTGGCCGAGGAAACAGAGCTTGAACTCCCGCTGGAATCCCCTGCCAGCGTGATTCTGGCAAGAGAGGACGTTCGGGACATCCTCGACAGCCCGATCCCCGAAAAACTCAAGCAGACCATGGCCGATCAGTTGGACATTGAACTCGAGGAATCCGCGCCCCGGATAACCGATATGTCCAAGGTGTCCGCTCTCATCCCAGTCAGGGTCGTGAGCGAGCTGGAACGGACTCTGGGACCCCAGTTATATCACGAGTCACTGGATGAGGAGACCATCGCCAAATCCATCAACGGGCTCACCTCCGAAATCGAGCGTTGGTGGCGTCTTATAGAGGGTCGCGGAGAAGCGGCCTCTGAAAGACTCACGAACTCGAACCTGCGGCTTGTCGTGAGCGTAGCCCGACGCTATCTCAGGCGTGGCCTCCCGCTCCTGGACCTGATTCAGGAAGGCAACCTGGGACTGATGCGCGCGGTCGAAAAATATGACCCCCACAGGGGTTTCAAGTTCAGCACCTATGCCACCTGGTGGATCAGGCAGGCGGTAACACGCGCCCTCGCCGACCAGGGCCGCACGATCAGACTGCCGGTACACGTGGTCGAGAGACTCCAGCAGCTAAACACCGCCGAACGCAAGCTGATACGCGACAACGACCGCGACCCAACCCCGGTGGAACTTGCCGATGAACTGGAGTGGACGGTCGAACAGGTCGAAAACCTGATGCGGCAGCGGCAGCACACGATCTCGCTCGGCACTCCCGTGGGCGACGAAGATTCGACGCTTGAGGACTTCATCAAGGATACAAGCGGCAAGACTCCCTACGAAGTGGCGATGAAGATGCTCACGAGGGAAGACGTGATTGACGCCCTGGAGAACATCCCGCCACGCCTCAGAATGGTTCTGGCGCTCAGATTCGGCTTCATTGACGACCGGCCTCGCACTCTTGAGGAAGTCGGCAGGGAACTTGGCGTGACGCGCGAGCGTGTTCGGCAGTTGGAGAAGCAGGCGCTTACCATGCTCAGAGGCTCTGATAAGCTGCCCACCATCGAGGAGACCGAACCCGACTAGCGCCGCGACAGCTTAGTTGTGATGGATATCCAGATTCCGACTTATCCCCTCTCCCTCTGGGTGAGGGTAGATAAGCCGCCATTTCAAAGATGTTGAACCACTAGCGTCCTATGACGACGCGCTTGAACCCTTCGGCCAGCCCTCCTCCGATATGCTCCCCGGTCTCCGCGGATCGCTCTCGCAGCCAAGCCTCACGTTCCTCCCTTGGACTGCCCATCTGGCTGACGTGGCAGTACAGCGCGTCCACCTTTGTGACAAATGTCTCGGTTATGTCAACGAACACATCCGGCTCCTGGGGCCTGAATAGCCACACTTCACGGACGTTGAACGGCTCCAATCCCTCTTCTATCAACTCAGGAAATGCCAGATGGTCCCGCGCGTATGGAAAAACGGCGTCCAGGGTCACCCGACCCGTGTTGTAATGATCGCGGTGCCTGATATAGCGGTCGCTGCCGGGGTCTATCGTAACTACGAGGTCAGGACGATGCTTCCTGATCTGGCGACTCAGCGCCAGCCTGAACTCGCGGCAGTCTTCCAGGTTCTGGTCCGGGAATCTCAGGAACACGACCTCTTCGACGCCCAGAACTTCGGCGGCGTCGAGTTGCTCCTTCTCTCGTATAGCCGCCAGCTTTTCGGGTTTGAGGTTCCTGTCGCTCGTTCCCTTGTCGCCATTGGTGCAAACAACCAGAACGACTTTCTTGCCTTCTTTGGCGAACCTGGCGATTGTTCCTCCGGCTCCCCCTTCCGCGTCATCGGGGTGCGGCGTTACGACGAGAATTGTGTTACTTGGATTGGTCATGCTATTGCCAGTCTCCTCTGTCCGATTTCATGTCCGGTATGATGTATCCTATATCCTGGATAGAACATACTAACATTGCAGGGGGGGTTATTTGTACACGACTTCACATAGGGGCAGGCGACAGTAGATGAAGCGCGTTACTTCACCGCAGGAGTTTCTCGGCTTCAGGGTGGGAGACGACAGGAAACTGGCCGGTTGGGCTGACATGGTCGGCTATTTCGAACGCCTTGAGACGGAGAGCGACAGGCTCGTCGTAACTGAGATAGGTAGATCAACAGAGGATCACCCCTTCAACCTATGCGTCATCAGTTCGGCGGATAACATCGAGCGGCTGGATGAGTATAAGGCGATTCAGCAGTCCTTATCCGACCCTGAGCCGCTCGGTTCACGAGAGGCCGAAGACTCTATTCGCCGCGCCCGGGCCGTTGTCGCCGTAACTTGCAGCATCCACGCGACCGAAGTGGGCGGCAGCCAGATGTCGCTCGAACTGGCTCACCTGCTTGCCTCCTCTGACGAGGAAAGAGTCCGCTCCATTCTGGAGAACGTGATTCTTCTCCTTGTCCCCACCATGAACCCCGATGGACTGATTCGCGTCAAGGACTGGTATGACGCTTCGCTCGGAACTCACTTCGAGGGATCTATTCCGCCCTACTTGTATCACAAGTACACCGGGCACGATAACAACCGCGACTGGTTCATGTTCACCCAGAAGGAGACCAGGCTGGTCGTGGAGCACATCCACAACGCCTGGCATCCGCACATTACCTACGACATCCATCAGACTCGCGCCGACGGAATGAGGATGATTCTCCCTCCCCTGCTCGATCCCATCGGACCGAACGTGGATCCGGTCATACAGAGCGAGATGGCGGCGCTCGGAGCACATATGGCAGCCCAACTAGTCTCCGAGGGCAAGGCCGGAGTCGCCATGAACATGGTCTATGACTCATACAGCCCCAGCCGCTCGTATCCTCACTACCACGGGGGCCTGAGAATACTTTCAGAGGCGGCCAGCGCAAAGATAGCCACCCCCATTGACATTCCCGCATCCGCCCTGCGCGAGGACAGAGGCGAAACGCCGAAAACCAAGTCCTGGAAGCACCCCCTTCCATGGAAAGGCGGCGTCTGGAAACTCCGCGACATCGTTGATTACAACCTCTCCGCTGCCATGGCCTGCCTCGATCATGCCGCTCACAACCGGGGCTGGTGGGTCGGAAACAGCTATGATGTCCTCAAGAGAGCGTCAGCCAGCCAGTCCAATCCATACGCATACGTGATACCGAAGGCCCAGCACGACCCCAGCGCCGCCGACGAACTTCTGGAACTCATGGAGTTTGCCGAAGTCCGCATCCACCGCGCAGAGGAGTCTTTCAACCATGAAGGCTTCGAAGTCGAGGCGGGAGATAACCTGATCTTTACCCAACAGCCCTTCGGGTCTTTCGCGCAGACAATGCTTGAAACCCAATCGTACCCGGACATCCGCGAATATCCGGCCGGTCCGCCCAAGCAGCCTTATGATGCGACATCCCACAGCCTGCCGCTTTCGATGGGCGTGGAATGTTACGAGTTGAAGACACCCATAAGTGCCCGAACGAGTCCGCTAGGAAAGCCTGCTTCTGTAAACAGGCGTCAAGCGCGGCCCGTGATTGCCGAAGCGCCCGCCTACGCGCTGGAGGCGACATCCAACGCCTCGGTGTCAATAGTCAACCGGCTCTTGTTCAGTGGGCATCCCGTGCTGCGGGCATACTCCCCTACGCACTCTGGAAGTGAAGAGCTGGCCTCCGGAACCTGGTTGCTGCCCGCTTCCGACGCCTCTCGCGAAGTCCTCTCTTCGACGAACTTGAGGGTCGGCGTTCGACCGGTCGAGACCCGACCGGAAACAGGGATCAGACTACTGCGACCGCCAAGAATCGGCGTGTATGCGAGCTATGTTCCGAGTATTGAGGAAGGATGGACCCGGTATGTGTTCGACAGCTACGGCTTCGAGTACACGTCGCTCGTGGATAGCGACATAAAAGAACTCGCTCTGGAAAGCCGTTTCGACTGCATAATCATTCCACACCAGAGGGTCAGACAGCTGCGCCGCGGATTCAGCAGCGCCCACTACGCGCCACGCTTTTCCGGCGGGTTGGGAGACAGGGGCATCGCGGCGCTGCGAAGGTTCGCCGAGCGTGGGGGAACGATCATCGGCTGGGACGATTCAAGCCGGCTGCTCTCTCATCATCTGAAACTGCCCGTCAGCAACCCGCTCGCCAGACTGCAAAGTTCGGACTTCTTCGCTCCCGGCAGCCTGCTGAGGATAGACGTTGATAACACTCATCCCATCGGGTTCGGAATGCCGGCTAACGCCGCAGCGCTGTACATGAACGGCCCGGCCTACCGGGTGGAAAAGGGCGATACGATAGCGCGCTTCTCGGAAGAGGAGACGTTGCTGAGCGGACTGCTCATCGGCCAGGAACATATAGCGGGCCTCTCAGCGCTGGTGTCGGTGCCGGTTGGACTCGGTAAGGTTATCCTGTTCGGGTTCAGACCCCACTTCAGAGCGCAGGCGAGAGGCGCTTATAAGCTCCTGTTCAACTCGGTGTACGATTCGGTCAAGTAAAGCAGAGACCCTCACGGGCATCTAATCTCTGCTTTCCTCGGGCGCCTTGACCGACCTGAACATTGCGTACAGGGCCCCGTTGTAAACCAGCTTGATGAGACTGCCCACTATTATCGGAATGCCGAGCGTGGTCGCTTGCGCTACCACCCCCGCCAGCGCGGGACTGACCGCCTGTGCCATCGTCCTTCCCAGGTTGGTTACGCTTGCAGTCGCGGTCCGAGCTTCCGTCGGGACAATCGCCATGGAGTAGGACTGCCGCGTAGGAATATCCATGTCGTTTATCAGCTCCCTTATCAGGAAGAACAGGACTGCCAGCAGCCAGTTTCCGGTAAGCGCCATGAGAATCATCACCGAGTTGGCGAGCCCCTGCGATGCGGCCATCGTCGTTATCAGCCCGATGCGGCGGGCTATCGGAACGGCCAGCATTATGGACACGGCGTTGAGAATCTGTCCGGCGAAGAATATAGCCGCTATCGTCTCCAACGACATATTGAATCGGTTGGCGAAGAAGAACGACATGAAGCTCTGGACCATGAAACCGCCGCCGAGCGAGTCCAGGCTGAAGAGCGCGGCCAGTTGAATCATGATAGTCCGCGCGCTGCGTGGCATATCGGGAGGGGGTTCGGATTCGGGAGACGTAGCGGGCAGCGACTCCGCGCTAGGCGTCAGTCTCCAGTATATCGCTACGCCGGCGAAGGCGACGACGGAGTACACGAGAAACATTACCTTGTACGAAGCCACCTCTTCCATGCCAAGCCATGCCTGAAGCACGGCTGGCACGGCTATCATCAGCGAGCCAAGCGCCTTCGTCAGTCTGCCCACCAGGTTGTACCAGCTAAACAGCATCGTGCGCTGCGATGAAGACCCGGACTGGGCCAGTATCGCCATGTCCAGCGACAGGAAGGCGGTTCTGTCGCCTCCGGTGGACGTGGTCATTGCCATGAGCGAGACTGCTACCAGAAGCGCAGCCTCCTCGGTCAGGGGAAAGAGAATGCCGCCCAGACCCATTAGCAAGGCCATGGCCACGAGCATCCGCCGTCTCCCAATCGTGTCCCCTCTCCAGCTTGCGACGATGTTGGACAGGGTTCCTCCGGCCATGACCGCGCTGAGGACGATCCCTAGCTGGAGAGGCGTGAATTCGAGCAGGTCGAGATAGACGCCGAGAAAGACGCTGATGAAGCCGTAGTCCAGGGAGCGGATCGCGGACGCTATGACAACTACCTTCCCGTTTCGGTCAACAGTTGGGACCAGGGAGTTGCGAATCGTGTTGAGTGAATTCCGAATTTGAGTGCGTCCCTTGCGACAAGACTATCCTGGGTCGCGACCCAAGCGGCCATAAGCGCCGGCGACTAAGATATAGATTGCGCCGGTAACGACCTGCGCCTACCCTGCCAAGCGGTCGAGTATATCCGTGAGACGCGCTATTCTCTCCTGGGCGCTCGTCAGACGGTCGCGTTCCCGGTCAACTACCTCTTCGGGAGCGCGGCTGACGAAGTTCTCGTTGGACAGGTTGCGCGTGATGCGCTGCTCGTACTTGGTGAGTTCTCCAAGCTCCGACCTGATCCGGCGGGTTTCCTCGTCAAGGTCAACCAGACCGCCGAGCGAGACTGCAAGCGTACCCGACGCCAGGGCTTGAACAGCCATGTCTGATGATCCGGCTGCCTCGTTCTGAGCATTCGTTACACTGAGGTCAATCATGGCCTGCGATCCGATGAAGTCCAGCGACTCCCGGAACACGACTGAATGCACGCCGGAGCCGGAGATCTCGGCCTCCAGCCGCTCGTTGTTCTGGATTCTGAATTCCGCTCGCAGGTTGCGGGCGGCGCGAACTAGCTCGATGATGGACTCGACCTCAGCCTCCGCCTCGGCATTGTACTGGGAGGCGTTGCTCTCAGGATACGGCGCTACGATCAGCGCTTCGGGACGGTCCGTGGCCTCGGGAAGGACATCCACCAGCCGCGTCCAGATCTCCTCCGTGACGAACGGCATGAAGGGATGGAGCATCCTCAGCATCTTTTCGAGAACGTGGGCCAGAACAGGCAAGGGAGAAGGCGTATCCTCCGTTCGTAGCCGCACCTTGCTCATCTCGATATACCAGTCGCAGAACTCGTTCCACAGGAAATCGTGTATGGCTCGCTGCGCCTCTCCGAACTGGTAGTCCCGCATACTCGCTTCCACCTGCTCGGCAACCCGGTTCAGGCGGCTGACTATCCAGCGGTCTTCACGATGTTCCACGTCATCCAGGTCGTGCCAGCCGTGCAGGTCGGAACTTGAGGCTCTCTCGAGATTGCTGATTACGAAGCGCGCGGCGTTCCAGACTTTATTGGCGAAGTTGCGGCTCGCCTCCAGTTTCTGCTCGTTCATTCTCATGTCGTTGCCGGCCGACGTGCCGGTCGTGAGCGCGAAGCGCACCGCGTCCGCCCCGTACTGGCGCACGAGTTCGAGCGGATCAACGACGTTGCCCTTCGTCTTGCTCATCTTCACGCCTTCAGGGTCTCGCACCAGGCCGTGCAGATAGACCGTGTGGAAGGGTATCTCGCCCATGTTCTCCATGCCGAAGAAGATCATCCTGGCAACCCAGAAGAACAGGATGTCGTGTCCCGTCTCCATGACCGACGTCGGGTAGAAGTAGTCCAGGTCCTCGGTATCGTCCGGCCAGCCGAGCGTGGAGTGAGTCCACAGGCCGGAGCTGAACCACGTGTCCAGAACGTCCGGGTCGCGCTCAAGTTCAGAGCTTCCGCACCTCGGACAATTGGACGGGTCTTCGAGTTCCACCATCTGCTCGCCGCAGTCGCAGTACCAGACCGGGATCCGATGTCCCCACCAGAGCTGTCGGCTTATAGGCCAGTCCCGGATGTTATCCATCCAGTTGAAATACACCCTGGCGAATCGCTCCGGCACCACCTTGATGCGACCATCTGCCACGGCGTCCCGTGCGGGCTTGGCGAGCGGAGCCATCTTCACGTACCACTGGTCACTGACTATCGGCTCCACGATCTCGTCGCAGCGGTCGCAGTGCCCGACGGCATGGTGAAAGTCTTCGATCTTTTCCAGAACGCCGTCCTCTTCCAGTTGCCGGACTACGTTGTCCCGGGAATCGGCGACGCTCTGCCCCTGGTATGCGCCCGCGTTTTCGTTCAACGAACCGTCCAGGTTCAGGATATTCACCGTATCCAGCGCGTGACGCTGCCCTATATCGAAGTCAACTGGGTCGTGGCCGGGAGTCACCTTGAGCGCGCCTGTGCCGAACTCGATCTCGACCGACTCGTCGCCGATTATGGGCAGGTGGCGGCCAACGATGGGAAGAATCGCGTTCTTGCCGATCAGGCCGGAGTACCGCCCGTCTTCAGGGTTCACCGCGACTGCCGTATCGCCGAGCATCGTTTCAGGGCGTGTGGTGGCGATGACGACATGACCTGATCCATCTTCCAGTCCATACCTGATGTGGTACAGGTGGGCGCTTTCGTCCTGGTACTTGACTTCGAGGTCCGAGAGGGCTGTGCGGCAGCGCGGGCACCAGTTGGTGATTCGGTTGCCCTTGTATATGAGGCCCTTCTTGTACAGGTTGACGAACGTCGTTCGGACCGCCTTGGCCGGGCCCTCGTCCAGCGTGAAAGCGCGGCGAGTCCAGTCGCAGGACGCGCCCAGCCGCTCTGTCTGACGGTAGATCCGGTCGCCGTAGTCGTCCACCCAGGACCAGACGCGCTCGATGAACTTGTCTCGGCCCAGGTCGTGCCTGCTCAGGCCGTCGGAGGCAATCTGCCGCTCCACAACGACCTGCGTGGCGATGCCCGCGTGATCCGTTCCCGGAAGATAGAGCGTGGGTTCGCCCAGCATACGATGCCACCTGATCATCAGGTCTTCCAGTGCGATGGTGAGCGCGTGCCCCATGTGGAGTTCGCCGGTCACGTTCGGAGGCGGCATGATGATAGTGAACGGCTCTTTCGAGCGATCTATCTCGGGCGTGAAGTAGCCGTTGTCGTTCCAGAACTTGTAAATACGCTCCTCTACGGCCCCTGGCACGTAGGCGCGAGGCATATCTCCCTGTGGAACCAGCTTGTTCGCCATACCGAATCTCCCGTGTGATTGAACTGCAACAATTCTAGTTGCGCCGTAAAGCGAGCGTCAAATGGGCCTGGTCATAATGAATCTATATCGGGTTAGACTGCTGTCTAATGTGTAGGGGCGTCCCTTGTGGGCGCCCATCCGCGCTGATACAGCTTCGGTCAAAGCTGTGGCGCTCCTCAGCCGGAGCGAGAGGTCATGCGAAGTATTGAGTAACCCGCGAGACCCGCGAGGACCGAGGCGCACATGATCCCGAACTGCGCGTTCAGAATCAGGACGGGATCTGTGAAGGCGAGGTTGGATATGAATATGGCGACAGTGAACCCGATGCCCGCCAGGAATCCGACGCCGATGACGCTGGTCCAGGACACGTAGGGCGGAAGTTCGACGATTCCGAACCTGGACGCCAGCCATGGGAATAGGGTGATCCCGATGACCTTGCCGAAGATCAGGCCGGCGATGACCCCGATTGTGACGTCGCTGGTTATCACGCTGCCCAACTCGACGTCGGAGAAGTTGAGGCCGGCGTTGGCGAGCGCGAACACAGGCAGGATGACGTAGCTCGTCCAGGGATGAACGAGGCGTTGGAGCCGCTCCATAGGGGACTCGGTGCCTTGTGAGAGTTCTTCCAGTTGTCCCAGAATCGCCTCCGAATGCTCCACGTCGCCATTAGCGAGCGCCTCGCGATATTCATCTATGAGGGACTCGGACTCTTCGGCGAAGCGTTCCTTGCTGTACTGGGGCTGCGCAGGAGTCAGGAGGGCGAACAGCACCCCCGCTATCGTGGCGTGTACGCCCGACTTGAGCATCGCCACCCATATCAGGAAACCGATTATGGAAGTGGCGGCGGCGTGGCTGAACCCGACTCGATTGGCGACTAGCACTATACCCACCAGGCCCGCGACCATCGCCAGATGCGCGAAGGATATGGACTCGGTGTAGGCGACGGCTATGACCATTATCGCGCCGAGGTCGTCCACTACGGCCACTCCGAGCAGGAATATCCTCAGTTGCATCGGGATCCTGCGCCCCAGAAGCGCCAGCACGCCTATGGCAAAGGCGATGTCGGTGGCCATTGGCACTCCCCATCCGCGCGCGCCTTCTCCGCCCAGGTTGAATATCAGGTATATGGCGGCGGGAACCGCCATGCCGCCCAGCGCGGCTATCACCGGAAGCGCGGCGCGGCGCGGCGTTGACAGGTGTCCCAGGCGCACCTCGCGCTTTATCTCCAGGCCGACCACGAAGAAGAACAGAGCCATCAGGCCGTCGTTTATCCAGTGGTGAAGTGAGAGGTCAACATCGAACAGGCCGACGTCAATGTTCAGGTGAGTTTCGAGAATGTTGTGGTAATTGTCGTACCAGGGGGAATTGGCCCAGATAAGGGCAGCGATGGTCGCGCCCAGCAGAACCAAGCCGCCGAGCGACTCGGTGTGAATATACTGCTGGACAGGCAGGCGGACCCTGCGCGTGAGATAGGAAGTCTCGGCCTGCGCTTCCAGAGCCCCTCTGCTTCGTGGAGGTATGTGAGCCATGTTATCGCGTCAGGTCCTGCTCGCGGCCTGTGGCAAGAGAGCTTCCGAAACACCGATCATGCTGTCCCGCGTGACCAGCGTGGCCAGTTCCTCTTCCAACATCCCGTCCGTTCCCGCCGGTCTGCGAGGCAGGACGAGGTAACGCAGGTCCGCCGTGCTGTCCACGACCCTCACCTGCGTATCCTCATCGAGTTCCAGGCCGAATTCGCGCATGACCGAGCGAGGTCCAACAACCGCTCTCTGCCGGTAAGCGAAGCTCTTGTACCAGTCCGGCGGCGGCCCCAGGAGCGACGTCGGATAGCAGGAGCAGAGGGTACACACCACCAGGTGATGCAGGTCGTCGGTGTTCTCCACGACCGCAAGTTCCGCGTCGTGCGTGAGCGTGTAGCCGAGTTCGTAAACCGCCGCGCGAGCGTCGTCGAGCAGGCGCTGCTTGAACGCCGGGTCTCTCCACGCCTTCGCGACGACTCTTGCGCCGTCCGAGGGACTACGCGACCGGAACAATTCGGCACGCTCCCGGACCTCATCCTGCTCGATTATGCCCTTTTCGATGAGCAGTTCGTGAATTGCAAGCGCGCGCCTCGCAGGCAGGCTAAGCTTAGTATCGGGCTGCATTCCTTCGTGCTCGGACTCGTCGTGATGATTGTCGCTCATTTTGAACTCTCAGTGCTTCAAGCCATCTCTTAAATGCCGGCTCCATACTTGGGAGCGCCTCTGTAATTCCCTCTCCCTTGATGGGAGAGGGTTAGGGTGAAACACGCGATTCCTCCCAAGGTTCGATATCTATGACATAGCTTCTAAACTATCAGCCCTCAGTTACGGGGCGCAACCACTGCTCGTACACGTCCACGATGAGCAGGTCGTTTTCGTCCTCAGCGTAAGAGTCGCCCCAAACGTGAGACTGCTCGAACTCGACCTGGTAGAGGAGGCGCTTGGGAACTCCCGTTCCTCCGTGCGCCCTGGTCTCCGGGTCGAAGAAGGGTCCGCTCACCGCGAGCACCCTGCCCTTCTTTCCTTTGATGAACCAGGGAGTGCGATGGTGGTGATCCACGATGTCGGACTTCACCAGTACATCGTCGCCTGGCCGGAATTCACCGGGCTCTGCCGAGAAGACTATCCCCATCGGTCGTCCAACTCTTTCACTTTGGCGTCTATCTCTTCCGTAGTAAGGACTCCCTTCTCTACGATCAGCGTCTCCAGCGATGCGGACCAGCGTTCATAGTAGCTGTACGACTCATACAACTCGCGCGGTATGGCCTCTATGCCACGCCTGAGTTCGTCAACCGTCACCAGGTCGCGCGTCCTGAGCGCGCCGACCAGCGCGTTGGTCAGGTGCTCCCAGTCCGCCCATTCGTGTTCCGACCTGTCTATCGGTTCGTCCGAGGGGAGTCCTCCCCTGTCGTGTACTTCGGGCATAGTCCTACTCGTGCCCGACCGAACTCAGAGGATTCACCGTAACGCGGCTCAGAGTAACCTCTCCCGTATTGCGGAACTGGTGCTCCACGTCGGGCGGCACTAGAACGGCGTCCCCGGCCTTTATGGGATACTCCGTCCCTTCCACCCACAGGACACCCTCGCCCTCCACGATGTAAGCCTGATGCTCCCAGGGGTGAACGTGCTGCGCGCTCGTTCCTCCCGGCGGATGCTGCACCCACAGCATCACATAATTCGGTACGCCGTCATCCGGACCGAGAACAGGGTTGCCCCTGCCTTCCACATTCTTTATCACTGGTTCCATGTTTACCTCATTTAGTTGTTTAAGTTTAGCAGTGATATTTCCTATATTTCGCAACCGTAGGGGATAGTCACAACAGCCTGTACGGGACTCGAATCAGACGCTGCCTCGCAGGGTCAACGCCAAGTCCTAGAATCTCAAGTGTAACCGCTCCAAGTATGGGGTGCATTTCCGCATCCCCGAAAACCACAACCGAGCGCACTTCCTCACCCTCCACGCGAAGAACAGTCTCCCCTATTCGGTAGTCTCGAAAACTTCCGTCTGCAAGTTCGAAAGAGCCACTCCTCTGGGCTTCGACCCCAAGGCTGTCCAGAATGGGCGCCGGAACGATTGAGAAGGTCGCGCCCGTGTCCACCAGCGCTTCCGCCATCTGGAAGCGTTCGCCCTGCGGGTCGCCCACCCCTATCGGAACATTGAATAGTCCCATAGCTGAAGTTTCTCCCTAGTACCTCTGGGCCAGCATTTCCTTCAGGCCCTCGACGGTAAACTCCGGCGAGTTGGCATATCCGATCATTTCCTGCTCGTTGTTCTCGACCCGCTTCACGGCGTCGGGAATCTCGGCGGCAATGTCGCGCGGCACCTTGATTACGCCGTGCTGGTCGCCCTGGATTATGTCCCCCGAATTGACCTCCAGGCCGCCGATTTTCACCGGGACGCCCACGTCGGTTATGTGAACGTAGGCGTGGGACACGAGTACGCATGACGCGAAGGCGAAGAATCCCGCTTCCTGCATCTCGTCCAGGTCGCGAACTCCACCGTTCGTAACCGTGCCGACCGCGCCCAGCGCTCGGTGCAGATTCGCCTGCACCTCTCCCCAGAACGAACCTATCGGGTTGGGATAATCAATATCTTCCAGGACCAGCACCCTCGGCCCAGGAACCTTCATGATCTCGTCCACCCACTCGGTCCTGGAGACATTCATGTGGGCGGAAGGTGGGGCGTCCGCGGCAATCTTGGCTGTAACCGCGTACCCGATCATGTGACCCATGTTCGGGAAGATGCTCTTGATCTCCGGCCCCATGAAGCCCACGTTTCGGGGCTGAACCGAGAACGTCTCAATCGCGTTTGCTATCGAGCAAGACGGTATCTGGCGCAGCGTTTCAAGAAGGTTGGCGTCTATTGGCTTGATGTCTGACACTTGTTGGTCCTCCTGGGACGGTAATGTTAGTTTTGGCGGTGAACCCACCGCAGGTATTCAAGTCTCTATTATCTCAAAATTGCTGGTGATTCGCGCGCGGCCTCCAACGGTCGCTCCGATAGAGCAGTATTTCTCCTCAGACAGGTAAATGGCGCGCCTCACAAGGTGTTCTTTCAGACCGGAGCCGCGAATCGTGTAGTGAATCTCGATGTCCTCATAAGCCCAGGGCGGTTCGGGGTTCTGATGCCCCTTCACGCTGATTTCGATTCCATCCACCTTCTGGCGCATCCGCTCCAGGATGTTCACCACGTCTATCCCGCTGCATCCCGCCAGGGCCGTGAGAAGCATGTCGCCGGGCATGAAGCCCTCGAATTTCGCGCCCTCGCTCTGCGGCGCGTCCAGGGTAAGTGTGTGTCCGTGCGTGTCGCGCGACTCGAACCTGAAGCCTTCCTCCCAGCTAAGGTTCACTGTGTTCGACGGTCTTTCAGCGTCAGTCAATCCGTTCACCTCACTCGGGCATTCCTGCGTCTATCCACCTGGAAATCTCATCAATCTCGTCCGGCTTGAGGAACGGACCGCCCATAGGCATCCGCGGTATGGATCCGAATCCTTTTCTGAGGGATATGATCAGCGCGGTCTCCTCTGCGGGCACTCCCGACTCGATGAACTTGCTCCCCATGGATTCGTCGTTCGCCAGTTCCTGCGGCGTAGCCCATGAGTAGGAATGGATTCCGGGAAGACCCTTGCGGCCTTCCTTGCGCTCCCATCTTGCCATGATGCCGTCCAGGAGTTCTTGGACTCTCGGCCAGGTCGCGATTTCTGTACTCATGAGCCATTCCTGCGCAAACTGCTGAATATAGAACCAAAGGCATAGGCATATTATCCATTGCAATACACTTTTGCAATCGTCTCACGATCTCCCAAACCCGCGACTCAAACCGCTTCCCCACTTCGATAGTCACTTGACCCTGTCGCCCTGTCAGATTAACCTTGACGCGAGTTACTACTATGAGGAATAAACCCTCGTTAGGGCGCTCTCCGACGGGCATAATAAGCTCCGGTGACGCCCTTGAGAAAGGAGAGCAAGATGCCAAGCGGAGAAGTAGGATTTGTTGGTCTGGGCATTATGGGGCGCCCGATGGCGCGAAACCTGATGAAGGCCGGATACTCGCTGACCGTCTATGACGTAGTGGGGTCCGCAATGGAAGAGGTGGTCGGAGACGGAGCCAAGCCCGCATCCTCAGCTGCCGAAGTCGCGGCGGCAACGCCCACGATAATCACTATGGTCCCGGATTCCGCCGACTCCGAAGCCGCGATCCTGGGCGACAACGGAGTTCTTGAGGGCGCGTCGTCGGGGTCGGTCGTGATAGACATGAGTTCCATAGCGCCCGCCAGTTCCCAGAAGATTGCTGCCGCCTGCGAGGCCCAGGGAGTCGCGTTCCTGGACGCCCCCGTGTCCGGAGGCGAGCCCGGCGCCATATCGGCCACGCTGGCTATCATGGTGGGCGGCAAGAAGGACGTCTTCGACGCCCACGTCGGCCTGCTCGAAGCAATGGGTTCCAGCATCGTCCTCTGCGGCGACTATGGAGCCGGAAACACCACCAAGCTGGCGAACCAGATAATGGTTGCGGCGAACATCGAAGCCGTAGGCGAAGCGCTGACCCTCGCCAGGAAAGCCGGCCTCGACCCGAATGTCGTCTTCAATGCAGTTAAAGGCGGCCTGGCGGGATCCAACGTCCTGAACGCCAAGGGCCCAATGATGATCGAAGGAAATTTCGATCCCGGCTTCCGAATCGTCCTTCACCACAAGGACCTGAACAACGCCCTACTCACGGCCAAGGAACTCGGCGTGGGACTCCCCGTGACGTCCCTGGTACAGCAGATGATCGTCTCGCTGATGAACGAAGGCAAGGGCAACGCCGACCACTCCGCCATCGCAAACTTCATCGAGGACATGGCCGGCGTCACCATCAGCGGCGACTAATAGTGCGACAACTTAGTTGTGATGGATATTCAAGTTCCTATTTATTCCCTCTCCCCTTGGGAGAGGGTTAGGGTAGATAAACCATCATTTCAATAATGTTGAACTACTAGCCGAACACCGTCTCACAGAGTGGAAGCCCAAAAGGAGCGCAGGCATGAAGTACGACTACATCATCATCGGCGCCGGTTCCGCCGGCGCGATCCTCGCCACACGGCTTACCGAAGACCCGTCCAAGTCCGTCCTGCTGCTGGAGGCGGGGCCCGATTATGCCGAGATGGAAGATCTGCCGGACGAGGTTCGCTACGGATACGCCACCGCGACGGACATTATGACCAGCGACCACAACTGGCAGTTCACCGGGCGCGCAACCGATTCCGCAGAGCCGATGCTGGTCCCCAGGGGCAGGGTCACGGGCGGCTCGTCGGCCATCAACGGGCAGATCTTCCTGCGCGGTGTGCCGGAGGACTACGACAACTGGGCCTCCTGGGGCAACGACGAATGGGGATTCGAGGACTGCCTGCCCTACTTCCGCAAGCTGGAGACGGATACTACCTACTCCGACGACTTCCACGGCACCGACGGGCCGATCATCTGCCACAGGTTCCAGCCCGAGACCTGGCAGGACGCCTCCAAGGCTTTCTACCAGGCGTGCCTGGATTACGGCTTCGAGGACTGCCCCGACCACAACGACCCCGACTCCACGGGCGTCGGCCCGCTCCCGCTCAACAACCCCAACGGCATCAGGTGGAGCACCAACCTGGGCTACCTCAGCCTGTCCAGACATCGCCTAAACCTGACCATCCGCGCCAACTGCACTGTCCACAGGCTGGAGTTCGACGGCAGCAGGGCGACGGGAGTAGTCGTCGAAAGCGGCGGTGAGGTCTTCACCGTTCAGGGCGACGAGATAATCCTGAGCGCCGGTGCAGTCGGTTCTCCGCAGATACTCATGCTGTCCGGCGTCGGCCCGTCCGCACACCTGGAAGATATAGGGATTCCGCTCGTCCACGATCTGCCCGGCGTAGGACAAAACCTGCGCGACCACCCGCTGATCTATGTGACCTGGAGAGCCAAGCCTGAGCACGAATTCGATCTCGACGGCCCCAGGATGCAGTTCGGCCTGCGCTACACCGCCACCGGATCCGACCTCCGCAACGACATGATCGTTTACATGAACACGTTCGCGACGGAGCGCGTCAATCGCGGCGGAAACCGCATGGAACCCATCGGCATAAGGATGATCGTCGCGCTGGATCTCGCGGTCGGCTCCGGCGAGTTGAAGCTGAACTCAGCCGACCCGTCCGATCAGCCAATTCTGGACTACAACTACTTCACCGAGGAGTTCGACAGGGAGCGGATGCGCGAGGCCGTCCGAATATGCTCCAGGATGGGCGAACATGAAGCGTGGAGCGACATCATCGAAGAGCGAGTCGAGCCACCTGAAGAGGTCATGGACTCCGATGACGACCTCGATGAGTGGATGGCGCGCGAGGTGACCACCGGTCACCACATCTCATGCACTAACAAGATGGGGCCAGCCGACGATCCCATGGCGGTGGTTGACCAGTACGGTAATGTCCACGGACTCGAAGGTCTGCGCGTGATTGACGCCTCGATAATGCCGGACTGCGTGAGGGCAAACATCAACGTGACTACCATGATGATCGGGGAGAAGATAGCCGACCTCATCAAGGAGGGCCGCTAAATTGAAGTACGACTACGTAATCGTCGGGGCTGGTTCGGCGGGCGCGACGCTGGCCGCGCGGCTGTCGGAAGACCCCGGCCTCTCGGTTCTGCTCCTGGAAGCGGGCCCCGACTACCCGGACTTCGACGCCATCCCTGAAGACCTCAAGTACGGCTGGGGAACAGGCGCCGACTTCGTAGTCGAGGATGAACATAACTGGGCGTTCACCGGACGGGCGACACTCACAAGGACAGATATGGAAGTGCCTCGCGGAAAGGTCACCGGCGGGACCAGCGCCATCAATGGGCAGGTGTTTCTGAGGCCACTGGTCCACGACTTTGATTACTGGACATCGCTCGGTAACGACGAATGGACTTACGAAGATACCCTGCCCTATATGCGCAAGATCGAGACCGACACCGACTTCTCCGACGACTACCACGGCACGGACGGCCCGATCATAGTCCGCAGGCACGCGCTCGACTCTCTCCAACCCGAACAGTCCGCCTTCTACCGGGCCTGCCTGGACATGGGCTTCCCGGACGTGCAAGACCATAACCACCCCGGCGCGACCGGCGTGGGACCGTATCCCCTGAACAATCCCGGCGGCGTGCGCTGGAGTACCGCAATCGGCTACCTGGGCGAGGCGCGACATCGGCTCAACCTCACGATACGACCGAACTGCTTCACGCGGCGGGTCCTGTTCGATGGCGATACCGCCGTGGGCGTGGAAGTAGAGAGCGGAGATGAGGTCTTTGAGGTTTACGGAGACCAGATCGTCCTGAGCGCCGGACCGATTGCGTCGCCCCAACTGCTGATGCTGTCGGGCGTTGGGCCTTCGGAGCATCTATCACAGTTCGGCATCCCGACGGTTCACCACTCTCCGGGTGTCGGACAGGGACTCAGAGACCATCCTTGCGTCACCATGCTCTGGAAGGCCCAGGACCACGTTCCCGCGCCGCCGCACGAGGTAGGCCCCCAGAAGGTCTCCCTGCGATACACCGCGCCCGGCTCCCACTTCCCTGACGACATGATTACCGTGATGCGCTTCGGCAAGTGGGACCATGTCCTCGTGATGAGCGTCGGTCTCTATCTGGCCGTTGGAAATGGAAGTTTGAGTCTCCAGTCTGCCGATCCCCACATTCAGCCGGTTCTGGACTACAACTACCTCGTAGAGGAGTTCGACAGGCAAAGGCTGAGAGACGGCGTCAGGCTGAGCCTGGACATAATCCAAAACCCCGCCTTCTCGGACATCGCGGGCGAGCTCATCGCGCCCGATCCCGCGGCGTTGCAGTCGGATGACGCCCTGGACGAATGGATGCTCGGCAACGTCAGCACCATGCACCACATATCCTGCACCGCAAAGATGGGCCCGGACGACGACCCGATGGCGGTCGTTGACCAGCACGGGCGCGTGAGGGGTGTCAACAATCTCAGGGTGGTTGACGGTTCCATACTGCCCGACTGCCCCCGCTCCAACACCAACGTGCCGATTATGATGCTGGCTGAGCGGATCGCGGGCTGGATATTGAGCGGAGAATGACAGGACTACTTTGATGGGAGGGGCAGTTCGGTCAAAGGATCTCTGCGGGAAATCTGGGACGATTGTGACCGGGTATCTATGGTTTTGCGTATTCGCTGTCGTGGCGTTCCTGCTAATGGCTGGATGTGGAAGTGAGAGCGACCAGGACTCGAATGCTCCCGGCGTTTTCCAGCAAGAAGTTCAAGCCCTCAAGACGGAACTTGCTCAGAGCGAAAGGCGCAGAAGTGAGTCTTCGGAAGAGTTATACGCTCGCGTCGAGGACCTTTCAGAGAAACTCAGCGCTCTGAGCGAATCGAACGCCGCGCTGCGTCAGGAAGTTCGAGCGCTGAGTTCCGAAATCGAAACGGCGCGAATCCGGGAAGATGCGAGTCCAGGCGACACGGCGGAACCGGCATTCACGCTCCAACTCCTGCACGCCGCCGATATGGATAGCTCCGTCGGAGCGCTGGACAACGTCGAAAACTTCTCGGCCATACTGGACGGCTTCCGCGCGCAGTTCCCACACAATACGCTGGTCGTGAGTTCAGGCGACAACTACATCCCCGGACCGCGCTACTACGCCGCCGGAGACGACTCAACCGCGGAGGCGCTAGGCGTTTCGGCGAACGGCAGGGGCGACATCACTCTTCTTAACGCGATGGGATTTCAGGCGTCCGCCGTCGGCAATCACGAACTGGACCACGGCACGGGAAACTTTGCCAATATCATAGGCTCAGAGGTTGACGAAGGCAGAATGTACCCGGGAGCTGCGTTCCCATATCTGTCGAGCAACCTCGACTTCTCGGAAGACTCCGGTCTGAGCGGCCTTGTAGTTCCCGACGGGCAGGAAGCCATGCTGGTGGCCGGGAGCCTGGCCGGGAGCGCGGTCGTGACCGTCGGAGGAGAGCGCATCGGACTGGTCGGAGCGACGACCCCGACACTGACCAGCATCACCGCGATAGGCGACATCATCGTCCAACCGTCCGACCCTTTTGACACCGGCGAACTGGCAAGCATAATCCAGGCCGGCGTTGATGGTCTGTCAGGCCGGGGGATTGACAAGATAATCCTGCTTGCCCACATGCAGCATCTCGATGTCGAGCGAGAATTGGCGACGAAGCTGAACGACGTGGACATAATAGTGGCGGGCGGGTCGAACACGCTTCTGGCCGATGAGACCGACAGATTGCGCGCTGGAGACGAGCGCATGGGCAACTATCCGCTCCACTATACGAGTCCGGGCGGCGACCCCGTGATGCTGGTCAACACGGACGGAGACTACAAGTACCTCGGTCGCCTGGTCGTGGATTTCGATTCTCAGGGGCGGATAATCGAGAATTCGGTCAATCCCTTCGTCAGCGGAGCCTATGCGACGGATCACCAGGGTGCGCAGGCATTCTCCGGCCGCCCCGTTCCTGGGGTGACTCTCATAAGGGATTCTCTGCGAGCCGTGCTGCGAAGTCGCGACGGCAATATCATCGGCAAAACCGAGGTTTACCTGGCCGGAGCCAGGAATGACGTGCGGAGCCAGGAAACCAATCTTGGAAATTTGACGGCTGATGCCTGTCTGTGGTTGGCGCGGCAATTGGACCCATCCACCCAGGTCGCTCTCAAGAATGGCGGCGGCATCCGCGACGATATAGGCGAGGTCTTCCATCCCCCGGGAACGACCGACCCGGCAGACGTGATGCTTACGCCGCCCGCCGCAAATCCCTCCATCGGCAAGCAAGCGGGCGATATATCCCAGTTCGACGTGGAAGGCGCGCTCCGTTTCAACAACGGCCTGGTCATCATACCGCTGACCGCCGGGGAACTGGTGAATGTCATCGAACACGGCGTGGGCTTCGAGGGCGCCGGAGAGGTGAGCGCGGGAAAGTTCCCACAGGTGGGAGGAATGCGCTTCAGCTTCGACCCGGGCGGACCCATTGGAAACCGCGTTCGCTCGCTGGCAATCGTAGATGACAGCGGTACGGTTACAGATAGGGTGGTCGAGAACGGCATCCTGGTCGGCGACCCCGACCGGCAGATCAAGATGGTCACCCTCAACTTCCTCGCGAACGGCGGCGACGGATACCCCTTCCCCGACGACCAGAGCGGCAGAATTGACCTTTCGGGTGAGGAAGGCCAGTACAACCCTCCCAATCCCGACTTCCCCGATACCAACGGCAACGGCAAGATTGACGGGCCTAGCTCTCCCGATCCGGGTCTGTCCAACTTCTCCAACCCGGGCGGTGAACAGGACGCGCTGGCCGAATATCTGGCATACAGGTACGCTTCCGACCCGTTCGACAAAGCTGAGACACCACCGTCGGAGGACAGGCGCGTTCAGAACCTGGGCATCCCCGGCAAACGCGACACCGTGTTCGAGTAGCGAACTCACGACTACTCGATCCCTCCCCCGGAAGGACCTTTGCTAAATCGCTCTTAAACTCTGCACCGTCATTTGTATGTTGAAAATCCCCTCTCCCTCTGGGTGAGGGTGAACTGCAATTCAGTCATTCCCGCGAAAGCGGGAACCCCGAAGGGCTCGCCGCTCGGCAATCCAGGGGGAGGTGCGGTCAAATCCCCGACAGTGAGGACTGTGAGAAAGACCCGCTACCCCCTGAGGTTCCAATCCGCTATCTCGTATTCTCTCGTAAGATATAGCATCCGAGAAAGGCGATAGCCGTATGCCGAGAAACCCACTATACATACCCTTGAGTTTAGTGGAAGCATCAACTACCTGGTTGGTGTCAATTAAACAATCCATCGCAATTGGTAGAGCGATAGTTCCCTCTCCCTTGAGGGAGAGGGCTAGGGTGAGGGTGCCAATCACTCTTGTGTTGCTTCCAGGTTTAGTCGTCGGATTGACGGCCGCCACTCTTGGCTGTTTTGGAGGACCCTCACTGCCTCCGACGCCAGAGCCTACCCCCGCGCGGGTCTCGGCGAACGCGGACATGAGCGCAAAGACGACAGCCGCAGCGCCGTCCCCGACCCCAATTCCGACTTCCACACCTGTCCCGGAAGCCACCCAAGCTCCGGATGCTACTCCTACGGCAGCGACGCCTGATCCTACGCCTACTTCTACCGCTGTTCCGTATGAATCGGAAGCGGCGATGTACGATATGTTCCCAGGATTTACGATGTCAATGTCGCAAACGCTCGAAGCGCTGGAACGGATCAAGCAATACGACGACTCTTCGATGATTCCGGTTCTGATAGAGGTTATGCGCTTCATGCCCACCCAGTCGTCCCGCGACAGCGTTGCGGACGCGCTGAGGGCGCTTACGGGTCAGCCCTTCGAGGGCAACGACTGGGATAAATGGATGGACTGGATGGGAGCGAACCTGGACGAGATCGAACCGCCCGAAGGATACCCCGACTGGAAGGCCAGGCTGTATTCTGCCATAGACGAGAGGTTCGCGTACTTCCTGAGACCCGCGCGAGACTTTTCCAGGATCAGGCTGGAGGAGGTAGTCTGGGGCGGAGTCCGGCCCGACGGCATTCCCGACCTGCGAAGGCCCTCCTTCCTGGAAGCCTCGGAAGCCGAGTACATGGACCCGGACGACAGGGTATTCGGACTTGAGATAAACGGCGACATCAGGGCCTACCCGCTTAGGGTGGTCAACGCGCACGAGATGGTGAATGACTCCGTGGGAGGCGAACCCATCTCGCTAATGTGGTGAACGCTCTGCGGAGCCGGAATCGTGTATTCCGCGAAGATAGACGGACAACCCACCACATTCGGCACGTCGGGGTTTCTGTATCGCTCCAACAAGCTGATGTACGACCGGAAGACCAACTCGCTTTGGAGTTCCCTGGTTGGGGAGCCTGTCATTGGAGATCTGGCTGAGCGAGACGAAATCATCAAGCTCGACTTCTTCCCCGTCGCCCTTACAACCTGGGGGGAGTGGGTCGAGGAGAACCCGGACACCAAGGTGCTGTCCCTGGATAACGAGTTCTATCCTCCCTACTTCTATGAACCTGAGACCAGTGAAAGGTCCATCTACTACGACTATCGTGTAAGGGCCGACACCATGTTCCCCGTGTGGAATCGCGACCACACCCTGGAAGCCAAGGACGAGGTGCTCGGTCTGTCAATCGGAGACACCCACAGGGCCTACCCTGTTATGAAACTGCGCGAACTGAGGGTTGTCAACGACACGCTGGGCGACAGGAACGTCGTCATCCTGTCATCCGAAATGTCCTCCGACGCAAGGGTATTCGAGCGTGGCGATGAGACCTTCGCTATCAAGAGTGGCGAAGACATCGAAGGGATTCCGACTTCACTTGTTGATTCCAACGGCGAGACATGGACGGTTGGTAAGACGGGACTCACGAAATCCGGCGACCAGAGCGCAACTCTGTCCAGGCTGCCCTCATTCGTAGCCTTCTGGTTCGGCTGGTATGCCTTCCACCCCGACACTACCCTGTTCGAGCCCGAATAGACGTCGCCCGCCGCGCTAGTACCAGAGAACTGCATGAATATGTCATACTCCGGTAGCTAACCGTCATTCCCGCTTTCGCGGGAATCCATGGGCGGGGCCAGGCTTATAACTGGGAAAACTGACTGGATGCTGTACTTAAGGTTCGCGTAGTTCTATCACTCCCGCCGATCCGAGCGCGTCCGGCTTGTCGTCGTCTGGGCCTGTGGGGGCGCCACGCCGCGCCTTTGCGTTCCACTCCTCTATCTTCACTTTGACGAGCGCTGTCACTCCCAGGTCCGGGGACGGCGGGGCGTTGTAGTCATGGCCTACCGTCCGGCCCGGAAAGTATCTCTGCACCATCTTGTCGAACAGATCGAACTTCTCATCTTCGTTCGTCACCTCGCGGGCGCTTCCAAACAGAGTCACGCTGCGATAGTTGACAGAGTGGTTCATCGCCTTGCGGGAATAGACGAGGCCGTCGGTGAGGGTCACGGTTATGCAGACGGGCGCGCCCGTGGCGAGATGCTTGAGCGCGCGACTGCGTATCGAGCCGTGAAGGTAGATGAGGTCGGGCGCGTCCGGGTCGTAGTGATAGGTGAACGGGATGACGAAGGGGACGTCGTCCTGGATGAAGCCCAGGTGGGCGACCAGGCCCTGGCAGAGTATGTCGGTCGCCTCTTCGGGGACGGCCCTTTCAGGATGATTTCTGATGCGGGTTCGTTCGGTAAGTTTCATCGGCGTATCCTGTGGAAAACAGACGGGATGAGGTTCTCCCCCACCCCGTCGAGTTCTTAGTCCGCGGTCACTGGAACTCTTGACTTAGCCTTGTCGCCGGCCCACCGCAGCAGGTCTGCGGTCTCGTCCCAGCCCAGGCAGGCGTCGGTAACGGATACGCCATATTCCAGCGTATCGAGAGGCCCGTCCAGCTTCTGGGAGCCGGGATTGATGTTGGATTCCAGCATACACCCGATGATGTGATCATTGCCCTCGGCGCGCTGGGCCACCACGTCCCTGAAGGCGACGGGCTGAAGTCGGTGGTCCTTGTTCGAATTGCCGTGCGAGCAATCAACAAGCAAGTCCGTCCTTACGCCGGCATCCCTCAGAAGACCCTGCGCCTCGGAGACGAATTTCTCCGCGTAGTTCGGTCCTGAACGACCGCCGCGCAGCACCATGTGTCCATGCTCATTGCCACCGGTGTGAATGACCGAGGTCTGGCCATAGTGGTCTATGCCCAGAAATGCGTGGGGAGACTCGGCGGCTAACATGGCGTCAACAGCGGTCTGCGGGTTGCCGTCCGTCCCGTTCTTGAAGCCGACTGGCATCGAAAGGCCGCTCGCCATCTGGCGGTGCGTCTGACTCTCGGTCGTCCGCGCGCCTATCGTCGCCCAGCAAACGAGGTCCGCGAGGTACTGCGGCACTATCGGGTCCAGGAATTCGGTGCCTGTGTAAACGCCCATCTCCGTGATGGAGTGCATAAGGTGGCGCGCCACGCGAAGACCCTCGTCAATATCGAACGTGTCGTCAAGATTCGGGTCGTAGATGAGGCCCTTCCAGCCCACGGTAGTTCTGGGCTTTTCGAAGTACACCCTCATAACGATGAGGAGCTTGTCTTCGAGCTCCTTGCGCAGCTCCAGGATCCGGCCGGCATAGTCAACCGCGGCCTTCTGGTCGTGAATCGAGCAGGGGCCGACGACCATCATCATGCGGTCGTCCTCGCCGCTCAGAATTCGTCGAATCTGCTCCCGGCCTTCCAGGACGGTCCTCTCGGCTGCCTGGCTGATCGGTATCTGTCTTACTAACTCCATTGGACTGATAAGCTGTTCCGTACTCACGACATTGACATCCCTTACTGGCGACTCTTGCATCTGACCTTCTCTCCTCTGGGATTCGTAAAATCCTCTCTCTGACAATCAAAAACCCCAGTCTGCCGACTGGGGTCTGGTTTTCAGCGTCTCGCCTTATTCAGGACTTCGGACAAAACCTCTCAGCCGACAGCTTCACAGCCGGTGCGGTAAAAGTAATATCCAAAATACGTGTTGGCGGTGACTTCAATCATCTTGCGCCCAAGATAGCAGTACCAGACAAGCAGTGTCAAATGTCGGATTGGGAACCCAGGGTCGTTTTCGTTTTCAAGAAATAGGTCAGTCAATAGCCCCCTCTCCCTGAGGGCTCACAAGGGTAGGCAAATGAGCAAATCGACTATGGATGTCAGCGAAAAGTCCCCTCTCCCCCTGGGCTAACAAGGGTAGGCAAACTTGCAGCCAGCTATGAACACCAATCAACAAACCCCCTCTCCCTGAGGGTGAGGGTGATTACGCTGTCTTGAATATACGAACATTGGATAATGAAAAGACCCTGGCGCCGACTAACCCTTCATGTACAACCGCTCCCCTGTCATGCTATAATCCGAACATACAAACTAATGGTGGAGCGCAGACCACGATGACTCTGAACCTCGATATACATAAATGTGCAGTTATGCAACCGGAATCTGGGGGAGTGCGAAAAAATTCTCCAAAGCTAATGCAGGTGATTAACAGGTGGATTTCTGGTGTTCTAATCACCAGTCGCCCTCCTGTTCCCCACCAGTTAAGCTACCTGTTGCCACCTGTCGCTTTATAAAACCCGATATATGACCCGATGAATTCATCCACCACCCGCCCGCTGGAAGCATCAAATATCTGGTGCGCGGCTATAAAACGACCGTCGGAATCGGTAGCGCAACAGTCCCCTCTCCCTCTGGGCGAGGGTGGCGAACCACTTTTGTGATGCTACCCCGCCCGCGCCCCATCTGGATAAATATCACCAAATCTGTTATTAGTTTAGACAATCGGTTAGCTCCCTCTATTGGGAAGACTCTGAAGATTCACCACTCCGATACGCAGGGAGAACATCTATGCCCATGAATAGGACAATTTCTCTCAGACAGGTAACGCGCGAGGACGTCTCTCGCATACGCCAATGGCTGGATGACGACGAAGTCGCCGATAGCTGGTTCGGCAGATACTCTTATGGCGAACCGGCCCATCTGGGATACCGGCCTCAGGAAATGGAAGAGGCAAGCGACGAAGAGTTCGCGCGAATTCTGGAAGACCCCGATCACCTGACTCTTTCGATATACACGGAAGACGGCGATCACATTGGCGAGCTCCACATCACCCTTGAGGAAGCCCTGGGCGACGGTCAGCTGTCAATTCTGATAGGCCGCAAAGATCTGTGGCACAGGGGCTACGGACGCGCCAGCGTCCATGCCGCCCTGGACACCGCTTTCAACGAGTACGGCCTCTACCGCGTTTGGGTGGACGTTCCTGAGTACAATATGCCCGCTCGCGCCCTGTTCGAGGGCGTCGGATTCGTACACGAAGGCACCCTTCGGAAGAGCAGGCCCCACGAGGGCTCCAGGTTTGACTCCGCCGTCATGGGAATCCTCGCCGCGGAGTACCAGCAGCAGACAGCCTCGGCTGAGTAGGCGGGAGGTCTGCACAAGAAATGCTGTATGAGTCGGAATCCGGCAACCTGACGCTTGTCGCGAGCGGAGACACGATGATAACCCGGCGGCTTTCGGTCTTCCGAGAGCCTCGCTTTCTCTCTTTGGTCGAAATCTTCAGGAACGCCGATGTCGGTTACACGAACCTCGAGATGCTCATGCACGACTTCGAGCATTCGCCCGGACTGGCCGGGGGCACCTTCACCGCATCCGAGCCGGCCAATCTGAAGGAGTTGCAGTGGGCCGGCATCAACCTAGTTTCCACCGCGAACAACCACAACTACGACTACGGCGAGCAGGGCGTTCTCACTAACATCAAGCACATCAGGGAGGCCGAACTCTCATTCGCCGGAACGGGCAGAAACCTGAGCGAAGCGAGAGGCCCCGGCTACCTCGACACTCCGGCAGGCAGGGTCGCCTTGATTTCAGCATCCTCCACGTTTCACGATGCGGGCCGCGCAATGGACCAGCGCCCGGACATAAGCGGAAGACCCGGCCTGAATGCCCTGCGACACACGACCGCACACACCGTTGACAAGCGCGCCTTCGACGCGATGCGAAGGGTCAGCCGCGAACTTGGATTCGAGGCGCGCAACGCCGCCCAGCGCCGGTTCAGGCCCAAGGGCGCCGTCATGGAGGACAATGACACTCAGATCAACTTCCTGGGGAGGAAGTTCCTGAGGGGAGAAGAATTCTCCACCTCGACGACCCCGAATCGGCGCGACATGGAAGAGAACCTGAAGTGGATCGAGGACGCCAGGCGGATGGCGGACTGGGTTTTCGTATCCTTCCACTGCCACGAGAACGGCCAAAGCATGGACGACCCCCCTGAGTTTCTTCAGACTTTCTCGCGCGCCTGTATAGATGCGGGCGCGGACGGCTTCCTGGGACACGGACCGCACGTCACAAGAGGGATTGAAATACACCGCGGACGCCCTATCTTCTACAGCCTCGGCAACTTCATCTTCCAGAACGACACGGTGCGCTGGCAGCCCGCCCTGAACTACGAGAGCGTCGGCCTTGGACCGGACGCGACCCCGGCGGACTTCTACGACAAGCGCAGCGAGAACGACACCAGGGGATTCGCGGGCGACTCCGTGTACTGGCAGAGCGTGGTCGCCGAATGCAGGTTCGAAGACCGCAAACTGGACCAGATCACCCTTCATCCCATAGACATGGGGCACGGCAAGCCACGCTCTCAGCGCGGTCGTCCGGTCATCGCCAAGGGTCCGGTGATGCGAGTCGCGCTCGACAGGACGAGACGTCTTTCCAAGCGCTTCGGCACCGAAGTAGAGATCAAGAACGGCGTAGGCGTAATCAGGGCGTAGAATGTCCACTGCCCCGCTATCGTCAAGTCCCGACACGATACGAGCCTGTATGCTCCTACTCGATCCGGATGGCCGGAGGATGCTTACCCGTGAGCCAGGCGGCTCGCTTCCGGCGTTCGATGTGCCTCCCGTCTTCTACCCGGAGGTGGAAGACTTCGTAAGAACCGTGCGAGAAGAGTGCGGGCTGGACATCGCAATCCTTCGCTGCCTGGAAGCCGGAGACGCCAACGAGGATCTGCCCCGGTTATACTCCGCCATCTGCACCTCTGAGGATGTCGAAACAAGCCCGGGTTTCAAGTGGGTCGCGTTAGACGAACCAAATTTTGACCGGAGCGACAAAGTCGCCCTGGGAAACATTACCCAACTGGAAGTCGAAAGACTCTCATCAC
The DNA here is from genome assembly GCA_034420555.1 of Dehalococcoidia bacterium. GTDB lineage: Bacteria > Chloroflexota > Dehalococcoidia > Lucifugimonadales > UBA1123 > VXRN01. The sequence goes on from DAOULF010000259.1 coordinate 44,630, forward strand.
CTGCCCTGGCGGATTCTCCAGTACCCTGGGACTCACCCACAGGCTGGCATCGGGCCGCGCTGAACTGGCTCGAAGCGAATCTTCCGCCCAGTCACGACGGACAGCCCTGGCAGGCGTCTCAGATCAGGTCCTGGTCTATATCCTCCGTATGGCGCGTAACTTCTGCCGGAGCGCGCCTCTACTTCAAGGCGTCGCCTCGCTACTTCGCGTCTGAAGTCGCGGTTACGCTGGACGTAGCCGACAGGTTCCCCAGTATCAGCCCGTCAATCGTCGCTGCCCATCCCGAGAGTGGATGGATGCTCATGCACGACCTCGGCGACGTAACCCTGAGCGCGATTGACACTGCCAAAATGTGGCACGACACGATGAAGACGATTGCAACGGTGCAGCACGGCTATATGGGGAAGTTCCGCGAAATGGAGCGAATGGGCATCGAAAGAAGGACTACCGAAGCCATAGTAGAGACTTTGGTGAACTGGACAGACGACCCGGCAGGGGTCGAGATACGGATGTTTGGGGAAGAAAATGAAGCCGCGCTGAGACGACTGCTGCCAAGTGTCGCCAGGATCGAATCCATAGCGACCAAGCTGCGAGGGCTCGGAATACCGCCAACCCTCGAACACGGCGACCTGGACGCGACCAACATCTTCATCCGAAATGGATCTCCGGTTCTCATGGACTGGTCTGACGCCTGCGTCTCTCATCCATTCTTCACTCCGCTCACTCCCGCTCAGGCGCGGCGGCATCCGGGATTTGTGGACACTTACTTGCGCGAGTGGACGAGCTACGCGCCCCTGGAGAGTCTCCGCAGGGGATTCGGGTTCGCCAAGCCACTGGCCGCGCTCGAATCCGCGTTCCACTACCATCGAAACATGGTGCCCTACCTGCCCTACCCGTATCCTGACTTCAGGACCCTGGAGCGATATATCCCCGCGCTGCTGAATATGTCGGCGGACGCCCTTGAGTATCTCCCAGAGGACGAATGAGTTCGGACAGGCGAACCGGCTCTGCTCTGTGGGAGAAGAGTAGCGTGCGGTATAATAGAAGAAGGATATTCTATGGAATCATCCGAGTCTAAGAGTCTATACTCACCGTTGAGCATTACTAGGGAACTATGACCTTGGTGTCTATGGGCAATCTGTCTGTTGACGGTCACATGGACGGTGCTCATAACGTGGAGTGAAGTATCGAATCAGAATCACCCGGGTATCCTGGAAACTTCAATCGCTGTCGGGTCGAAAGCGTCGACTGGAGTGCCGATAATCGTAGTATATTCGATACTCGGCGTAATGATCGGGAACTTCATACTTGGAGGCGGAATAATGGTTATGGCGCGCGCTACGAAGGAATATCTATACGACAAGATAGAGCGCCAGCGTGAAAGACTAAGGCAAGAGGGACGCGAGCAAGGGATAGAGCAGGGACGCGCAAGCCTGGCTGCTGAGGTGGCGAACTGGAATGCGCGGCGTCTGGAGGCCGAGAAGCGCGGAGAGTCGTTCAATGAGCCTCCCCCTGACGCTTGATCGCATCTTAGCGTTGAGTATCCAGAAAATAGACTATCCGAGTCCGCGACTCGAAAGAAATTGCGGGTTATGACGAACGATAACTACTCAGACTTGACATACGACCAGGCCGTGGATCTGGCGATGAGCCTGGCCGACTTCGAACGAGCGACGAATTGGCCGGGGCACTCCTTCTTCCACCTGGAGAGAGTACAGATGCTCGCCGAACGTCTGGGCGACGTTGATAAGGCGGTGCCAGCCGTTCACGTCGCTGGGACCAAGGGCAAAGGCAGTACGTGCGCCCTGATAACCTCGATCCTGACGTGCGCCGGGTACAAAGTGGGCCTGTTTACCTCCCCTCATCTACACAGCGTGTGCGAGCGCATCCGCGTCGGGCTTGAACCGATTTCCACGACCGACTACGCCGCGCTCATCGGACAGATTTGGCCCGCCGTCAAGTCTGTAGAGAGCGATGGAAAGTACGGTGGCGTTTCATTCTTCGAGATGCTGACCGGGCTGGCGATGGCCCACTTCAGAAACATCGGCGCCGACTTCCAGGTTCTAGAAGTCGGAATGGGTGGTCGTCTGGACTCGACGAACATCGTGACCCCTGAAGTCTCGGTAATCACCTCGATCAGTCTCGATCACGTCAATGTCCTTGGCGACACCATTGAGAAGATAGCTTTGGCAAAGGCGGGCATCATAAAGGACGAAGTGCCTTGCGTGGTGGGACCGCAGGCCGAAAGCGATGCTATGCGGGTGTTCGAGAGAGTAACCGACGAACATAACGCCAGGCTGATCTCCGCGGCCGACAGGTTCAAATGGGATGTGGGGCGCTCGGACATACACGGTCAGGAGATTACGCTGACCGGCAGCGATAAGATGTACAGCCTCTGGACGCCACTGCTCGGAGACTATCAGGCTGAAAACGTCGCTACCGCAGTCGCGACCGCCGAGGTCCTGATCGAAAAAGGGTATGACATTCCTGACGATGCGATCTCGGCCGGCGTGAGTGATGTTTCATGGCCTGGCCGGTTCGAGGTCTTCAATATTGATGGCAAGACAGTCGTCGCCGACGGCGCCCACAACCCATACTCAGTAGGTCGTCTTGTCGAGAATCTACAGGATTACGTGCAGTTCGATGGAGTAATTCTGGTGTACGGCGCGCTGGGCGGACACAGCGCCAGAGATATGCTCGCTGAACTTGCCGCGCTCGACCCCCGCATCGTAGCGGTCCATTCCAGGCATCCCAGGTCATCCCATTCCAAGGTAGTCGCCGAAACGGTATGCGACCTTGGGATGAATCTGGTTTCGCGGTTCGAGTCGGTGGCGGAAGGATTTCGGAAGGCCGTTGAAATCGCCGGACCGGGCGATCTCGTTCTCTGTACGGGTTCTCTCGCGGTTGTCGCGGAGGTTCTCGAGGAGATTCATGGCATCGAACCTGAGATATATGAGAATCTGAAAGGGCCGCGCCCCCGTAGCTAACATGGCGCATGGTCACAACAGGAGCAACGATATGAAAGGCAGTGACACGAGGGTAGTCATAACCGGAATGGGAGCGGTGACCCCGCTCGGCGAGACGGTAGAAGAATACTGGGACAACCTTGTGAATGGCGTGTCCGGCATAGGGCCAATGACCTTGTGCGATCCCTCGCAGTATCCGTCCAGAATATCAGCCGAGGTTAGCGGCTTCGATCCGGACACGTACATAGATCGCAGAGAGCATCGCCGGATGGCTAGATTCTCGCAGATGTCCGTGGCTGCCGCCGGACTGGCCATCGAGGACGCCGGACTCGACCTGTCTAAGGAAGACTGCGACCGGATCGGAGTCGTCATGGGCAACGGAAACGGCGGTTTCCCGACAACCGAGGACAACGCGCGCATTCTGGTCAGGCGCGGCGGCATGAGGATGTCCCCTTTCTTCATTCCAATGATTCTTCCGAACATGGCGGCGGCCAACGTCAGCAGGATATACGGCCTCAAAGGTTATACCTCTACCGTGATCACCGCCTGCGCGGCGGGAACGCAGGGAATAGGCGAGGCGGCCGTAGCCATCAAGCGTGGCGTCTCGGACATCGTGCTGGGTGGTGGCTGTGAGGCTGGCATCAGCCAGTTGGGGCTCGGCGGCTTTAATGTCATCAAGGCCCTGAGCAGGCAGAACGAAGAGCCCGAAAAAGCCAGCAGGCCGTTCGACCTGAAGAGGGACGGCTTCGTGCCCGGCGAGGGCGCCGCGATTCTGATAATGGAGAGCCTCGAACACGCGATTGACAGGGGCGCCGACATACTGGCTGAAGTTATAGGGTATGGGGTATCGTCCGATGCTTTCCATGCGGTTCAGCCTGACGAGGACGGTTCCGGTGCCGCTAGGGCGATTAGCTGGGCGCTCGAGGACGCGGACCTCAAACCCTCTGAGGTCAGCTATATCAACGCGCACGGCACGTCAACGCCCAAGAACGACCACGTCGAAACGCTCGCAATCAAGAAGGTCTTCGGCGACGCCGCCTATAAGACTCCCATAAGCTCTACGAAGTCCATGATAGGACACGTGCTGGGTGGGGCTGGCGCAATCGAGGCCGTAGCGTGTGTCAAGAGCATCGAGCAGGGTGTCATTCACCCGACTGTCAACTACGAATACCCCGATCCCGAATGCGACCTCGACTATGTTCCAAACGAAGCGAGGCAGGCCGATGTCGCGACCGTCCTGTCCAACAGCTTTGGATTCGGCGGCCAGAATGCCTGCGTAGTTTTCGGCAGGTTCGATGACTGACACCTGTCGCGAGTGAATCGCGCGAAGGCCGGGAAAAGACAGAAGGCCATCCCTTTGGGGATGGCCTTCCTCGATTGACGAAAAATGCAGGGCTAGGAAGCCACGGGAACGGATCCCACGAGATCTTCGAGCATCATCTGCATCGCCATGACATGAGTGCAGGTATCGCGCCCTATATGATAATCGCAGTCGCAATGCCAACTGCCAGCTTCATAAGTTATCTTGTGGTCGCCGTTGTCGCCCTGGAAAAGCACTGTACAATCGGTGAGGTTGACTCTCTCTTTCTGAAGAGCGTAATCCTTGGCCTTCTCGACCTTCCTTATAAAGCTTGAGTTCATAGACTGCACTCCTCCTTTACCTGAGTGGTTGCGAGGAAAGATGTCCTCCCTACTCTTGAAATTTTAGCGAGGTCTGCGTTTGCCAGTCAATTGGATTCCAGAGATTTCAGGCGCCCGGGCGACGCTTCTTCCACCGCTTTTTCAGATAATCTCCAAGCACCCATTCCCATTGTGGAACCTGTATCAACATAGTTGTTCACCTCATCGTCATACCCGCCTTCGCGGGTATCCAGGGGTGAGGTGGCGCAGGTCTTGATGTAGTCCACCGACCAAACTGGTACAGCATCCCCGTTGCGGTATGGATTTGCCACCATAGCGGTTAAGTGGTAAATTCTGTGCCATGAAACCCACCGGAAGATTAAATCTGCCCGCACACCCCTCATGAAGGTGGAGGGACAGAGTCGAAAGTCCTGTGTTGACATGGAAGTGAGGAATACAAGTATGGCGGATGATTTGAGAATCGCTGTAATCGGCCAGGCTGCCTTTGGCAAAGATGTGCTGGCCGCTCTCGCAGATAACTCGGAGAACATTGTAGGCGTGTTCTGTCCTCCCGACCGTGAGGGAAGGCCCGCCGACCCCATAAAGCAGGAAGCCGAGGAGCGAGGCATCCCGGTCTTCCAGTTTCGGCGTATGAGACGCAAGCGCGCCATAGACGCCTTCCTCGAACTGAACGCGGACCTGTGTGTGATGGCGTTCGTAACGGACATAGTGCCGGACGAGATTCTCGAAGCCCCCACCCGCGGAACGATCCAGTACCACCCTTCCCTGCTTCCCAAGCATCGTGGCCCAAGTTCGATGAACTGGCCTATCATCTGGGGTGAGACCAGGACGGGATTGACCGTCTTCTGGCCCGACAAGGGTCTGGATACCGGCCCTGTCCTCCTTCAGAAGGAGGTCGAGATAACGCCGGACGATACTCTCGGATCACTCTATTTCGGCAAGCTCTATCAGATGGGTGTGGACGCGATGGTCGAGTCGGTGGCGATGGTCAGAGATGGGACCGCTCCCAGGATACCCCAGGATCATTCCCAGGCAACCTATGAGGGCTGGTGCAATCCGGCGGACGTGGTCATAGACTGGGAAAAGAGTGTGGACGAAATCTACAATATGGTGAGGGGTGGCGACCCCAGTCCCGGAGCGAACACTACACTCAATGGTTCAAGCGTGGCGTTTTTCAGGGCGGCGAAGATAGATGGCGACACAGGCAAGGCCGCTGGCGAAGTTGTAGAGGTGGATGAGGATGGCTTCACAGTCGCGGCGGCCGGTGGCGCTATCCGCGTCGGTCGTGTTCAGGCGGCGGGACAGCGCAAGGTAATGGCTCCGGAGTGGACTGAGCAAATCGGCCTGAATCCCGGAGACAGGTTCGGTACGTAAGCCAATCTGAAATAACATTCGTGCCGAGGTTGGGATAATGCGAAGTCGTGAGAATCACATAGCCGGAATAGTCAGGCGACTAACCGGTGTAGGCCAGGCCTCTGAGGAACAGATTCAGGAAGACGCTGAAATTCTCGCCAATAGGCTTGCGTCTTTTCCCGAACACAATCCGAACCCCGTAGTGGAAGTTGATTTGGACGGGAACGTCACCTTCATGAATCCCGCCGCCCAAGTCTATGTTTCCGGCAGGGATGCGTCTCCCGGGCATCCTCTCGCGCAGGATATCGGTCCGCTTCTGGGCAGGCTTCTTGGGACTGGCGGAGGCTTTGCCACACGCGAGATTACAGTTGAAGAGTCAACTTTCGAGCAGAAGATCGTCTATATTCCCGAGGATTTGGCCATACGCATCTACTCCAGCGACATTTCTCGGCTGAGAGCCGCGCATGAATCGCTGCGGTCTGCCGGAGATGAGGCCCGCACCCTGGCCCGCGAAAACCAGATACTTGGCGAAATCGGGCGGATCATAAGCTCCAGCCTGGACATAAACGAAGTTTACTCCGGCTTCGCCGATCAGGTGAGGAGACTGATTGATTTCGACAGGCTTTCGATCAGCCTGGTGAACCTCGATGACTACACTTTCACAAACGCCTACATTCTGGGCGAGGATGTGGAAGGCCGCCAAGTCGGAGACGTCGTCTCTCTGGAAGGTACTGTGACCAGCGAGGCGGTTCGCTCAAGGAGGGCCATGATCATACAGGGAGACCCTATGGACCTCAGGGAACAGTATCCCAACCTGTTGGGCTTCCCTTCCATAATCCTGGCGCCTCTCATCTATCGTCGCCAGCTCTTTGGAGTGCTCAACGCGCGGTCAACCAAGGTAAACGCCTACACAGAAGAGGACGCGGAAATCTTGTCACGTGTCGCGTCGCAGATAACGCCTGCCATAGCCAACTCCCTTCTCTATGCCGACATTGTGCGTACACAGGGCGATCTCGCTCGCTCCAACTCGGACCTGGAACAGTTCGCCTACGCCGCTTCGCACGACCTTCAGGAGCCTCTTCGGACCATCACCGCCTATCTCGGACTGGTCAAGGATCGGTATGCCGGCGACCTGGACGATACTGCCCAGGAATTCATTGATTTTGCGGTTGACGGCGCCGAACGCATGGGGACGCTCATCAACGACCTCCTCGAATACTCCCGTGTCAACGTCCAGGAAAGGCCACTGGAATCGGTGAGTTGTGACGACGCTCTGAACACCGCGCTCAGAAGCCTCAACCAGGCAATCGAGCGAAATGGAGCCGTCGTAAAGACCTCGCCTCTTCCGGTGATTACGGGCGACGAGTCGCAGCTTCACAGGCTGTTCCAGAATCTTCTGAGCAATGCGCTGAAATTCCGGGGAGACAGGAACCCCGTCATTCAAGTATGGGCGGAACTGCAAGGCGAGGAATGGGTATTCTCCGTACAGGACAATGGGATTGGCATAGCACCGGAGTTTCAGGAAAAAGTGTTCGGTATGTTTTCGAGACTTCACTCCAGAGCGCAGTATGAAGGTACTGGTGTAGGTCTCGCCTTGTGTAGTAAGATTGCACAACGCCACGGAGGGCGTATCTGGGTTGAATCGGATGTCGGCAAGGGAGCGACTTTCCGCTTCAACATCCCGGTAGTTGGATAATAATTCCCACCGTAGGAGGTGATGCCAATGGTTACCCAGATTGAAGATAGACCTGTTGAAGTCCTGCTAGTGGAGGACAATCCGGCGGATGCTCGGCTCGCCCAGGACACCATAGAGCAGTCGAGCCAGGAGGCGAACATCACACACGCCGAGGACGGTGAAATAGCTCTCGCCATCCTTAGAAAAGAGGGCGAATACGCATCTGCCCCCCGACCCGACCTTATACTTCTCGATCTCCGAATGCCTCGAAAGGACGGCACTGAGGTGCTGGCTGAGTTAAACGCGGACGAAGACCTGGTCTCCATACCTGTCATGCTTCTTACCGGCACAGAGGCTGAGGCAAGCCTGCTGGAGTCCTATTCGATTCCTCCCAGCCGCTATGCGCGAAAGCCACTCCAGTTGGAGCAATTCAACCGGGTCCTGGGCGCGCTCGGTCTGTTCAGCCGTCAGCCCATCCAGATACCTACCGAATCTGAGGCGCGCCAGGCAACGGCGCCCGAAAGCCGACGCCGATGGTGGTGGCCCTTCGGATAAACTTGCGGCATTTGCCCAACATCCACAACCCAGATACTCCGTGGAACACTCGCACCCGATAGTAAAGCTTACCCAGGACTCAACCCAGTCGTAGCATAAATCACAGGAACCCGCCGCAGAGTAACGACTTTGCGGCGGGTTCCTGTTTTCTGCGCTGAATCGTGGAGCAGAGGGGCGTGAGGCTACGCTATCCGCTTCTTTCTCGCCCGCATATAGTCCACCATCACATATTGCCCAAGCTGGTTCGGCGATGTGTAGAACGCCCTGCCCTTGTTGACCTTCGTCACCTGGTCAATGAAGTCCATCAGGTAGTAGTTCGCCTCCAGCATGAAGGTATTGATCGTTATCCCGTCCTGCGTGCAGCGCTTGACCTCTTTCAGAGTCTCGTCAATCGTCTGGTAGCTGGGCGGGTAGCTGAAGTAGGCGTGGCCGTTCTCAAGGTGGGAAGTCGGCTCGCCGTCGGTGACCATGATGATGTGCTTGTTCGCCACCTTCTGCCGGGAGAGCAGCTTGCGGGCCAGCATAAGTCCGTGCTGCATATTCGTGCCTGAGTTCCAGTAGTTCCAGGTAATCTCCGGCAACTCTTCTTCCTTGAACTCCATAGCGTAGTCGGAGAAGCCGACTAAGTAGAAGTAGTCGCGCGGGAACTGGGAGTGAATGAGCCAGTACAGGGCCATCGCCACCTTCTTTGCCGGGCCCCAGTAGCCGAACATCCCCATTGACTTGCTCTGGTCCAGGAGCAGCACCGTGGCGGTCTGAGTCAGATGCTCGGTATGATGCACTTCCAAGTCTTCGGGCGTCAGTCTCAGAGGCACGTTCGGTCCGTTCCGCAGTACCGAGTTGAACAGAGTGCGGTGCATGTCAATGTCGAACGGATCTCCAAACTGGTACTGCCGCGTCTCGCCCGTGTACTCGCCGCCATCGCCGCGGGTGAATACCTCGTGCCTGCCCATGCGCTCCTTCTTCATCTCCGAAAAGACTTCGCGAAGCGCGCTCTGCGCCAGCTTTCGCATCCCTCTCGCGGTCAGTTCGAGCCTATCCCCCTTACGGCGCAGATACCCGGCCTCTTCGAGCTGCTGGATTAGCTGCTGAAGCTGTTCGAGTTCACGGCGCGCGTCCTCTCCCATCAGCTCCTCGACCTTATCGGGATCAACGTTCTCAACTCCGCCCTGTCGCGTCACGGACTCGAGTTGATCGTCCAGCCGGTCCATGTCCTGGAGTTGCTCCATGAGCTGCATTGCCTGGTCCAGGGTCACGGACTCGTCGCCCATGAATGGGTACTCTGAAGCCATGTCGTCGAACGGGAACATTTCGTACATCGTCGAAGCAAGTTCGGCCATGTCCTGCATCATCTCCGACGGCATCGAAGACTGGAGCATATCCTCAAGTTCGTCGCGCATCTGCGACGACATAGAATCCATCAATGACTGCATGGACGCCATCTGCTGCTGAAGCTGTTCTATAAGCTCGTCCAGGCTCGCGGGACGGTCCGGGTCGAAGTAGTGACCGTACTGTTCCATGAAGCCCTCGAAGTCCGGGTCATCGCCCATCGCCCTGTCCCTGAGCATCTGGTTCAGGGCCTGTATCATCTCCTGTATGCCGCGCATATCTTCCGGCGACATATTCTGAATCGCGTCCTTCATCCCCTGGAAGAAGTTCTGCATCATCTGTTGACGCAGCATCTCCATCAGTTCCTGGAACTTCTCCTGCGCTTCGGGATCCATGAAGTCGTAGTCCGACAGGGAACGGACCTGGCCTGCGGCGCTCTCAGGCAGAAGGTCCAACTTCTCCGTGTTCTGCTGGGCGCGCTGTTCCAGTACGTCCATCGCGTTGCCGAGAATATCGTTGAGATCGGAATCCTCACCCGCGCTCTCAAGCTGCTGTCTCGCGTCATCCAGGCGTCGCTCGATGCCGCTTCTCTCCGTGGAGATTATGTCCTCAAGACGCTCGGCAATGTCGTCCATGGCCGACTCGAGATTATAGCGTTCCATCTGCTGCTGCTGGAGGCGGCTGAGACGCTCCCGGAGTTCACGAATCCCCGTAATCTTCTGACCCTGGTCGCCGCTCATCCCCTGCCGCATGAGATTGCGCATCGCCCGGTTCACGTCGCCGTGATTCATGATGTCTTCGGACAGCGCTTCCAAAACATCGTCCTCGTCGAGATCGAACGGGTTCTGGGTTCCGTCCCAATAGGAGTAGCGATAGCTGACCATAGAATGCCTCTCAGACGGCCGATCAGTCGGCCAGGTAAGGCTGAGCCTTCACCCTTGTTTAGATGGGACTGTTACACGGTCCAGCCATGGCCGCGCTCACCCTGACTTCTAACTCATAGGAACTGGGCCAATGATATGTATGCCGCGCGAGTGTGTCAATCACCGACACTGGCGCCAGCGCGCCATGCGCAGATTACTGGCTCGGAATAGCTATATGCTGGTCGGCCGGCACGTTGGTCAGTACGCTGGTCTCGCCATTGACCCACTCGACGCGAATTTCGTCCACGGTCCCGGCGCTTCCCAGGCCGAAGTGAGCGATCCTTCCCGGTCCCTGGGTAACGAAGTTGGTCGAAGCGTGCAGTTCGCGCATCTGCGTCAGTCCGTTTGCGGTCACATAGACCCTCGACCCAATGCCGTGACTGTGTAGCGGCGGAGACCCGTCCAGTGTAACCTTCAGCCAGTGATTCCCAACCTGCGTATCGTTTCTGAGCAGGGTTGGCTGGGCCGGACGTCGGACTGGCTCCGCGCCGTCCATCGTGTATTCGTGGTTGTTGGTGATGAATATGTCCAGGTCGCCATCATTATCGAAATCGAACAGGATCACGCCCCTGCCCTGCCCCCTATCGGCGGCGCCCGCCTGCTCGCCCACCTCGTGGAAGCCCAGATAGCCGCCATTCTCGAATAGGCGCGCGGTCTGGTTGTTGAATTCCTCGGGGCTGCCCTCTTCAGCCCGTTGGACCCAGCCGTTTACATGGTACAGGTCAAGGTCACCGTCATTGTCAAGGTCGCCGAAACTGGCCGCCCAGCCCCAGCCTCCGTCACGGATGCCCGCTTCGGCGCTCAGGTCCGCGAATCTCATTTCTGACTCGTTCCGGTAGAATCGGTTCCCTGTGCCTCCAGACACTCCCTTGTCAGGGTTGTTCTGTCCGAATATGCTGGACACGAACCAGTCCAGGTCACCGTCGTTGTCATAGTCCCCGATTGCCGACCCCATCCCGTTCTCGTCCGTGAATGTCGGCGACGCGCTTCTCTCCACCTGGAACTTACCGTCGCCCACGTTCCTGTATATCCGCGACAACCCATAGTCCGACACGACCGCCAGGTCCGTCAGGCCGTCACCGTCCAGGTCCGCGAACCTCGGCGCGAAGACCCACAGATCAATCCCTGGAGCCGCTCGGAACTCATACGGTTCCAGCCTTCCCTGCCCATCATTGCCGTAAACGAACAGGGGCGACAGGTCATCTCTCCCGATCAAAGGATTCTCATTTGCAATCGCAGGGATATCGTTATCGGCTTTCGTCGCGGCGTCATAATTCTTCGCCGTTTCCGGATTCCACTCACCCAGGGCCAGTTCGAGGTCTCCATCATTATCCACGTCTCCCCAACTCGGACTGGTGGCGAACATCTCTGGCTGCGTAAGCGCCGTATTATTCACGCCGAACCGTCCCGACCCATCATTGACAAGCAAATAGTGAGGCGCTTGCTGCGCCGTGACCACTATGTCTATGTCGCCATCGTTATCATAGTCGGCGGCAGCGGCGGCTACTCCATGCTTTGTCGGAAGGTCCGCTCCTCTCAGCGCGGCCTCCTCCGAGAACGTGCCATCTCCCCTGTTCATGTACAGTACACTGGGCGCTTCGCCGCCGCGCAGGACAAATAGGTCTATCCAACCATCGCCGTCGAAGTCTTCCGCTGCCGCGCCCCCTACCATGTCTTTAGGTTCTATCTTGCCCAACAGGGGTTCCGGCGCCGTGTGAGTATGAGTAACGCCCGACGAGAGGGTAACGTCCGTGAACCGCATCGAGCTTACCCACTCTGTCCCGTTCCCCGGCGCCACGACTGAAACTGGTGGCGTGAAGCGGGACGATGTTCCATAGTCGGCGCGCAGACCAAAGTCCGGCCCGTTCCCGAGTGATACGAACAGCAGCGCCGCCAAGCCCCCGACAACTCCCAACAGCCACGTACTTCCGCCAAACGCTGCAATCGCTCTCCTCGGCATGACCTTGGACAGTCCCCAGAAGGTTATCGGCCCTGCCGCGGCTGCGGTGAACAGTAAGGCCGCCGCCGGCGCGGTTCCCATGCCCGCCATCAACAGAACGGCCACCAGGGGTATCTCAAACAGCAGCGGGACATTGATGGCGATTCCGATTGTCGCCGCTATCACCACGCCAAGAATGTCGTCACCCAGCCAGGTGGTCACAGTCTCAGGGCTGAGCCATTGGATCGCGAATCCGCTTGCGAATCCCGCCAGTATCATCACGGGGGCCAGGCGTATCACGTGCCCGGCTGTGATCTTCGCCCACTCTCTGAAGCTCTCCCCTATCGTCTCCCGCCACCCGGTCATGTCCGGCGCGGTCGGACTGTAAGGCAGGTCTAAGAGACCGCCGTCATCCTGTTTCAGAATCTTCGCGACCAGAGGGCCTATCAACAGAACGCCCACAAGACTCACCGCGATGCGAGTCCCCCCAATCAACGGCGCGAAAACCATCGCCGCCATGACCAGAGAGGGCACGTTGAATGTGGAGGAGCTTTGCGTAATGGCCAAAGTGGTCTCTATACCCGAGCCGCGTCTGCGGAAAGCCGAGGCCACCGGCACGATGCACGCCGAGCATAGATTCACAGCCGGTCCTATGAGCAGACCCTTCAGAGCCCCCTTGATACCCGTGCCCGACAAACTCCACCCGGCGGATTTAGGGAAGATGAACGCCTCGGTCGCTCCCGCTACGAGGAATGCGAAGATCATGCCCACCGTAACGAGTTGAAGATAGGTGAGTGAGAATTCCCACCATCGAGACATGAAAGACTTCTCGGGCTGCTCTTCGATGCAGAAGCCCTGGAAACACTCCGCGACTGGTGACGTCGCCACAGCGAGATCGGCCTGCACCGTGTCCAGCTTGGGAACCCGGTTGAACGCCAGGAACAGCGCCAGCATGATGCCAATAAGAAGCAGCCCTATGACGCGGCGCTTCTTCAGCCCGCTGTCATAGAGCGAGTTCGGGAAGTTGCTGGTTCCGGCGCGGATTCTAAGCATGAGCAGATGTCATAAAGTCTTCGGAATCGCAAACGGGGTGTGGAGACATAATCGCCACACCCCGTTTCACTAATCGTCCTATTTGCTAGACGTAGGATCTATCGCCTATCGGAATCCGGTCCTGGACTCTCTCAGGTCGCGGTCTAGCCAGATGTAGGCCCACTTCGTGGAGTAGTCCACGAAGGCCAGGATTCTCTCGCCATTGTGGTTCTGGACCCATGGCTGCCAGTAGTCGCCACCGAAGCCGGCGGGAATCTGAATAAGCGGAGCCAGTTCTAGGAAGCCGGTGTTCGCGGCCTTGATCCGGGCAATCTGCTCGTTAGACTCGGTCGCGGCCAGTACGTCCTCCCACATGGCGTGCCATTCGGGGTCGTTCAGGTTGGACCTGTTCCACTGGTGTCCGGCTCTGAAGTCGTTCAGCGCGTTCGGCCTTGCGACCAGTGCGTTGAACATGAAGTCATACTGCTTCTCGAACAGACGGCTCTGAATGACAGGGCTGTCCACGAGGTCCAGTGTGACCTTCACGCCGATGTCGTCCCAGAAGTCCACCGCTATCTGCGCTGACTCAAGCTCCAGCTCGATGGTATTCCTGATCATCAGATCAATCTCGAAGCGTGTTCCGTCGGAGTCCAACGGGTATCCCGCCGCGTCCAGAAGCTCGCCCGCCTTCTCAGGATTGTACTCGAAGTATTCCTGCACCGACTCCGGCTGGTCCTCCAGCGGTACGTAGTGGAGCGGCCACTCAGGAGACGACGGGAAGGCGAACAGGACCGCATCGCCCTCGTACAGGTTGTCCGCGAAGACCTGCCTGTCTATCGCCATGTTCATCGCGCGACGCACCTGGAGGTCGTCGAACGGAGGCTTGTTCATCGGCATCCAGAATATGTGCGCGCCCTGGAGGGGCTTGACCTTTCCAAGGTCAGGGTTCGACTCTTCGATGCTGGCCCAGTCGGAGGTCCGCACGTCTCTGAGTTTGTCAATCTTGCCGGTCCTCAGGGCAGCCAGCCTGGCGGCTTCCTGCGGAATGATGATCTCTACTATCCCATCTATGAAGGGCAGCGCGTATTCACTGCCTTCGTAGTTATAAGTGGCCCACCAGTCCGGGTTCTTCTCGAACTCGGTCTTGCTGCCAGCCACGTATCCGCCCTCGACCGTCATCCACGGCCCGGTGCCGGACTGGTTCCAGGGATCGTCGGTGCCAAGCTCGATGGTCTCAGGAGGAGCGGCTATGAGGTAGGGACCCCAAGCGAACTCGTAACCCCAGAAAGAGACCGGCTTGTTGGTGTGGTAGGTAACCGTGTCGCTGACGCCATCACCGTCCGTATCGTCGCCGGTGACCTTATCCAGGAAGTCATGCCTGGGCCAGCGGCAGTCCTTGATGCGTTCCATTTCGGCGACCAGTTCGTCAACTTCTACCGGCCTGCCGAATGTGGGATGCTTGTCCTGCCATCTGACTCCCGGCCTCACGTGGAAGCTGTATGTCAGAGGGTCCGGCACTTCCCAACTGTCGGCCAGGGCTCCGGTGGCGAGCTTGTCCGTTCCGAATCCGAGTACCGGAAGGTACGTGGTCTCGCCGCTGCCGGATGGACCCTTATCATAGTCGCCCATCAGGAAGTTCTCGACCGAATAGGTGAGCATATGCTGGTTCTTGAACTCGCACATGTCCCACTTGGAGCCTGGATCGCTCGCTGCCGCAATTCTCAGCTGCCCTCCGTAGGACGGGCCTGTCCTTATCTCGACAGCCTTCACGTCTTCGGGCCTCAGCTGCGTCATCGCGACCGGCGCGGCCTCGACCGCGGCCTCAGCCGCCTTCTTCGCGGCCTCTTCGACGGACTTCGCTATCTGCGCCTCTTGGGCCTTCAGGGCTTCCTGAACGGCCTTGGCCACTTCTTCAGAAGTAGCGCCCTGCTGCATCGCAGGGGCCGGGGCCGGTTGCGCCGCCTGCGCCTGCTGGACTGCTTGCTGGGCTGCTTGCGCCGCTATCGCGGCCACGTCCGGTGTCGGCGCTGCCGGAGCCGCCGGCGTATCACTTGCACACGCCATCAATGCCACTAACGCTATCGCAAGCGTCATGATGACTGCTACTGATTTCAGTTTACTCAATTTCGATACCCCATCCTTTCCTATACCTTAAGCAACGTCCCTGAACGCTACCAAATCTGAGCTAGTCAATGATAGTGAATTTTGCTCTATGTCACAAGATGTCTCCCTAAAAGCCGTCACACCTGTACGTCCTAGTACCGACCACCCGCGGCGCCCCTGAGCCTTGGGTCGAGGAGGTCTCTGAGTGCGTCTCCGAACATATTCGTGCTGTACACTACAACGCTAAGCGCAAGGCCGGGCCACACTGCGAGCAATGGCGCTCTCAGCATATAAGACATTGCAGCGCTGCTGAGCATACCGCCCCAACTCGGAGCCGGCGGAGGAACGCCGAGACCGAGGAAGCTGAGACCCGACTCGGCCAGCATCATGCCGGGCATTCGAGTGGTGACCAGCACCAGCAGGAATGGCGCGACGTTCGGAAGAACGTGTCTCAAGAGGATCCTGGGAGTCGATACTCCGACAGCCTGCGAAGCCTCTATGTAGGCGTTCTGCCTGATTCCTATGACGGCTCCCCTTACCGACCTTGATCCACCCAGCCCGTATTGTAAGCCCAGGATGAATACTATATTCCAAAGGCTGGGACCAACCAGGGCCACCAGCAATATCAAAAGTATCAAGTCGGGAAACACAAGCCATGCGTCAATGAACCTTTGCACGACAAGATCGAACTTCCCTCCAAAGTATCCTGAAGGAATACCAATCAGGCACGATACGATGAGCGAAGTGATACTTCCGATTACACCCACCAGCATGGAGATACGCGCGCCGTAGATGATGCGACTGAACATATCCCGACCTATGCTGTCGGTGCCGAGAAAGTGATCGAACGAGGGCGAGGAGAGACGCTCGAAGCGCGTAGTCGTCCCGTCTTCGTTCCTGATTTTCTGCTCGTTGAAGCCGTAAGGCGCGATGAAGTTCGCGAATACGCCGACAAAGAAGAATACCAGCACGATGACCGCGGAGACCGTGCCTAGCGGTTTCGTCCTGACCAGCCGCGTGGCGAAGTCGGCAAATTGATTGCGTCTCTCTCGGACTGGCGCGGCGCCTATAGTTGCTTGTGCCATTCTTCCCGCGTACCTCTAACTGTAACGAATCCTGGGGTCTAGCCAGGCGTAGCTTAAGTCGGTTATCAGAATGATGAGCAGCACGAACATGCTGAACACGAGCGTTACCCCTATTATCACCGGGAAGTCTCTGAGGAAAGCCGCCTCTACGGCCAGCCGACCCATTCCCGGAAGACCGAAGATCTGCTCGATTATTACGGAGCCGCCTATTACGACTGGCACACCGAGCGCAAGAACCGTAATCACCGGTATCAACGCGTTCTTGACCGCGTGCCTGAAGATGACGACTTTTTCTGTCAGCCCCTTCGAATAGGCGGTCCTGATGTAGTCCTCTCTCACGACCTCCAGCATCATCGTTCGCATCAATCTCATGTTGACGCCGTTGATGGCCATGCCCATGATGACTGCCGGGAGCAGGATCATCTTCAGATTCTCCCACGGATCTTCCCAGATATGGACGTAGATGATGGGCGGCGACCAGTTCCACCATAGCGATGGGAAGACAATCACCATGATTCCTACCCAGAATGAAGGAAGGCTGATGAACAGAATGGCAAGACTGCGGAATACGTAGTCCACCCATGAGTCCTGTCGCACAGCCGAAAGTATCGCCACAGGAAATGAGATCAAGATGGCGATCAATATCGCCAGAATTCCAAGCTCGAAGGTGACGGGCAACCTCTGTATTATCTGGTCCTTGACGTCAAAACCCATGATCACCGCGTCGCCCAGGTCCTGGTGAAGTATCAGGTCTCTCCACCATCTGAAATACTGGATGTAGATGGGAACGTCAATTCCGAGTTGCTTTTCGAGTTCGGCGCGCAGCAGTCCCCGGTCTTCTTTGCCGGAGAGGTCCATCTGGCCGATCAGGACATCAATCGCGTCGCCCGGGATTACTCGCAGCGCGGCGGTGGTCAGAAGTGTGACGATTAGAAGGGTCGGTATAGTAAGAAGCAGCCTTCTTATTATGTAAGTGGTCATCTGACTATATCACCCTCATTTATCTACTCTGACGCCCTTTTCTTCCAGAGCTGGAATCACGACGTTCACGGAATTGTCATCCAGACTCAGACCCCAAAGCCTGACCGTATCGCCTTCACCCAGACCTGACTCCAGCAGGGGTGAGATGTCCGTTACCTCATTTCGGGTGAGTTCTAGGTGGTTCAGACTGGAAAGCGAAGCCAGAGGCGAGATGTCGCTGATCTGATTCTTAGTCAGATTGAGAGTCTCCAGATTGGTCAGGCTGGCAAGGGGAGAGATATCCGTTATCTGGTTCTCCCAGAGATCCAGTTCAGTCAGGTTGGTGAGTCCGCTCAGAGGGGTCAAATCGCTTACGAGGTTGTCCTTCAATCGGAGATAAGTCAGGTTGGTGAGTCCGGCCACCGGTGTAACGTCGCTTATGGCGTTTTGGGCCATATCCAGACTTGTCAGTTTGGTCAGCCCAGCCACCGGAGATATATCGCTTATGGTGTTCTGGGACATATCGAACTTTACGAGATTAGTCATGTGTTCTGTCCCGGATATGTCCGCTATATACCACCGCTGATTCAGTTGAAATTCGGTGAATTCCGTCACATCCGCGATCATTATAGGCCCTTCGTCCTGTTTGAGAGTCGCCCTGACAGCATTCTCTACCTCCGGATCCGGGAAGATGACCTCTCCCTCAGCCGCGACTCGCTGCGGCCTTTCTTCCGTGACTGTCTTCTGGCCCGACCTCTGCGCTCGCCGCGCGTCTTCCGCCACTTCTACCGCCAATGCCTGTTCCGCCACTTGCTGGGCCGACTCCTCCGCTTCTCCGCCTCCACCGCCACCGCAAGCTATAACGACAGCCGTAGTGGCGAAAACTACAACTGTGAGAAACCACAGACGAACCAACATTACCCTCCATAAGCCCTGCATTGCCGGGCAGTATCCTGATAACTGATTTTTTCGGGATAGCGTTCAGTGTTCCGCAATATATCCAATCTGCGGACGGGACAGACTATATGACAGACTATCTATGTTGTCAACCACCATGACACTCGCCTCACTCATCGTATGATATGATTTCTGCCAACCATGATAGAAAAGGACCGACATCCATGAAGATCACAAGCCTCACGATGGAAACCTACCGCTGGAAGCGGGCCACTCCTATACGCAACGGTATGTACGTGTACCCCACCGCCGGTTTGAACGTAGTCAAGGTGGAGACCGATGAAGGCGCCACCGGAATAGGTCTGGCGGGCGGAATCCAGGGGGCAGAGGAAATCGGAGCCGCCATTCTGGAGCACTTCGCTCAGGTTGTCGTCGGACAGGACCCCTTCGACACCGAGCGTATCTGGGATAACATGTGGCAGCCCAAGCTGGTCGGGCGGCGCGGGATTACCACCCGCGTAATCAGCGGCATAGACATCGCGCTCTGGGACCTCAAGGGCAAGATCACCGGCCTGCCCGTCTATAAACTGCTCGGCGGCTACACCAACAAAATGCCCGTGTACATCGCCGGCGGCTACTACGAAGAGGGCAAGGGCCTTGGCGAACTGGCTGAGGAGATGGTGACCGCCGTCGGCCTCGGAGCCCGTGCTGTGAAGATGAAGATCGGCGGCGCGCCAATCAACGAGGACGTCGAGCGCGTGCGGGTCGTCAGGGAGGCCATTGGCCCCGACGCCAGGCTCATGGTGGACGCCAACTGCGCCTATCGCCACTTCGAGGCGCAGGAAATTGCCCGCAAGATGGAGCCTTACGACGTGTTCTGGTTCGAAGAGCCGGTGAACCCTGACGACTATGAAGGACACAGGCTGGTCAGCCAGTCAACCACCATTCCCGTAGCCACCGGCGAGAACGAGTACACGCGCTACGGGTTCAGGGAATTGATCGAGGGCCGCTGCTGCGACATTCTCCAGCCCGACGGCCTCATAATGGGCGGCGTGACCGAGTTCATGAAAGTCGCCGCGCTCGCCCAGGCGCACGACCTTCTCATCGCCCCGCACGGCAACCAGGACGTCCATGTCCACCTCGTGTCCGCAATCCCCAACGGACTGACCGTCGAGTATTACAGCAACTCAACCGACCCTATGTGGGGACATATGTTCAACGAGACGCTGATGGTCGAAGATGGCCACGTCAGCCCGCCGGACCGCCCCGGCTTCGGTATCAGCCTGAACGAAGAGGCCCTGGCCCCACACAGAATAAGATGAGAATATCCATCGTCACACCCGTGTTCAACGATCCTCGTGTCGCTCGCGCCCTGGACTCCATCCTCTCGCAGCGACACGAGCATGAGTTGGAACTAATCGTCGTGGACGCAGGTTCCACCGACAACACAATGGAAATCCTGGAGGGATACCGAGACAGTATCACCACCCTCATTAGCGAGCCGGATGATGGCATATACGACGGCATGAACAAGGGCGTCCGCCTTGCGACCGGAGATATTGTCGGCATACTCAATGCAGACGACCGTTACGCCGACGAACTCGTGCTGCGCGATGTCCTGGAAACATTCTCGGACGGCGATACTGACGCCTGCTACGGCAACCTCGTTTACGTTAACGACAACGACGAGATAGTCCGCTACTGGAAATCCGGCGGACATTCGGCAGGCAAATGGCGCTGGGGCTGGATGCCGCCCCATCCCACGTTCTTCGTGCGCAGAGGTATATACGAACGGTACGGAGTCTTCGACCTGGGATTCCCCATAGCCGCTGACTACGAACTCATGCTGCGCCTCTTATTCAAGGAGCGCGTCCGGGTAGAATACCTGGACCGGGTACTCGTAAGAATGGCCCTCGGAGGCGCGTCCAACGGCTCCGTATCGAATATAATCAAGGCAAATCAGGAAGTCGCCCGCGCCTGGCGCCGCAACGACTTGGGCGGTGGGTTCTTAGTCCCATTCCTGAAGCCTGCAAGCAAAGTGTTGCAGTTCGTCGGAAAACCACATTGATCATGATTCATCAAGGATAAGTTCATGAAAGTAGTCGTCACCGGAGCAGGCGGTTTTATCGGGCATCACCTTGTGAAGCGGCTCAAGTCCGAAGGCCACTGGGTAAGGGCCGTTGACGTCAAGTACCCTGATTTCGAAGAGAGCGCCGCGGACGACTTCATGCTCGCCGACCTGCGCCATTTCGAGAGTTGCCTCCAGGCAACCGACGGCATGGACGACGTATATCAGCTTGCGGCGGACATGGGCGGGATTGGCTACATAACCGCCAATCATGCCTTTCTCACGCGGAACAACACCCTCATCAACAGCCACATGCTGGAAGCCGCCAGGGTCTCGAAGGTGGGCAGGTATCTCTACACAAGTTCGGCCTGCGTGTACCCCAGCTTCCTTCAGGAGAGCGAGGACGTAACTCCACTGAGAGAGGAGGAGGCCGTCCCCGCCGACCCAGAAAAGGGATACGGCTGGGAGAAACTGTTCGCTGAGCAACTCGCAACCTACTACCACGAAGAAGTCGGTCTCGACGTCCGCATCATTCGCTTCCACAACATATACGGACCGCTTGGCACCTACGACGGGGGTAAAGAAAAGGCTCCCGCAGCCATCTGCCGGAAAGTGGCCGTGGCCCCCGACGGTGGAAGCATCGAGGTGTGGGGTGACGGCGAGCAGACCCGAAGTTTCTGCTACATAGCCGACTGCGTAGAGGGCCTCCGCCGCATCATGGAGTCGGGCTATACCAGGCCCGTCAACCTCGGCACGGAGGAGTTGATTACCGTGAACGAACTGGTTGACGCGGTCTGCTCCGCCGCGGGCAAGACCCTAACCAAGCAACACGACCTCACCAAGCCCCAGGGCGTCCGTGGGCGCAACAGCGACAACACCATCCTGGCCGAGGTCATAGGCTGGCAGCCCGAAATCCGGGTCGCGGAGGGAATCAAGTACACCTACGACTGGATAGCCGGCGAAGTCTCCCGGAATGGGGCCTGAGTTGATACTGCATGAAATACGACACAGTCATAATTGGCGCGGGTTCCGCCGGATGCGTGCTCGCCTCTCGCCTTAGCGAAGACCGCAACCGTTCGGTCCTGCTCCTGGAAGCGGGCCCCGACTACCCGGACTTCGATACTCTGCCCGGCCAGATCAAGTATGGCGTGCGTGCCTGGTATGAGTCCTACGACCCCATGGCGCACACCTGGGAATACGAAGCCCGCGCCTCGGATGACAGGGAACCCTTCAACCTGCCGCGAGGCAAGGTGACCGGCGGATCGAGCGCCATCAACGGCCAGATATGGTTCCGGGGAATCCCCGAGGACTTCGACGAGTGGGCGAGCCTGGGCAATGACGAATGGGACTTCCTCGGCGTCCTCCCCTACTTCCGCAAGTCCGAAACCGACCTGGACTTTCCGGGCGACGATTTCCACGGCTCGGATGGCCCCATTCCCGTCCGTCGCTACACTGACGACGAACTTCTGCCCAGCCCCAGGGCGTTCCTCGATGCGTGCGTCGCGGCGGGCTTTCCTCAAACCCATGACATGAACCATCCCGAATCCACAGGCGTAGGATTCTACGCGCTCAACCGCATAGACAACATTCGGATGAGCACCGCCCTTACCTATCTGAGAATGGCGAGAAACCGGCTCAACCTGACATTGAGGTCCGATGTCCTGGTGCATCGGATTCTGTTCGAGGGCAATCGCGCAATCGGCGTCGAGGCGGAGTCCGGTGGAGAGGTTTTCAGAGTCGAAGCGGATCAGGTGATCCTGAGCGGCGGCGCGATCAACTCGCCTCAACTCCTCATGCTCTCAGGAGTCGGCCCCGCCGGGCATCTTTCAGAGGTCGGCATTCCCGTCGTGGCCGATGTTCCCGGTGTCGGACAGAATCTGCGCGACCATCCCGCTGTCTTCATGCACTACGAGAGTGAAGTCGAACTCCCTGAACGCCCTCCGCCTCTTCAGATTGGTATGCGTTACACAACTCCAGGCTCGCCCTTCCGCAACGACATGCAGATGCGTCCACTCCAGATACGGACTGAACACATACCGGTTGACTTCCATATCAGCGACGGGCATATTCCCACCGGATTCAGCATCGCCATGCAGAAGGCGACGTCCCAGGGCGAAATAAGACTGGCAAGCGCCGACCCGAGAAAGCAGCCGATTCTGGACTACCGCTACCTCACCGACCCATTCGACCTGGAGAGGATGCGAGGCGCGGTCCGCCTGTGCGCCCGGATTTCCGCCATGCCCGAATACGCGCCCGCTCGCATGAATCGCCTCTCACCCTCGGATGAAGTCCTCGCGGACGACGATGCCCTGGACGCCTGGTTAAAGGCCAATGTGCTCACCCAGCACCACTCCTCCGGCACCTGCAAGATGGGCCCGGCTTCCGATCCGATGGCCGTCGTTGACCAACGCTGTCTGGTGCGTGGCTTCGACAACCTCATGGTGGTGGACGCCTCGATAATGCCCGACGTGATACGCGCCAACACCAACGCAACCACCATAATGATTGCTGAGAAGGCCGCCGACCTCATCAGGGGACTCGCGCCCTGATTGGAAACCGCTCGCGCTCTTCATTTACTATTAACCTCAATCCGGCATGAATCGTGCCCTTGAAGAGGTAATCGTGGTTACTAAAGAAGACTCCCGCGTGGATCTGGACAAGCTGGCTTCCCTGTGCAAGCGCAGAGGCTTCATATTCCAGAGCAGCGAGATATATGGCGGACTCGCAAGCACCTGGGACTACGGTCCCCTGGGAGTAGAACTCAAGAATAATGTCAAGAACTCCTGGTGGCGGACTTTCGTCTGGAGCCGCGACGACATCGTGGGCCTGGACGCCTCTATCCTCATGCACCCGGACGTATGGCGCGCCAGCGGACACGTCGGCAGCTTCACCGACCCCCTCGTGGAATGTCTGGAATGTCATCGGCGCTTCAGGGAAGACCATCTGGAAGGCCCGAATTGCCCCGACTGCGGCGGCGAATTCACCGAAGCGCGGCAGTTCAACCTCATGTTCAAGACCTTCATAGGCCCGGTGGAAGACCAGGCCTCCGAGGCGTTTCTGCGCCCGGAGACTGCCCAGGGAATCTTCGTGAATTTCGAGAACGTTCTGAATGCGACCCGCAAGCGTCTGCCGTTCGGCATCGCCCAGATTGGCAAGGCATTCAGAAACGAGATTACGACCGGCAACTTCATCTTCCGCACCCGCGAGTTCGAGGCCATGGAGATAGAGTATTTCGTAATGCCCGGCGAGGATGAAGAGGCCCATGAAAGGTGGATAGAAGACTGCGTGGGCTGGTACACGGATCTTGGAGTAAACCCGGACCGGATTCGTGTAAGGCCGCACGACGCCGACGAGCTTTCACACTACTCCAAGGCGACTCACGACCTGGAGTACCTCTACCCCTGGGGCTGGGGAGAAATACAGGGTGTCGCCAACCGGACGGACTACGACCTGAAGGCGCACGCCGAGGCCAGCGGCCAGAACCTTACCTACTTCGACCAGGAAAGCGGCCAGCGCATCGTGCCATACGTCATAGAGCCTGCCGCCGGTGTTGACCGCTCCGTAATGACCTTCCTCGTGGACGCCTACACCGAAGAGGAGGTCTCCACGCCATCGGGCAAGACCGAGACCCGCGTTCTGCTCAAGCTGCACCCTGAACTCGCGCCCGTGAAGGTCGCCATCCTGCCGCTGTCCAGAAACGCGCGCCTCGCTCCGACCGCCCGCGAAGTATTCGAGACTGTCCAGAGGTCCGGCCTGATTCCCGGATTCGTCCAGTACGACGACACCCAGAGCATCGGCAGGCGATACCGTCGCCAGGACGAGATCGGAACGCCCCTGTGCGTAACCGTGGATTTCGATACGCTGGACGACAACGCCGTAACCATCCGGTATCGCGATACAATGGAACAGATACGTGTGCCAATCTCGGAACTCGTGCAGCGCCTTGCTCAGGACTTGGGCGCCTAGTACCAGAACCACATGAATATGTCATACTCCAGTAGCTAACCGTCATTCCCGCGAAAGCGGGAATCCAGGGGTGGGGTCAGGCTTACAACCGGCAAAACTAGCGGGACGCCATACTAGCTCAATATTGTATATCCCCCAATCACACAAATCACAGTTCGGACATGAAGATACTGCATTATGCCGACGTTCATATCGGCGTGGAAAACTACTCTCGAACGGACCCGGATACCGGCCTCTCCACCAGGCTTCAGGACTTCCTGGAGACGTTCGACGAGCTTGTGGACTACGCGATAGGCTCGGACATACACCTGGCGCTGTTCTGCGGCGACGCCTACAAGAGCCGCGACCCCTCCCAGACCCAACAGCGCGAATTCGCAAAGCGCATAGTCCGCCTCTCGGACGCCGGCATCCCCTCCTTCCTGCTGATCGGAAACCACGACACTCCCCACGTACAGGGGCGCGCCACTTCGCTGGACATCTACCGAACTCTGCCCACGCCCAGGGTGACCATAGGGGACAATGCTGCGACCTATATCATCGAGACTGCCGTCGGCCCTGTTCAGATAGTCGCCGCGCCATGGATCCGTCGGAGCCAGTTTCTAGCAAGAGAGGAAATGCGCGGTCTCTCGACCTTCGAGATCAACGAGAAGATCAGCGACACTCTCACCAACATAATCCAGGTTCAGGCGGAGAAACTGGACCCCGATGTACCAGCCATTCTCTCGGGACACGTAACCGTCAACGACGCAAGAACAAGCTCCGAACAGTCCATGATGCTGGGCAGCGACCACGTTCTGCTGAGAAGTTCGGTCGCCCTGCCCCAGTTCGACTACGTGGCGCTAGGCCACATACACAAGCACCAGGTCATCGGACAGAACCCGCACGTAGTTTACTCCGGGAGTCTTCAGCGGATTGACTTCGGGGAGGAAAATGACGATAAGGGCTTCTGCGTCATAGAACTGGACTCGGCCAGGCCGCAGGGTAGTCGAATGTCCGACTTCCACTTCCAGACTGTCAATGCCCGGCGGTTTCTCACGATTGACGTAAAGCTCGGCGCAGACGACCCATCACCGAACCAGACTGTCGCCGACCGCGTAGGTCGCCACGCCACGAGGGACGCCATCGTCAAGCTCAACATCGAGATGCCCGCAAACATCGAACCCCTGCTGTCCGACTCAGAGATTCGGGCCTCCCTGTCGGACGCGCACTACGTGGCTTCCATATCGAGACAGATTACCGAGCGTCCCCGCACCAGGCTGGACGGGACATACTCCGAGGGACTAACCTCGTCGCAGCTTCTCGAACGCTACCTCGACTCCCGCGACACTCCGCCCGACCGCTCCAAAGAACTGATGGAACGAGGAGCCCAGCTAATTGCGGAGCGCAACGCCGACTGAATCTATCCAACACTCTGATTCATCTAATAGGCTGACCGGGAAACGCCACAATCCTGTAAATCCTGATTCAGATAGAGTGAAACATGAAGCTACCATCTTGCACATCCACCCGCTCATTCCTGATACTGGGTCTTCTTGCGGCCCTGGCTCTGATTGTTATAGCCTGCGGCAGCGACGCTGATGACGGCGGTAGCAACGCCAACCGCGCCGCCGACTTCGAGCTCACCCTCTACGCCAACGCCGAACACGAAGCCGGGGACACGATCAAGCTGTCCCAGTTCGACGGCGAGCCCGTCGTGCTGAATTTCTGGTTCCCCTCATGTCCTCCCTGTGTCGCCGAGATGCCCGACTTCGAGCAGGCGTACCAGAAGTACAAGGGCGACGGTCTGAGAATGATCGGCGTGCAACTCCTGGGCCTGGATACTGCCGAAGACGGTCAGAAATTCGTGCAGGACCTGAACGTGAACTATATGCTGGGTCCCGACCGCCAGGGCGACAGTTCCGGCGAGATTCTCAAGAACTACCAGATCCAGGGCTTCCCTACCACGATATTCATAGACAAAGACCAGAACATCGTCAGGACATGGTCCGGCGCCCTGAACCTGGAAAAGCTCGAAGAACTGATCCAGGAAATACTCTAGGCCGTGTTGACATTTCTCGTCATTCCCGTGAAAACGGGAATCTAGGGGTGCGGGGTGTAGCTATCTTCCCTACCTACCGCAATACCTTGAAGGCAGGGAGAACCATAGAATGTCAACAGAACCTAGCTTCGCCGGTCTGCGTGAAGGCCAATCACCGAATCATCTCCGGCGCGGGATTGCATCCTGTTTATCCTCAAGTCCTGTGAATCCTGATTCCGACAGTGGTGTACAATAGCCTCGTAAATTCTCGGAGACCCTGAATGACCGGCGGCGACCTCTTTCTGGTGGTAGTCAGATGGATTCACGTCGTCGCGGCGGCGGCGTGGGTGGGCGGAAGCATTTTCTATCTCTTCGTTCTCAGGCCCGCGCTGCGCCGTTCTCCTGAAGCCGGACGCAGGATCAACGAAGCGACCGCCGCCGAGTTCGGAACGCTTGTGGACACCTGTATCTTCATGATACTGGCCACCGGCGTCATCCTCACCTTCAACCGTCTGACCGTCGGAGTAACCGGCCCGTCCTACGGGTTAGTTCTGGTCGCCAAGATCGCGCTCAGTGTGTGGATGTTCATTCTCGCCCGCGGCAGACGACGGCGCACGGCCCTTCTGGATATGTACCGACAGAATCCTGACCCACCGTCGGGCAGGTTCAGGAAGTTTTTCAGCGCCCTGTCAGGCTACAATACGATAGCCATTCTGGGCGTGATAGTATTACTGCTGGCCGACCTGCTCAACACTCTTTACGAGGTCGCCATCCGCTGAGCGGTTGCGTCGCTGACACATCCCGACACACTTGCTGAGAGGTGAGTATCTTGAAGATGGAACTTATGGAGATCCTGGTCTGCCCTATGTGCAGGAGCGAACTCGATCTCAGTATCACGGAGCAGAAAGGGGACGAGATCGTGGAGGGCGTCCTCACCTGCGCCGCGTGCGACGAAATCTACCCTATTACGAATACCATACCCAATATGCTGCCCCCTTCACTAAGGGACTAATAGGCATCCAGAGAGGCTGATTTGATACACAAAGATTTCAGATGCGAATTCTACTTCATACGACATGGCGAGTCGGAATCGAACGCCACGCCCGGTTTCGCGGCGGGGAAGAACTATGACTCCGCGCTCACCGACGAGGGTGTCCGGCAAGCCAAACTGCTCGGACAGCGCTTCAAGCGAGAAGGCGTAAGGTTCGACCGTGTTTACAGTTCGAGCCTGGAGCGGGCGAAGAAGACCGCGCGGTATATGCTCGATGAGATGGGCGAGCATGACCGCTCAGTTCCGGCTGTGGACGATCTGGTGGAGCAGAAAGCGATGGGCTGGCGCGGAGTCCCGGTGGAGGAGGTGTTCACTCCCGAGAACATTGCCTACATCATGAGCAAGGGTCCCGACTTCATACCCCCACAGGGAGAGTCTCTGAGGATGGTGAGGCGGCGCGTGTCGGGCTGGGTGGAGTCGGAGATCATCTACAACAAGGAAGTCGTATCCAATCACAAGGAACTGACTATCGCGGTCGTCGGGCACGGGACGGCGTCGCGCTGCCTGTTCCAGTACATAATGGGCTTCAACGACACCCTGCTATGGAGAGTCGCGCTGGACAACACCTCCATCTCGCGGTTCGTATTCGACCGGAATGGCTGGTCAGTCGTGCGGCTCAATGATGCCTCCCATCTGACCGAAGAAGCCGTGAGTTTCGATGCCCGCGCCTAGACCTGAATCCGCGCGTCGCTATCGGTAGAGAGAACTACTGTCTAGGCCGTGTTGACATTTATCGTCATTCCCGCGAAAGCGGGAACCCCGAAGGGCTCGCCGCTCGGCAATCCAGGGGTGGACGGGTAGCCGATTTTGTTGCTACGACGACCATCTGTATTGCTGAAACATCAAATGTCAACAGAACCTAGTCCGGCACCAGGCCCTCGCCCACAAACAGTTCCTCCGCCTCTTTCAGCGTGATGTCCGGCTCGGGCAGCACCAGGTCGGACTCGACCAGTTCGTCCAGCGGAACCGGCGTCCCTTTTTCTCGCACGAGATCGAGGAGCGCCGCCAGCGCCGGACCAAAATTCTCCTGGTCGTCCCGCTCCACCACTTCGACAAGTTTGTTGTCCAGTTCGTTCAATTCGTCAATGAATGCGCCGGGTAGGTTGAACTGGCCTTCGGTCAGTATTCTTACTATCATCGGATTTATCTCATTCTCCAAGGACGCGCTTCAGCTGCCCGGAAGCGCCCTCTTTTGACTTGAAGCGGGCAAGCTGGTCCTGAGCGCCGCCAGTTCGTCTTCGACATTCTGCTCGGCGGTCAACTGCGCCAGCTCCCGGCTCAGTACGTCGCCCCCGCCCGGAGTCAGCTGATCGTCCAGGACGCCGGATTCGGCCAGTTCGTCAATCGCGCCGGCCTTGGCGCGCAGGTTTTCGGTCTTGTCCTCGGCGCGTTCCACCGCGAGTTGAACGTCTCCCATCTCCTCAGATATGCCCGAGAGAGCGGAGCCAATCCTCACCTGCGCCTGCGCCGCGCTGTACTGCGCCTTGATTATCTCCTTGCGGGAGCGGAAGGACTCCACCTTAGCAGTCAGACGCTGCTCTGCGCGAGTCAGCTTCTCCTGTTCCAGTTCGAGCTGGGCTACCTGTTCGTCCAGCCCTTCCAGTTCGATTAAGGCAGTCTGTTTTCTCTGGAGCGCCACGCGAGCCAGGTCTTCCCTGCCCGCCGCCATAGCCTGGCGCGCCTGATTCTCCACGTTCACGATGCTCGCCCTGACCTTCTCGGCCTGGAGCTGGAGCCTGCGCTTGGTGGTGACCATCTCGACTATGCCGCGCTTGACGTTCTGAAGCATCTCGCGCTGTTTCTCGTATGCGTAGTCCAGGTTCTCGGCGGGATTCTCCGCGTCATCCACCAGCCTGTTGATCTTGGCTTTGACTACCGTTGATATTCGGGACATGAGGCCCATTTTCCCAACTCCCTAATAGTTCATTCTGATCCGTCATTCAATCTGGAATGTATTTCAGAAATCGGAGGACTTCCTGCCGGTGAATATCGAGATGATCCCGACGACCACAATCACGATTCCGAGAATAATCAGGATTAGTCCAGTGATGTCTATCAGCCACTGTATGATGCCCAATCTGAAGACGAGGCCCAGTAGCACCAGGACGGCCCCGAGCACCAGCAGGCCAAAACCGCTCAGCTTAGTCATTGTTTGTACCTTCCATTTTGCTGCGCGCCGAAGCGGGCTTTCCCTGCCTCGACGATACTCGTCTCAATCTTAACCCAATATGGACGGCGATAAAAGTCAAACGATTGCCTCTACCAAGACCTTTTCCAAATCGGTGGCCGAATTGGTAGTGAACAATATACATATATTCCGGTTTATGAATACGTTGGGTTGAACAAGGCGCTTAACTGGAGTTGAACAGGGTCCGGCTGGGGCAATTTTCGTCCTGTGTTGCCCAGAGTTTTCCCAGCGTTGAAGCTACGGGAAGAGAAACTCCGTGTCCTCCATGCCTACGTCATAAATTCCTGCTTATATATATGTTCTGATTTCATGCGGTCATTGTAGCATAGAGTGGAGTGGTAGTGTAGTCGCGGTAGAAACCCGAACCTGTATCAGCTTGGTCGGTAGGGGAGTCACCCCCATCCTAACCTTCCCCCATCAAGGGGGAAGGGAATTTTCTCGCCACTGGCAGAGCCGACTAAATTGGTACAGTATCTATAAACCCTTTGAGAAGGCACTCCTGCCTCCACAGGACAATCTCATCCAGATTTCAGCGGATTCCGTGACCATACTGACAACCCACGGCCAAACACTATAAACTAACCTCCAGGAATCAAAGGGGAACGGAGCGCCGACATGACCACGCTGCACACCCAGACAGATAGACCGCCGACCCCCAACGACGGCGTATATTATCCCGAATCAGACGGTGAACCAGTGGCTGAAACCCCATCTCACTATTTCCCGGCAACCTATGCTACTTGGGCGCTATTCGCGCACTTCGAGGAGCGTCCCGACGTCTATGTCGGCGGAGATATGTTCATCTACTTCCGGGAGGGAGACCCTTCCGGCAGCGTCGCTCCGGACGTGTTCGCCATACCCAACCTGGACAAGCGGCTTCGCTCTTCCTACTTCATGTGGCTGGAGGGAGAAGCTCCAATGTTCATAATGGAGGTGACCTCCAACGGCACGTGGCGAGAGGATGTCGGACGCAAGCGCAATCTCTACGAGAGTTGGGGCGTTGAGGAATACTGGATGTACGACCCAACCCAGGAAACCCGGCTCGACCCGCTGCTTCAGGGCTTTCGACTGGTTGACGGGGCATACGAGCCAATCGAGATCGAGGTTGACCCGGACAGCGGCGTATGCAGGGGGTTCAGTTCGGTACTGAACCTCGAACTGCACGGCAGGAAGGACTGGTTCAGATTCTTCAACCCCTCCACCGGCGAGTACATAGACAATCTCAGCGAGTCCCTAGCCGCCCGCAGGAAGGCACAGGCAGAACGAGTGAGAGCCGAGGAGGAGCGCGACAGCGAGTTCGTCGCCAGAATAGCCGCTGAGCAAGAGCGCGACAGCCAACGCGAAGCGCGGGTCAGGGCGGGGCGGGAGAGAGACGACGAGCGCGCCAGGCTCCGAGAGATGGAGCGCTTGCTGCGCGAACACGGCATCGAGCCGCCGAGCTAACATCGGCCCGGAACGATTTGCAGACACAAAGCAATTTGAGGAGAGAACTATGACTCTTTCGGCATCGGCACTGGAACAGGGCAACATCGGGCAGCAGGCCACAGGCCGGCCGGTGGTGTATGGAACGCAGGGCGTCATATCCAGCGGACACTATCTCACCTCCATGGCGGGGATGCGGATGCTGCTTTCCGGCGGAAACGCCTTCGACGCTGTGGTGGCCGCCGGGTTCGCCGCCGCGGTCACTGAGCCAATCGCGTCCTACTCGCTGGCCGCCGAGGGCGTGTTCATGCTGTATCACGCCGAGAGCGGCGACCTGCTTTCCCTCAGCGGTCAGGGGACGGCCCCCAGGCTGGCAACCGTTGACTGGTATCGTTCGCAGGGCCAGGAAGAGATCCCGACAGGGCCGGGGCCACTGGCGCATCTGAGCTTCACGGTGCCGGGCGTCGTGGCCGCGTACCTTTCCCTGCTGGAGAAGTATGGGACCAAGACCGTCGGCGAAGTGTTAGAGCCGTCCATCCACTACGCCGAACGCGGCATTCCGAACTATGAGTATATGCTGGAGAGAATAGACGGACCCGGAACGCGAAGCCAGTGGGACGAGTACCCGCCGGGCGGGACGGACGTGTTCTACGACGACGGCAGGGTGCCCGAACCGGGATCCATTCTCGTGCAGAAGTCTCTCGGCCTGATACTGCGCAAGCTGGTAGAGGCCGAAAGCGCCGCCCCCGGCCATCGCGTTGACGGCGTTCGCGCCGCGCGAGACTGCTTCTACACCGGAGAGATAGCCCAGATAATCCACGACTGCGCCCACCGGGTCGGCGGTATTCTCGGCCTCAAGTCTCTCGCCTCTTATGAGGCCAAGTACGAGACGCCGCTCAAGACGTCCTACATGGGACACGAGGTACACGGACAGCAAACCTGGACGCAGGGCGCGGTCCTGATGCAGGCGCTCAACATCCTGGAGAACTTCGACCTGCGCGGCATGGGACACAACTCCACAGCCTACGTCCACACCGTCAGCCAGGCAGTCAATCTGGCCTTCGCCGACCGTGAAGCCTACTACGGCGACCCCGACTTCGTGGATGTGCCGGTGGACGGGCTGCTGTCCAAGGAATACGCT
Organism: Dehalococcoidia bacterium; assembly: GCA_034420555.1. Lineage (GTDB taxonomy): Bacteria > Chloroflexota > Dehalococcoidia > Lucifugimonadales > UBA1123 > VXRN01. Next base: position 76,941 of record DAOULF010000259.1, read on the forward strand.
AAAGAGCGCGCCGCGATGATAGACCCGAACAGGGCGATGCCCGAACTGCCGCCTCCGGGCGATCCGTACAAGTATTCCGCAATGTCCGGCACAGCGGCTCGGCCGCGCGCGGAAATCCCCACCGCGGCAGCCGACGGCGGAGGCGCGGACAGCGGCACGACGCACATATCCGCGATTGACCGCGACGGCAACATGGTTTGCGCCACCCCGTCAGGCGGTTCGTTCGGCAAGTCGGTGTACTTCCCCGAACTCGGCTGCGCTCTCAGCACCCGGATCGAGATGTTCAACTTCGAGGACGGCCACCCGAACCGCCTGGAGCCGTTCAAGCGTCCCAGGACGACGCTGGTCAACTACATGGTCACCAAAGACGGCGTTCCGATAATGACTATCGGCTGCCCGGGCGGCGACCACCAGGCGCAGGCTAATATGCAGCTTGTCCTCAACTCGGTGCTGTGGGGCATGAATCCACAGGAGGCGGTCGAGGCTCCGAGGTTCGCCAGCCAGGGTGTGAAGAACAGCTTCTATCCGCACACCTACTACCCCGGACAACTTGGCGTGGAGCCGGGCATTTCTCAGGGCGTCGTTGACGAACTCAGAGGAATGGGACACGACATCGTAACCGTCGCCAGCGCCGGAATGGGAGCTACCGTAAACACCCGCAATCCCGAAACCGGATCGCTCGCGTCCTCCGCCGACCCGCGCCGCGCCTGCTACGCGCTGTCGTGGTAACGAGGAGGACACTGCCTGCGCTAGTTGACTGAGCAACAAGAAACTCGCAAAGGGGAGGTCCGAACAGACCTCCCCTTTGTTGTCTTCGTCAGTCTTCCTTGTGCAACTTCACCATATCCAGGAAGCGGTCGAAGAGGTACTCATTGTCGCGTGGGCCGGGCGACGCCTCGGAGTGGTACTGGATGCTCATGATCGGTAGAGAGCGATGCTCCAGCCCCTCCACCGTATCGTCGTTCAGGTTGACGTGGCTGACCTCTATCTCGGAAGGCAGGCTGTCCGGGTCAACAGCGTAGCCGTGGTTCTGCGCGGTGATATGCACCCGCCCAGTAGCTATCTCCTTGACAGGATGATTACCGCCCCGGTGTCCGAACTTCAGCTTGTAGTTACGTCCGCCGAACGCGCGCGCCAGTATCTGGTTGCCGAGGCAGATGCCCATTATCGGGACGTTGCCGATAAGACCCTTGGCGGTGTCAACCGCGTAGTCCAGCAGGTCGGGGTCCCCAGGCCCCGGGGACATCAGTATGCCGTCCGGCTTCAGCGCGAGTAGGTCTTCCGCCGACGTAGCCGCCGGGTACGCGGTCACCTCGCAGCCGCGCGTCCGCAGGATGCGGAGTATGTTGTACTTCAGCCCGCAGTCGTCAACCAGTATCCTGAAACGCGGCTCGGCGGGCGTCGCTCCCGGAACAGGCTGATCCCAGGGATACGGTGCGGAAGTGGATACCTCTCGCACGAAGTCCGTTCCTTCGTAGGTGGGCAGTTCTCTCAGACGTTCCAGCGCGCTTTCAGGCGATTCGTCCACCGCGATGGTTCCCATCATCACGCCCCTGGAGCGCAGCCGCCGCGTGACGGCGCGGGTGTCCACGCCGCTGATGCCCAGAACCCCCTGCGACCTGAGAAATTCGTCCAGCGTCATCTCGCTCATCGGATGGCTGGGCGCGTCGCAGTGTTCGCGCACGACAAAGCCGGACACCCGTATCTCGCGCGACTCGGAGTCCTGCCGGTTTATGCCGTAGTTCCCGATAAGCGGGTACGTCGGCACGACTATCTGGCCGGCATAGGACGGGTCGGTGAGTATCTCCTGGTATCCGGTCATAGACGTATTGAAGACGACCTCGCCGTGCGTCTGCCGCAAGGTATCGCCGAACGCGAACCCGCGGTACGCGGAGCCGTCTTCCAGTACGAGGTGTGCGAGATTTTTCATAGTATTGGATAGACCTTTCCTATCCTTATGGGTTTGGCGATGTCCATATTCCGTGAGATGCTCATGTTCGCTTTCTTTATCGAGGACTGTCTGGAATCCTGTGCCGCTTGAGAGATTCGTCTGATTCAGAAGCGCGTCTCCCCTCCAGGTATGCAGCGAGTTTCCGAACGTCGTTGCCGCATTCCCTAGCCATATCGTCTTTGACTTTCCACAGTTCTTCAATGATTTCGTCAGGCATCTTCGCTCACCAGATTTCTCCTCGCCGCACTACCAATCTTCCTTGGGCAAGGAAGCCCACTGCATAGCGGCCAGAACTGGATCCAAGCTGGAGTCCTCCTCAGCGTAGATTTCGTTGAGTTTCTCAGTAATCCAACTCTTATCCTGTGTCGTCTGGTCACCTGTCTTATCTGAAACGAACGCTAATAAATCTTCCCAAGTCGCATAGTCAAGCTGCACAGCCTTCTTATTGTCGTCGCAGTCAACGACAGTCTGAGCTTTCCGAATCAGTTCATTGACCTGCATCGCAGTTCGCTCCCCTACTATTCCCCGTCCTGCCAAGCCTGATACAAAGATTGCGCGAGCCCAGTCAACTGCTCCTTGTACATATCCCATCCCTCCGAAGTTAGAAGGAACTGGATTTCAGTGTTGGCGTCTTCTAACGCCTTCCGGTCTCGCGGCCATGTTACGTAGGGAATTTCCTCTATCGGCTGCCTGAACGCATCCTCGCACAATTCGACCGACCTAGGATAGAAGACTAGCCTCACTCTACCGTTCTCAGGATCTATGCGCGCGTATGCGTGACGTGTACGTCTGCCTGTGGGTGTACGGCCCGGGATCTGGACATTAAACCCAAGAGCACGTGGTCTTTCGTCAGAACTGGCCCAATTATCACGGAATAGATCCCTTACAGAATCGAACAGATTACGTATGCCATGTTCATCCACCCTCTCATCTATTGAAGCCAACAGTTCTGCGCTAGTACGCCTTCGCCGTCGTGTTTTCTTCGTATCAACGTCCACATCTTCAACACCCTGAACTTCTACCTGCTTGGCTAGGATGGTCTTGCCTTCATAGTTGAAGCCGTGGAAGGTCAGCAGCGAGATGTCCATGCCGCTGTTCTCTGCGAGGAACTTAACCATTCGTTCGGTCGCTGCGTCAACGCCCAAGCCAACCAGGAACATACGCAACGGCTTCAATAACTCTAAGTCCTCAAAGCCCAGGTCATCTATGTACCAGTTCTGAAAGTCCTCTATTTTGTCGATCCCATAACTTCCTGACCTCCGAGATATGTGATTAGCCAGGTCTTCTAAGTCCATTCCATCAAGATAGGAAGCGTAGTCTATAACCTGTGCCACCGCTTCCCGCGTGAGAGTGCCACGCTTCAACTCGAACACGACCAGCCGACCATCACCTCCCACTCCCAACAAATCTAGCGGCCCGCCCTCAGTCGGCGTCTGCCTACCAACCAGCGTGAGGTCTTCCAGTAGCAACTCTGGACGGCTAACAAGCGTATCTTCAAGCGACTTCTCAGTCTCAGCCTGTCCAGTAGGCTTCAAATCCTCGACCTGAAGGCCATCAATCGCCCACAGCTTGACTTCTTCCACGCGAATTCCCTTCCTTAGCCCGTAACCGCGTACTCTACTGCCCTCGGATTCTCGACAAGCTCGGATGCGTCCAATATCTCCAAGCCAATCACATTGCCCTGATCGTCGTAGTCTATGATGACGCCCAGCTTGTGTTCGTCGCTATCCCCGATGTCCGAGTCGTTCAGCAGGATTCTGAGGATGTCCACTTCCTGATCATAGATGATTTTCATGCCGACCTTCCATTCTCGAACACAACCTCGCCCCCCACCAGCGTCATCTCCACCCACCCTTTGAGCGTAGCCCCGTGCAGCGGCGAGTTCTTCCCCTTCGACACGAACTCCTCCGTGTCCACAACCCACTCCGCGTCCGGGTCGAAGATGGTGACGTCCGCCTCAGAGCCGGGCCGCAGCGTTCCTATATCGGAGCGTCCGAGCAGGTTCGCGGGCGCGGCGGTCAGCTTATCTATCACAAGCGGCAGAGCGATATGCCCGTCGTGGACGAGGGACAGCGACGACCCCAGCGCCGTCTCCAGTACGCTTATGCCCATCGCCGCGTCCTCGAACGTGCATAGCTTCTCCACCCGTCCGTGTGGAGCGTGGTCTGTGGCGATTATGTCAATCACGCCGTCCGCGAGGCCCTGGGCCATCGCGTTCATGTCGGGACGCGCCCTGAGCGGCGGGTTCACCTTGGCGTAGGTGTCGTAGGCTTTCTCGCCAAGCGGCTCGAACGGACTGCCGCCCTGTCCGCCCATAACCGCCTCGTCGGTCAGCGTAAGGTGGTGCGGAGTTACCTCGCACGTCACGTTGATTCCGGCGGCCTTGGCGCGTTTCACCAGGTCGAGCGTCCCTATCGTCGAGATGTGCGCCAGGTGGACGTGACCGCCTGTCAGTTCGGCCAGCGATATGTCGCGCGCGACCATCGTCTCCTCGGCGGAATTGGGCGCGCCCTGCACGCCAAGCCGGTTGGACACCCAGCCCTCGTTCATGTGGCCGCCCCTGAACAGGTCCGGCGTCTCGCAGTGGTTGATTATAGGCAGTCCGAGGCCGGACGCGTAGCTGAGCGCCTGGCGCATGATATTGGAGTCCGCGACCGGGTGACCGTCGTCGCTGAAGCCGATGCAACCCGCCTCGGCCAACTCCATCATCTCTGCCAGTTCCTTGCCCAGGGAGCCTTTGGTGACACATCCGATGGGCAGCACGCGGACCGCGCCCTCCGTCCGCGCCCTGTCCAAGACGTATTCGACCGTGGCGCGGGTGTGCATCGTCGGCTCGGTGTTGGGCATCGCGCAGACCGTGGTGAACCCACCCTTCGCGGCGGCCCTGGTTCCGGTGGCTATCGTCTCCTTGTACTCCAGGCCCGGATCGCGCAGGTGGCAGTGCAGGTCAATGAATCCGGGCGAAACGACCATGTCGGCGGCGTCCACCACGCGAGCGCCATTTGAGGACGAGATTGACTTCTCCATGCCTGAGACTCTCCCATCGCTGAGAAGCAGGTCGCCAACCATGTCAATGTCCTGGGACGGATCTACTATTCTGCCGCCTTTGATGAGTATCTTTTCCACTCACTCGCTCCTCGTTCTCAGCCTCTCAAGTATGCCCCGAACGTGGGGATAGACGGGCGTGTCGTCGCGCATATCCCACCACACGAAGCCGTCCACCTCGCCCCGAACGGCAACCTCCCCGTCGGCCTCCACTTCGTAGAGGTGGTGATTGTTGTACTTGCCCTCGAATACGAACAGGAATCTTATAACTGAGGCTTCGAGCCCCGTTTCCTCGTGCAGTTCGCGGGCCGCCGCCACGATTGGGAGTTCGCCCTTCTCTATGCCGCCGCCGGGGAGTGCGTAAGTCGGACGCCCCCTGTCCCGCACCACCAGCACGCGGCCATCGCGCCTTACGATGACCGTCGCGCGATGGCGGGGCAGTTCGCCGTCCCAGCCGGGATAGCTGGTGGGCCGTTCTGCGGACTGGTCGCTCTGTGATTGCTGACTCATTTACTCGACAATTCCCGGCTAATTTCTGTCCGCGCGGAATAGCTGCTCACGCACCGGCGTTGCGACGCCGTACAGTAGCGCCATTCGGATCGCTACGCCGTTAGTTACCTGCTCCTCTATGACCGACCTTGTGCCGTGGGCCACCTCCGGGTCTATCTCCACGCCCTCGTTCATCGGCCCCGGGTGCATCACCAGCGCGCCCGGCTTGGCGAGTTCCAGCCGTTCGGCGTTGATGCCGTAGGTCCGGGAATACTCCCTGAGAGAGGGCAGGTGTCCGGCGCGCTGTCGTTCGAGTTGCAGACGGAGCGCGTAAACCACGTCCGCGCCCTCCAGCGCTTTCTCCACGTCTCTCTCTATCTTCACCGAGGCGAAGGGATGGTCCGGCGCATCCGAGAAGCCGTTCAGCATATCCTGCGGGATGAGAGTCGGAGGCGCGCACAGCGTTACTTCCGCGCCCATCCTGGTCAGGCCCCACAGGTTGGAGCGCGCCACCCGGCTGTAAAGTATGTCTCCGACTATGACCACCTTCAGCCCCTCGACACGCCCGAAACGCTCGCGCATCGTGTACATATCCAGCAGTGTCTGGGTTGGGTGCGCGTGGGTTCCGTCGCCCGCGTTGATGACGCAGGCATCCAAGTTTCTCGCCAGGAAGTGCGGCGCGCCCGAGTGGCTGTGCCTTATCACGATGATGTCCGCGTTCATCGCCTGGAGGGTCAGCGCGGTGTTGTACAGAGATTCCCCCTTCTCGACGCTGCTGCCTGAGCCGGACACGTTGATCACGTCCGCGCTCAGGATCTTGCCCGCCTGCTCGAACGATACGCGGGTGCGGGTGCTGGCCTCTGTGAACAGCGTTATCACCGTCTTACCGCGCAGTGTGGGGACCTTCTTGATGTCGCGGTTCATCACCTCGCGCATGGCGTCCGTGTTCTGAAAGACTTCCCCGATCTCCTGGACCGAAAAGTCGTCGAGGTCGAGAACGTGTCTTCGTCCCGTCCTGGAAGCTCGTTCAGGATATGATCCGTTGGTCTGCCGGGCGCGAGTCTGAGCGCTCAAGCTCTGCGTCATGGTTCCTCCTCCCTTGCCAGGATGACTTCATCGGCGCCGTCAATCTCGACCAGCCTCACATAGACCTGCTCGTCGAGCGAGGTAGGCACGTTCTTTCCAACGTAGTCCGCCCTGATGGGAAGTTCGCGGTGTCCGCGGTCAACGAGGATAGCAAGCTGTATCTGGCTGGGCCTGCCCAGGTCGGTCAGCGCGTCCATGGCCGCCCTTACGGTGCGCCCGGTGTACAGCACGTCGTCCACCAGCACGACTGTCCTCCCCTGTATGTCGGGGATAGACGTGGGGCGCATGACGGGCCTGGCTCCGGCCGCGACGTCGTCCCGATACAGCCCGATGTCCAGCATCCCAACAGGAACTTCGACACCCTCGAACTGCTGCGCGAATCCGGCGATCCTTTGCGCGATTGGGACCCCGCGAGTGTGCATCCCAACAAGCACGACGCCCTCGACGCCGCCATTCCGCTCCATGACCTCATGGGCTACGCGGATAAGCGCGCGGCGTATCTCGTCGTCGGTCAGAATCCGACGTCCGTCCGTGGCTTCGCTTTCAACCAAACAAAAACCTCTTGCCATGCCGACAAGAGGTACGCGATACGGAGCGGAAGACCTTCCGCGTATTCGTCCCTTGCCGGCCTCACTGAACCAGCTTAAAGGGCGCCAGGACTCGATCCAGACAAGCCCTGTCTGGGCTGTATTCTATGAAAACGCGGCCCGAACTTTCAAGCGCTCCGGAGTTCATTACAACCCTCTCTTCCGAGCAAATACCCTGGAAACCGGGGACACAATCCCAATAGACCCGCTGTTGCTGATACAATCCTACCGCTTCATATCGCAAGTTCAAGAGGTGGAAAGAAATATGCTCGAACGATTCAAGGTTCCAAAAGAGGACGAGATTCACGTCCCGCACGACGGGCTGCGCGAAACCGTAGCGTCCATATTCGAGAAGATGGGCGTTGCGCCCGAAGACTCCGAGCTGGGCGCCGACGTCCTCGTCTCCACCGATCTCAGAGGTGTCGAGACGCACGGCGTGTCCAATATGCTCAGGTCTTATGTGCAGGGCTACTCGCAGGGCACTCTCAACCCCAGGCCCGACTGGAAGGTGGAGCGCGAATCAGCCGCCACCGCCACTATTGACGCCGACCGCGGCCTCGCCGTCATACTCGGCCCGAAGGCGATGGACATAGCCATCGAGAAGGCGCGCAACGTCGGCATGGGCGTAGTGACGATGTACAACGCCGGACACTCCGGCGCCATCGGCCACCACGCCATGCTCGCGGCAAAGGCTGACATGGTAGGCATGACCGCGACGGCTGGCGGCCTGCTCGTCCTGCCCACATACGGAGCGGAACCCCGCTTCGGCACCAACCCGCTCGCTATCGCCGCGCCCGCCAAGTCGGAGCCGTTCCTGCTGTTCGACGCCGCCACCTCCGCCATAGCTGGCAACAAGCTGGGACTCGCCAGCCGGGTCGGCGCGAACCTGCTCGGCGGCTGGATTGCGGGAACGGACGGCGATCCGATACTGGACGAAGTTCCCATGCCGGAACGCGGCCAATACTACCAGCTACCGCTGGGCGGAACCCGCGAACAGGGGTCGCACAAGGGCTACGGCTTCAGCCTGATGTCCGAAGTGCTGGCCTCGATGCTGTCGGGCGACAGGCCCTCGATGCTGTCCGGCGGCGGCGCGAGCCACCACTACTTCGCGGCCTACAACATCGCGTCGTTCTGCGACCTCGACGAGTTCAAGCAGAACATGGACGATATGCTGAGGATGCTGCAAGACACTCCGCCCGCGCCCGGTCACGCGCGCGTTCTCTATCCCGGTCTCTCCGAGTACGAAGAGGAACAGGAACGGCGCGAGAACGGCATACCGCTCCACAAAGAGGTCATCGAGTGGTTCAGCGACATCTGCGCCGAACTGCAACTGCCGCCGCTGCGAACGCTGGACTGAAAGCCATGCCGCAAGTGAGCGAATCCACCCACTCGCCCGACGACAAGCTGTTGGCCGAGATAGAGGCGCGAGCCGTCGAACTGGCGCGGGGCGGCGGCGAACTTCTCTCCGGCTACTTTGGCGGAAGGCTGAGCATCGAGTACAAGGACGACAACCCGCGCGACCCTGTCACCGACGCCGACCGCGAGACGCAGGACTTTCTCACGAAGGGAATCCTGGAGAGCTTTCCGACCCACGACATCCTGGGCGAAGAGGACGATGAGAACGCACAGGACGCCGATGCAGCGGCGGGCGACTTCCTCTGGGTCCTCGACCCGTTGGACGGCACGAAGAACTTTCTGCACGGGCTTCCGGTTTACGCCTGCTCGGTGGGGGTCCTGTACAGGGGTGAACCCATCGTGGGCGCGGTATATACGCCCTGGCCCGAGGAGGGCGGCGGCGTCGTGCACCACGCCAGGCGAGGGGGCGGCGCGTTCACCGACGGAACGCCCATCGGCGCGGTCGAACTGGACTCTCCCCAGCCCAATCAACTAATCACAGTGCCCGGTATGTTCGACAGGCTGTACAGCTTCGACGCTCCGATGCGAGGAAAGACCGGCGACCCCAGGGTCACCGGCTCGATTGCTTACGAACTCATCATGGTGGCGCGCGGAATTACGCAATATATGTACACCTCCAACCCCCATCTCTGGGACATCGTTGGCGGCGTCGCGGTAGCGATGGAGGCGGGCGCAAGCCTCATGGTCGGCCAGCGTCGCGCCGGGCCTTTAGGGATGTTTCCTTCACTGGATTGGAAGGAATCGAGCGCGCTCATAGATAACTGGAGCAGTGGCGAGACCAAGGTGCGCGAACTGAGACGCTGGGCGAGGCCGCTGGTCTTGGGACGCCCGCCTGTGGCCCGATTCGTCTCATCGAACCTGGGCTGGAAGCGCAGCCCGCGCCTCTGGCTGTGGATGTGGCTACGGCGCAGGCGCGCCGCAAGAAGCTAAGGGCCTGGCAGCCGTTGGATTAGACATCGCCGTTGTGTATGATTGATGATCATGGACGACGACAGAAAAGGACTAGCCATACTCGGTTCCACAGGCTCGGTGGGAACCCAGACACTTGACGTGGTTCGGACATTCCCGGATATGTTCGACGTGGTGGCGCTGGCCTGCAATCGCAACCTGGAACTGCTGGGCAGGCAGATCGAAGAATTCCGGCCCAGATACATCCACTGCAACGGCGCTGAGGATGAAAAATCCCGCTTGCTCACCGATGGCATCCGGGAATGTGACCTGACGGAACTGGTCTGCCAGGACGAGGTTGACGTGGTGGTAACCGCTACGACCGGAGACGTTGCGATAGCGCCCACCCTGGCCGCGATCTCAGCCCGCAAGCAGATCGCTCTCGCCAACAAGGAAACGATTGTGATGGCAGGCGAGATGGTCACCTCGCTGGCGAACTCCGAGGGCGTTGATCTCATGCCCCTGGACAGCGAACCCAACGCGATATGGCAGTGCATAAGAGGCGAAAGGGCTACTGTATCCAGGCTGATAATCACCGCGTCCGGCGGCGCGTTCAGGGATACTCCCCTGGAGCGACTGTCGTCAGTCACTCCTCAGCAGGCGCTCAGGCACCCGACCTGGGAAATGGGCCGGAAGATAACCGTTGACTCCGCGACCCTTATGAACAAGGCGTTCGAGGTCATAGAGGCCCACTGGCTGTTCGGTATGCCCTGGGAGGACATAGAGGTTGTCATCCACCCCCAGAGCGTCATCCACTCGATGGTCGAGTTTGTGGACGGCTCGGTCAAGGCCCAGTTGAGCAAGCCCGACATGCGTCTGCCCATCCAATACGCGCTGCTGTACCCTGACCGGATGGTCAACCCCCATATTGATCGCTTTGATCCAATCTCCACGGGTTCCCTCACATTCTACGACTGGGAGCGCGAGCGTTACCCCTGCTTCGACATGGCAATCGGCTTCGCCAAGCGCGGAGGCACTTGGGCCGCCGCCCTCAGCGGAGCGAACGACGCGGCTGTTGAGGCGTTCCTCGGAGGCCGGATCGGTTTCCTGGAGATCGAACAGGTGATACGCGCCGCGCTGGACAGCCACCGCAGTGTCGAGCGCCCAGACCTCACCGACATTATCAGCGCGGGCAGATTCGGCTACGACGCCGTGACCGAGTTGGCGAGGGGCTAGTATGTTCGGACTGCCGCTGCCCTCCTGGCTGCTGATAATCCCTGTACTCGGCTTCCTGATATTCGTCCACGAACTCGGACACTACCTTGCCGCAAAGCGATTCGGCATCAAGGTCCTGGAATTCGGCTTCGGCTTTCCTCCCCGCATGTTCGGAGTCCGCTACGGCGAGACCCTCTACTCCATAAACTGGATACCCCTGGGCGGATTCGTGAGGATGCTGGGCGAGGACAACGCCACTGGCGTTCCCGACTCCGCAGAACAGGCCCGGCTCGAATCCGGTGACCCCGACCCCGATAGCGGACGCCGCTTCACCGACCAGACCCCGCTCAAGCGCGCCATCGTGCTTGTGGCCGGTTCGTTCATGAACTTCCTCACGCCTCTGGTCATATTCAGTATCATCTTCCTATTCCCGCGCGACGTGCCTGTCGGGACCGTATCCATCAGCGGCGTAGCTCCCAGGTCCCCCGCTGCCGAAGCCGGAATCAGGCCCGGCGACCAGATACTCGCGGTCAACGGAGAGCGGGTCAGAAACCATTACGAGTTGATTGAAACAGTCAACGACACCCTGGACAAAGAAATCGAGCTCAACATACGGCGCGGATCCATCGTGTCCGGGCTTGGACAGTCCCCCGAATTCTCGGTTGTCGAGAACGTAACCGTCGTGCCTAGGTCGAATCCCCCGACTTTCCGTGTAGTGGAAACGGTCACCGACCCTGAAACCCAGGTCAGTCTCCGGGAAGCGCGCCGCTACGACGGCCAACTGGAAGTGGGCGACACACTAACCCAGGGAGCAGTGGGTGTCATCATCGGCACCCCCAACTTCCGCTTCGTCAAGGAGCGACAGCCCGCGCTCCAGGCCGTCCCGGACGCGGCGGGCCGAATATGGGAGATACTGACCACCACCAAGAACGCATTCCAGCAATGGGCCGGCGGAGGCCCCAACCCGGGGGTCACCGGGCCAATCGGCATAGCGCAGGTCACCGGAGAGGTCGCGGAAGCGTCCGATCAATACGGTCTTACGATCTTCTTCGAGTTGGTCGCATTCCTCAGCATCAGCCTGGGTATAATAAACATCCTGCCCATTCCGGCGCTGGACGGGGGGAAACTGGTCTTCGTGGTGATAGAATGGGTGCGTGGAGGAAAACGGATCTCCCCCAGAAAAGAGGGCCTGGTGCATATAGTGGGGTTCGCGGTCCTCATCGGGCTGATACTGGTCGTCAGCTTCTTCGACATAACCCGAATCTTGTCCGGCGAGAGACTGATACCTTAAGCTGATATGCAACCGAACCGGCCCGGATGCGTCTCTGGCGCAAAGGAGCTTTCCCAACATGATAAAGCGAAGGGTCACCAAGGCGCTCCACGTCGGCGACGTGAAGATCGGCGGAGACGCGCCCATATCCGTACAATCTATGACCAAGACCGACACGCGCGATGTCGCCGCCACCGTTCGCCAGATAAGGGAACTCGAGGACGCAGGGTGCGAGATCATCCGCTCCGCCGTCCCGGACATGGAGGCCGCCGAAGCGCTGGCCGACATAAAGCGGCAGATACGCATCCCACTCGTCGCCGATATACACTTCCACTACCAACTCGCTCTGAAAGCGCTCGAAAGCGGCGTTGACTGCCTGCGCCTGAACCCGGGCAACATCCGCGACCGCGAGAAGGTGGAACTGGTCGTCAGGGAGGCCAAGACGCGGGGCGTTCCAATCCGCATCGGCGTCAACTTCGGCAGCCTGCCCCCGGTGGGCGGCATCGGCAAGACGCGCGGTCTGTCCCGCCACAGGGACGGCGTGAATATGCTCGCGAAGGGTACGGGCGATGACGACGAATACTCCGTCGTTGATCACATGGTAGCCACCGGCCTCTGGGAAATAGGCATACTGGAGGACCTCGATTTCGACTTGATAAAGATCTCGCTGAAGGCTTTCGACATAGACACCACAGTCGAGTCGTACAGGCGAATGTCCAAGCTCGTTCCCTACCCGCTGCACCTTGGCATAACCGAGTCCGGCACCGCCAGGTCGGGCAGCATCCGCAGTGCCATCGGACTCGGCGCACTCCTCTACGACGGCATTGGCGACACAATCCGCGTTTCCCTCAGCGACGACCCGGTGGAAGAGGTCTATACCGGCTTCGAGATCCTCAAGTCCCTGGAACTGCGCAAAGAGGGCGCGGTTCTGGTCGCCTGTCCATCCTGCGGTCGAGCGGATGTGGACGTCGTAAGCCTCGCCAACACCGTTGATGAGATGCTCAAGAAGACCAAGTCTCCCATCAAGGTCGCGGTCATGGGATGCGAGGTCAACGGGCCCGGCGAAGCTAAGGACGCGGATGTCGGCATAGCGGCCGGCGCGGGCCGCGCTATAATCTTCCGCAAAGGCCAGAAGGCGCGCATAGTAGCCGAGGCCGAAATGCTGTCCGCGCTGATGGAAGAGGTTGACAAGGCCGAAGCGGAGATGCTGGTCCCAGTATCCTGAATCTGTATCTATATATGAAGAGGAATTAAACTATGAGAATGTCCAGGGCGTTCGGCAAGACACTGCGAGACGACCCAGCCGAAGCCGAACTAGACAGCCATAAGCTGATGCTCAGGGCGGGCATGATACACCAGACGATGATGGGGGTGTACAACTACCTGCCGCTCGCCTGGCGGTCCATCAGGAAGATCGAGGAGATAATCCGCGAGGAGATGGACGCCGAGGGCGGACAGGAACTCCACCTGTCCAAGCTCCAGCCCATAGAGATATGGCGGCAGTCGGGCCGAGACGAGTCCTACGGCCCCGACATGATGCGGCTCACCGACCGCCGCGACCGTCTGCTCGCGCTCGCGCCCACCTGCGAGGAACTGCTCACCAACATCGTCAAGGCCAATGTCCTCAGCTACCGCGACCTGCCCGTCACGCTCTACCAGATTCAGACCAAGTTCCGCGACGAACCGCGTCCGCGCGCCGGCCTGATCCGCGTGCGCGAGTTCGACATGAAGGACGCATACAGCTTCGACGCCGACCAGGACGGACTCGACCGGAGCTACGACGCAATGGTGCGCGCCTACAAGAAGATATTCGCGCGCTGCGGCCTCGATCCCATCATCGTTGACGCCGACTCCGGCGCCATCGGAGGCAGGGATTCCCAGGAATTCATACTGCTCGCCGACGGCGGCGAGGACACAATCATCCTGTGCGAGAATTGCGGATACGCCGCCAACGCCGAGAAGGCCGTGTTCGCCAAACCCCCGATGCCCGTCGAAGACCCGCTGCCGATAGAGGAAGTGCATAGCCCGGGCGTCAAGACTATTGACGAACTCTGCGACTTCCTGGGCATACCCCAGGGCAAGACGCTCAAGGCTGTCTTCTATATCGTTGACGGCGAGCTGATATTCGTCGTCATACGGGGCGACCTGGAGGTCAACGAGATAAAGCTGAGCAACGCGCTGGGCAATCCAGCCGAACTGCGCCTCGCTTCCCCCGCTGAGGTCGCCGAAGCCGGAATCGTAGCCGGCTCCGCGTCCCCGGTCGGCCTGGATGTCAGGACTGTCGCCGACGACTCGATCAATCTCGGCTCCAACTTCGCGGTCGGCGCCAATTTCGACGATTACCACCTGCTCAACGCCAACGTCGGGCGCGACTTCGAGCCTGATATGGTCTCGGATATCGCCCTGGCCCAGGAAGGCCAACAGTGCCCCAGGTGCGATGGCTCGCTGGTTACTCGTCGCGGCATAGAAATCGGCCACGTATTCAAGCTGGGCACAAGGTACAGCGAGAAGCTGGACGCCCAGTACCTCGACAGCGAGGGACAGCGTCACATGATAATCATGGGATGCTACGGCATTGGCGTCGGACGTCTGCTCGCCGCGGCCATCGAGCAGAACCACGACGAAGCGGGAATCGTATTCCCCACACCTATCGCACCCTACGACGTCCACCTCGTGGGACTCAACACCAACGTGCCGGATGTGTCCGAATCCGCCGACTCGCTTTACGACGAACTCAACCAGGCCGGCTTGTCCGTGCTGTACG